>JADLBT010000396.1 GCA_020847555.1 Gemmataceae bacterium
CCCCCCACGCCTTATGTAAAACCATCAGGTCAACTGGTATTCCGGCGAACAAATCAGGATGGCCAGCAGCCGCGTCAAGCGGGCGTTGGCCGGGCCGCGCTGCGCTTCCCACTGATCGGGCGGCGGCAGCGGCTTGAGGAACTCGATCAGCGCCTGCCGCTTGGACTCGGACGGCAACACCGTCATGCAGCAGCGAACCAGGTGGTCCACCACCTCGGCATGGCTCTGGAACTTCTTGCCGGCCAGCAGCGTGCCGACGATATCTACCCCGGACTGGCCTCCGCGCGGCACGGTTTCCAGGATGTCCGCCAGCGCATTGTAGCGGATGAACACGCGCGTGGAGTTGATCCAGGTACGGCCGGCCGGCCAGCCGAAGACGCTGGGCGGTTCCAGCAGGTACTGCCCCATGTTGTTGGACGTCGTAAGCAGGTAGGAGAGGTTCGCATCCTTGAGGCCCAGGTCGCGGTGCAGGCCGACCAGCAGCTGGACCGGCCCCTTGATCTGCGTCCCCATCGACTTGTCGCTGTAGAACTCCTCGGAGGCGAACAGGTTCTCCAGCAGCGGCGCCAACTCGTAGTTGTTGGCCTTCAGCACGTTCGCCAGCGCCTCGATGGTGTCAAGCGAGGGTTCGTCGTGGGCGAAGAAGACGAACAGTTGCCGGGCGATGAACTTGGGCGGATAGGGCGTCTCGAGGATCAGGTTCGCGAAGTCGTCGCCGCACCACGGGCCGGTCTTGCCGAAGATCGTCTTGGGTTCCGAATCGTGGCGAGTTTCGATGAAGCGGAACTGCCCGGTCCAGGGATCGTAGGTGTACCCGGTCAGGGCACGGGCGCCCTGGCGGATGTCGATCTCGGTGTAGCCCTGATCACGGCCCATGCTGAACAATTCCATGATCTCGCGGGCCAGGTTCTCGTTGGCGCGGCCCTTGACATTGGTGTCATTGTTCAGGTAGTTGAGCATGGCGGCATCGTGCGTGATGCCGTGCAGCAGCGTGGCGAAGTTGCCGGCCGCGTTGTCGCGGAACAGCTGATTTTGCAGATACATGAAGTGGCTGTTGACGGCGGTGCTGTACTGGGTGGCGAAGTGGCCGTGCCAGAACAGCGTCAGCTTCTCCTCCAGCGGCCGGGGCGATTCGATCATCCGCCGCAGCCACCACTCGCGCAGAGCCTGGATTTGCCTGGCCTCCTTCTGCTGGCGGCGGTTATCGAGCTGATTTCGGATGTTGCCCGACAGGCTCTTTTCGTAATCCTGGGGCCGCTCCCGCGGGGTGGAGGCAAACGGCAGGTCGAACGGGATATCCTTGTAATGGACCAGATGCTGGACCGCGCCGTGCAGGCCCATGGCGTGCAGACGGGCGACTTCCTCGGGGGTGCCGCCGAAGCCGGCGCGGACGAGCAGGTGGCGGGCTCTGGCGTAGTTCCAGGCGGATTCCGGCAGCAACTTGAGGCCACCCTCAGCCGCAGCCTTGGCCACCACCACCTTCGCAAGCGCCGCCTTGTTCTGGACCTGGTACTGCTGGAGCTTGGTTTCCTCGGCCTTCTTCTCGTCGCGGGCACGATCGCGTGCCGCCTTGGTGGCCGTGACCTTGGCCTCGGCAGCGCGCCAGGCGGCTTCCCTCGTCTTGACGAGTTTTTCCGCCGTCTTCTTGTCCTTGGCCGGCGCCTTTTGCAGGGCCGCCTGCGCGGCTGCCAGAGCGGAGGCCGTCTCCGTGGCCGCGGCCCGGGCGTTCTTGTAAGCCAGCGAAGCCTTGTTCAGAGCGGCCACCTTCGGCTGCAGAAACTTGTCAGTGGCGAGCTGCTGGCTCTTCACCAGTTCCGTGTAAGCGGCATTCAGCTCCCGGTAGTGCTGCTGGCGCAACGACCGCTCCAGGGCCTGCCGCGTGGCGGTCCTGGCTATCACCACCTTGTCCGCGGCGACCCTGGCCGCCTCGGCCTTGTCGGCAGCGCCCTTGGCTTCGGTGGCTTCGCGAGCCGTGGCAGCCTCGTCCTTCTTGAGTTGAGTCTCGTTGTCGGCGAGCGCCTTGGCGAGGGTCGCCTTCTCTGCCGTCAGAGCTTTTTCCGCGCCCCTGGAGGCGAGCGCCTTGACGGCCGTCTGCAAGGCCGCCACCTGCACCTGAGTCGCTCGTTCGGCCTGCTCGGTTTTGTCGGCGCAGACCTTTTCCGCCGCCAGACGCGTTTTTTCCGCCCGCGCGACCAGTTCCTGAGCGAACTTGGCTGCCTTGCGGGCAGCAATCTTGGCGATGGACTTGTCTACCTTTTCCAGGGCCGCCTGGGCATTCTTGGCTGCGGTCTTGACCGCGTTGGTTTTTGTCTGGAGGTCACTCTTGACCCTGTTCAGGATAGCCGTGGTATCCCGGACCGTCTGGTCCGCCGCGACCAGGTCAGCAGTGACCTTCTGGAGGACTGCGCTGCCCTGGGCGGTCTTGAGCGCGGGGATGTGCTTGACCACGGCCTGCAGGGCGGCCGTGTAGTTCTTGGTCGCTTTTTCCACATCCTTCAGTCGTTGCGGCTGGTCCTTGGTGGCTTTCTCCAGGGCGGCCGTGGCTTCCCGGATCGCCTTGTCGGCGGCGGCCAGTTCCGTCACTGCCTTGCGAATCGAGGCAGCGTTGGCGGTCGTTTTGTCGGCGGTCGCCTTGGTGAACGCCGCTTTCTCGAACGCGAGCTTGGCGAGCCGAACCTTTTCCTCCAGGTTATTTTCCGCCTCGCGCACCATGGCCTTGACTGAACCGGCCAGTTTTCCAGCAGCCGGCACGGCCCGGGCATAGCGTTCCTCGGCGGCCTTGGCAGCCGCTTCGCGTTGCGGCAGCAACTTCTCGGCAGCCTCCAGTTCCGCCTGCCGTCTCTCGGCTAGCTCCAGGGCCAGTTCGTATCTTTCCAGGGCGGCCTCTTTCTCCTTGGGTCCCGCCTTGTCATACTGGTCCTTGCTGGTGGCAGCCTGCGCCTTGGTCACCCTGGCGTTCCAGGCCGCGGAATTGAACTGGTTGGTGTCAAGGTTGTTCCTGGCCGACTGCAGGGCATTCCTGGCCGCGGTGACCGCTTTGTCGGCCGTCATCAGGTCGGCCGCCGCCTTCTGGGTGGTTTTGAGGGTGTCCTGGCCCTGAGCCGAAGCCACCTCCGCACGCAGCGACCAGGCCAGCAACGTCCCGGTCAGCAAAATAGGAATCACTCGCAGCCTCATGGCGAACCTCCTCCAAACGACTCGGGGTGAGTGCAACTCATCGTGCGGCTTCCACGCCGGCCCGGTTCCCGCTGGAGCAGGCAACCGGCGCCGGCGACGCATCCTCAACAACGGGAAACGTTCCCTGCCTTGCGTCGGCGAGTCATACCACGCATCAACAACCGTTCCGTAGTGCTCGTTTGCTCACGCCCGCTGTCAGCGGCCGTCACCGAGGAACAGACGTCGGCGTGAGGTACAGACTCTCCGTTTCACTCAGGCCACGAACAGGTGGGTTGTCGGTTCGGTTACTCGGCAAGCAGCCGAGCAGGCGGATCCACGTTTGCGGGTCCAGGATCTCGTGATCCTGGTGGGTAGGTAGGTAATTTCGGGGCCAGTTCAAGGGCGATCACAGCAGGACAGCCCTGGCTGCGTTGGGCCATTCCTCGCGGTCTCAGCAGGCGACCACCCGTGCGCAGCGTTTACACATTAAAGTGAATTGATTTTATTCCGTTTTTGCCGAAATGCAAGTAGTCGTTTTTTTTTTCCCAACCAGTGATGTTTGCCGAAGCATTCCTGAAGTCTTCAACAGTCACGGCGGAAAGGCTTTTCGACACTTCCCGGCGCGTCTGCGCGGCCACGTGCAGGCCGCCGCGGAGGCGAACGCTCTGGTAAAGGCTGCCCGGGCTGCGCACGCGGCGCAGCGGTGTGTGCAGCTCGGATAACCTCTACCGGAGCGTGTATGAGAAACCAATAGCGCCTATTTCGCGGATCGGTGTGCCTTGTGACAGGTCGCGCAGGAAGCGGCGATCGTCTTGAAGGCGGCCCTGGCAGCCTCCACGTCCTTCTTCTGGGCTGCCGCCACGACGGCGGCGCTGCCGTCGCGAAGAGCCTTGGTAGCCTTGGCCCAGGTCGCATCCGGGCACCGGCCGTCATCCATCAGCACATAGCTCATCTCATTCAGACACGAAGCCTGGCAGGCGATCGTGTCCCAGGCCTTGTCGCTGGCCGGAGCCTCCTTGAGCGCTTTCCCCAGGCCAGCGCAGTTGGGCAGGTTGATACCCCGCATCAGGTAGTTGGTGCCGGCTGGCCGCTTTTTCCCCTTGGTGATCTGACCTGGCGCCGTCCCCCAGAAGACGAGGCTAACGGCGATTGCCGCCAGCACTGCCCACAGCGTGGTGGTTCTGCCCATCGGATTTCCCTCCGCAACTCGAGTAGCGTGACACAAAAGGACGCCGTTCCTGCCTCTGTGCAGCAGACGGCGAAACACTCCCCGGATCGTCGAAGCGCTTGCGCTTTCGGCAGCCGGCTTCCTGACCTCGTTCAGCGCGCCCCAGGCAGGTTGGTCTTCAGGTACTCGCAGTTGAGCACCTTCTCGACCAGGTCGAGCGGCACATAGTAGTAGTGGTTCGACGCCTCGAAGCCGATGCGCGAGTCGGTCCGGGCGAGCGCGAACAACTCCCGGGCCAACCCGATCTCCTCGTCCAGCAGACTGAGTATTCGCTGCCGCGCCTTCGTCCGCTCCGCCGCGGATCGCCGGCTGTCCAGGAGGACGTCGCGCGCCTGGACAAAGCGGGTCTGGTTGGCCGACGAGGCAAAGTGGAGCCGGGCCGCCTGGGCCAGCCGCAGGTCCGCCCGCGCCGCCGCACGCTGCGCGGCGGGCGCCAGCTCGACTGCCCGTTGCAGGGATTCGAGACCCTGGCCCCACCCGGCGGCGACCTTCTCCAGCTGGGCGGCGAACACGTCGGCGGGGTAGGGACCGCGCCAGCCCTGCAGGTCATCGTGCGGGAAGCCGACCATGCTGGCCCGGTAGCCGGTCGGCCGGGCGTGCAGCAGGTTCGCCGGACCCAGCTGTTGCGGACCCAGGTATACCACCGTGCCGTGATGCGGGAACTCGGCGAAGCCGCGACTCAGCGCGGTCCAGGCCTTGCGGGCGTGCGACGCGCCGGGACCGTACAGCTCGCGGGCCAGTTCGTCGAGCACCTGTTCGGGCCGTACCCCGGGCTGCTCGGCGAAGCGGCGGGCGACACGCAGGTTCGGCGACGGATAACCGCCCAGCGTCCAGGAGAGCATGACGCCATCGATCTTCGCCTTCGCCAGCCGGGCGAAGTGCTCGGCCACCAGGTCCAGGACCGGCAGGTACGGCACGGCGGACAACTCCCAGGAGTTGTTGATCGCCACCTTGGCCACCGTCTTCAGGCCGGCCGCCCGGGCCAGAGCCCAGTGCCGCTCGGCTCGCGGTCCCGGGCCGGCGACCGACAGGCAGTACTCGCCCACCCGGGTTCGCACGCCGCCGCGCTGCAGCGGCATGGCCCACTCGCTGACGGACATCAGCCAGCTGTCCTTTGGCAGCCGCGCGATGATCCCCGGCGCCTCGCCGTGGTTGTGCCAGCCCCAGTCCCAGACCAGCACTCGCGCCGCGGGATTGCCGCGGCGCA
Organism: Gemmataceae bacterium; assembly: GCA_020847555.1. Next base: position 5,592 of record JADLBT010000396.1, read on the forward strand.
CGCCGGCGGCGATGACCGCGTTGACCTCGGCAATGATCTCGTCGGCGCTGCGCCGCCGGCAGCGCGGGCAGGCCCGGTGCTTACCGTGCGAGGCACAACTGGTCAGGTTCTCGGAGCCGGAGATGGTGAACACGCCGCCCAGGTCCGGCACGCGGGAGAAGACGTGTGCCAGCGCATCTTCCAGCCACTGCCGGACACGCCCGTCACTGGTACACAGGGTACGATAATCCCCCTCGGCCACGCCGGCCAGATCCTGGCGGCCAGCGAAGAAGGCGGCCGGCATGGCGCGGGGTTCGTTGATATAGAGGTAGACGGCAATGCCGTGGCGGCGCGCTCGCGCCGTGAGGCGGCGCAGGTTCTCCAGCCGCTGTTCGTGGCCGGCGCCGAACTCGGGGAAGTGCTTGCCGCCCGGGGCCAGCTGACGGAGCACCACATGCAGCCACACGCCGTTGACGCCGTTGGCCGCCAGCCGGGCCAGCAAGCCCTCGGGGTAGGGGTCGAGGGTCTGCTCGGCCAGCGGGTCGCCATAGGTTCCGAAGTAGGAGTAGAGGAAGCGCAACCCCAGGTGCTTGCCGCCGGCGCGGGCCGGGACCGGTGGGCCGGCGCCCGGCTCGAGGCGGCTGAGGTCGGCCACGAACTGGAAGGCCGGTTCGCCAGGCCCGCTCAGGGCGTCGCCGAAGCGGGTCGCCACGATGCGGCGGATCTCGGCCTGGCGCCGCCGCGTCTTCTCGTCCGGCTCGACGTATCGCACCGGCTCGCAGCGCGGCTTGGCGGAGCCAAGCTTGACGAAGAGGAAGTCGTCCTCGCGCAGGGCGACGGCGAATTCGGCGGCGCTCATGTCGAGCAGGGGCAGCAACTGCTCGTAGGGGAGCAGGTGCCAGTTCCGCCGCACCAGGGTGATGTAGCCGCGGCGGCGCCACTCCGGCTGCACCTTGCCCGCTGGTGGCAGGCCCATCGCCGCCGCCAGGACGCGGACCTTTGCCTCCGAGGTGCCCAGCACCCGGGCCAGCAAGGCGGGCTCGACCAGCTGCCAGTTCCGCCAGACCACGGCGTGCAGGCGGTCGGGGAAATGGGGGAGCGCGACCGGCGGCGGCTGCGACCCCACGGGAAGCGGTTCCCCGGCAGGTGCGGCCGCCGCCAGGCACAGCAATGTGGCCGCGGCCAGCAATGACCATCGCGAGGTCGTCATGAGCAGGCACTCCGCGCTGTCGATCAGGGCGGCTCTGCAAGAGCGGTGGCAGTCTACTGGCAGGAGCCCGGGAAGACAATAAACTGAACCAGGTTTCTCGTCTTCTACCGCAGCGTCCCGAACCTTCTTCGTGCCGCTGGCGGCCCGGCGAGTGGTCGCTCGCCAGGCCCGCCAGCTGGAGGGCACTCCGATGCGACTTTGCTTGAAACTGCTATGCTGTGGCTTGCTGGCGGTCCTCGCCGGCATGGCCGCCCGCCCGGAGCAAACCGCCGCGCCGGCCGGCTTCCCGCGCTTCCGCATGCAGGAGATCGAGACCGGCCTGAAGGTCGGCTACGCTGTGCTGCCGGCCGACATCAACGGCGACGGCAAGCCCGATATCGTCGTTGTCGATACCACCCGCATCCTCTGGTACGAGAACCCGACCTGGAAACGGCGGACGATTATCGAAGGCCAGACCCGACCCGACAACGTCTGCATCGCCGCCCACGACATCGACGGCGACGGCAAGATCGATCTGGCCCTGGGCGCCGGCTGGCGCTTCCTGGATACGAAGAACGAGGGCACGCTGCAGTGGCTGCGGCGCGGCAAGACGCTCGACGAGCGGTGGACCGTCCACCCGATCGGCACCGAGGTGAGCATCCACCGCATCCGCTTTGCCGACCTCGATCAGGACGGTACACCGGAGTTGCTCGTTGCTCCGACGCTCGGGCGCGGCAGCAGCAAGGGCAAGAACTGGATGGACGGCGACCCGGTCCGGCTCCTGGCCTACCGCATCCCCAAAGACCCGGTGCGCGGACCCTGGGTGCCGGAGGTGCTCGACAACTCCCTGCACGTCGTGCATAACTTCTGGTCGGGGCCGGGTCCGCGCGGCAATCCCAATGAGATCCTCGTTGCCAGTTACGAGGGCGTGAGCCTGCTGCAGCGCAAGGGCGGCAAGTGGGACCGCTCGCGGATCGGGGTGGGCAACCAGGCGATGCCCGACGCCAGCCGCGGCGCCAGCGAGATCAAGTTCGGCAGCCTCGATCGTGGCAAGCACCGCTTCCTCGCCGCCGTCGAGCCGTTCCACGGTCACGAGGTAATCGTCTACACCCCGCCGGCCGACCCGGCCCAGAAGCTGTGGAACCGGCACCTCGTCGATGACCAGCTGCGCTGGGGCCACGCCGTCTCGTGCGCCGACCTGGACGGCGACGGCAGCGAGGAGTTGATCATCGGCGTGCGCGACGATCTGAGTCTCAAGCCGGGGCAGCGTCGAGGCGTCCGCGTTTATCGGACCGTGGACGGCAAGGGTGCCCGCTGGGAGCGCTCCATCGTGGAGGAGGGCGGCATGGCGGCCGAGGATCTGGCCGCCGTGGACCTCAACGGCGACGGTCGCGTGGACCTCGTCGCCGCCGGCCGGCAGACGCACAACCTCCGCATTTACTGGAACGAAGGGGTCAAGCGGTAGGCGACGGCTCACACACCGCGCGGAAACCGACACGGTCCGCGCGGTGTCCGCGCCGCGCACGCAGCGCGGTGGGCTTCAACCGGACGCCCCGGTCAGAAGCGGTTTTAGCCGCTGTACGTCGGCCGGGCCGCGGTGAATCCAGAGCCGATACGTACAGGTGACGGGTCGGCCCACCGGCAGCACCCCCGCCTGCACCCCCGGCCAGCCGACGCCCAGGAAGCCGTAATGGCGCGTGATCCACGTCGGCGGAGAGTCGGGATGCTGGCGGCCGACGAGAACGGCGATGCCGCTCGGCGAGCGGGCTCCCTCGAATCGCGCCGTCAGGTCGGCCCAGGCCAGGCGCGTCCGGTTCAGGTCTTTCGGCTGCCGGCCGTCCGCGGTCGTGATGACCGTCTCTCGCCGCGGGGCGAAGCGCAGACTCAGCCCGCCGTAGCCCTTGCCGGCCGCGCCCCGCAGGGTCACTGGATCTTTCAGGGCGGTCCAGCGCAGCTCGACGTCGATGACTCGCCCGGTAGCGTCCGCGGGCGCGACGCGGAAGCGGACCTCCTCGCGAACGACCCGCCGCGGCCCCACATACCAGCCGTTCTCGACGGCGAGTACCGCGGCGTCCGCCCCGGCCTGGCGCTCGACGAAGCGCTCGAACTGGTGCCGGACGCCGCGGAGCATCCACAGGTCGTGCTCGGTGTCGCCGACACGGACGTGCGGCCAGGCCCAGTACAGCCCGCGGTGGTGGTAGTGGTCTTTGGGGAAGTCGTCGGTGAGCACCTCGCCGTCGAGGCCGTACAGCGGGTGGACGTAGCTGCTGCGCCGGCGGTCCGCGGGGACGCCCGCCTTCGTCCGCACGCCGTGGTTGTAGACCAGCACCGGCCGGTCGCCCTCCCACAGGCCCAGCGCTCCGTCATCGACCGCGGCGAAGCGAAAGCGGGCCTGCGACGGGTCGCCTCCGGAAACCGCGGGCGCGACCAGCGCGACCGCCAGAGCGCCGGCGGCAAGGGCGAGTTGTCGGACGTTCCTCATGGCATCCCTCCGCGGGATCGTCGGTCCGTTCCGCGAGCACCTCAGCCCGCGTCTTTCAGCAGGAGCTTGCGCAGCCGCTCCTCGTCCACCTCGACGCCCAGGCCCGTCCCGGTCGGCACGGCCAGCTGGCCGGCGGCGACCTCCAGCGGTCGGGCGAGGATGCTCCCGGAGAGGAACTGCGGGCCGTTGAGCGCCGCCGGATATTGCAGGTCGTAGGCACCGTACAGAGCCAGGGTGGCCGCCAGCGCGACGTCCGGGTCGGTCAGTCCGCTGCCCAAAAACATCAGCCCGGCGCTGCGGAGCAACTCGAGTTGCCGGCGTGCCTCGGTCAGGCCGCCGCAGCGGGCGGGCTTCATCGCCACGCCGTCCAGCAGCTCCAGCCGGATGAACTCCTCCAGATCCACCGCGGACACCACCCCCTCGTCCATGATGATGGGCAGGGCGCCCTGGCGCTTCAGCCGGCGATAGCCGCTCAGCCGGTTGGCCGGAATCGGCTGCTCGAAGACGGCGACGCCGGCGTCGGCAAACCGCGGCGTCACCGCCAGGGCGGTCGCCAGGTCGTAGCCGCCGTTGGCGTCCGCCCAGAGGAAGCCGTCCGGAACGAGCCGCTTGACCAGGCGGCACATTTCCAGGTCGAACTTCGGGTCCGGCGCCACCTTGACGTTGAAGTGCCGGTAGCCGCGCTTGCGGCCCTGTTCCACCAGCCCCTCGACCTCCTTGAGGCTCTGCGGGTTGAGCGTCCAGCTCAGCTCGATCCGGTCGCGGCCGCGCCGGCCCCAGCGCTGGGCGAGCGTGCAGCGCAGGAGCTTGCCGGTCAGGTCGTGCAGCGCCAGGTCGATCCCCGCCTTGCAGATCGGCTGGCCCGTCGAGAACGATGGCGCGATGGCGCGACCCATCGCGGCGTGCAGACCTTCGAGGTCAAAGGCATCGCGACCGACCAGCTCGGGGGCCAGGTAGTTGCGGATCGTCGTGGTGACCGACTCGACCGTTTCGTAACTCCACCGCGGCGTCGGCACGCTCTGGCCCCAGCCGACGGTCCCGTCCTCGGTGGTCAGCTTGACGACGACCGCCGGCCGGCCGGCCGGGCGCCCGGGCGGACCCTCAAAGAATCGGAAGCGGCCGACGACCGGGTAGTTAATCGGGAAGGCCTCGACGCGGGTGATCTTCGCGCTCATGGTTGTCCTGCCGTTGGCCGCGGCCCCGCCGACGGCGAGGCCGGCCGTGTGGGAGAGGAAGTCGCGCCGCGTCCAGTCGCCCAGCGCAGCGGCAGCGGTTGAGGTCGGCGTGGTCATCCGGGGCACACCTCCCGTTTGCGGCTGTCGTAGCGCTGCCGCCGCCCCGTCTCCAGGGCGGCCGCGGTCATGATCGTGGCGACGGCATGCTGGTGGCCGAACTGAATGTCGGCGGCGGGGCGGCGCCGCGTTCGCAGGCACTCCAGCCAGTTGGCCATGTGATCCTGGCTCGGGCCGATCGGGAGCCGGCGGGCCGGAGACTCCTTGCCGCGCGGACCGCCGGCGCCGGAGATGGTCATCTCCGTCGGCGTGCAGTAGTTCTTGCCGATGTCCAGCGTCCCGCGGGTGCCGAAGACCTGGAACTGCGTGCCGGCCGAGTTCCCCAGCCCCATGCCCCAGTCGAACAAAAAGCCCTCGGGATACTCCAGGATGGTATGGAAGGTGTCGGTGTGCTGCCGGCCGTCGCGCCAGACGTAAACGCCGCCGAGGGCCACGGCGGCCGCCGGGTAGCGGGCGCCGGTGAGCAGGTGGACGGCATCGACGTAGTGGCTCATCCACAGCCCCGGCAGGCCGTTGGTGAAGTCCTTGTAGAGGTGCCAGCGGCGCAGCAGACGCGGGTCGAAGGGGCGGCGCGGGCGGTTGAAGAGATAAGCGTCCCAGTCCACATCGGCCTGGCGGCAATCGGCAAAGGAGCGTGCCCAGCGGGCGCCGTTGAAATTGGCCTGAGCGTGGATCCGGTTGACCTGACCGAGGGCGCCGGCGGCCAGCTCGCGGGCCGCCGCGGCGTAGCCGGCGTGGCTGCGGTACTGCGTGCCGGCCTGCACGATGCGATTGCCGGTGCGGGCCATGTCCAGCGCCTGGTTCGCCTCGGCGACCTCCAGGGCCATCGGCTTTTCGACGTAGGCGTCCTTGCCGGCCTTCAGCGCCTCGATCAGGATCGGGGCATGACCGAAGTCCGGGGTGGCGATCACCACCGCGTCCACGTTCCGGAGGCCGAGCAGCTCGCGAAAACGGGTGAAGCGGCGCGGCTCCCGGCCGCAGGCCTTGCTGACGCGGGCCGCGGCTCGGGTGAGGTTGACCTGCCAGACGTCGCAGACCGCTGTGACCTCCACGTTGTGGGCCTTGGCCAGGCCCAGGATCTGGTTCAGCAGTGCCGAGCCCCGGTCGCCGGTGCCGATGATACCAATAGCCAGGCGTTCGTTGGCGCCGCGTGCCGCCGGGGCCAGGAGCGCGCCTGCGCCCAGGGCGGAGGCGCCCCGCAAGAAGCCCCGCCGATTCATGGATTCCGCTGTCGTGGTGCTGCTCCCTTCAAGGCTCACTGCCTCCGGGTAACGCCCCGGTACGCCGGGCGGTGCCCGGGGAAAATATCTGCGACGCGCGGGTTGCCCAGGCGGTGGTGAATGACCTCGGCCAGGACGTCGCGGTAGTCGATCGTCACGGGCAGATCTCCCGGCGGCTCCAGCCGGTCCGTCTCCAGCCCCCGCCAGTCGGCAAACACGCGCCCGCCGGCGATACCGCCGCCGAGCAACAGCCAGCAGGCGCCGCGGCCGTGGTCGGTGCCGAAGCTGCTGTTCTCGTAGGCCCGCCGGCCGAACTCGGTCAGTACCAGGACCGTGACGCGCTCCAGCCGCGGACCCAGGTCGCGGGCCAGCGCCGCCAGGGCGCCGCCGAGGTCGCGCAGCAGGCCGGGTTGCAGTTGCCCCTGCACGAAATGCGTGTCCCAGCCGCCGCTGTCCAGGCAGGCTACCTCCAGGCCCACGCCGCCCTTGATCAGACAGGCGACCTGCCGCAGCCCGCGCCCGAGGTCGGAGTCCGGGTAGGCGGCGCCGTTGGCCGGACGGTAGCTGCCCGGAGCGAGCCGGTTCAGGCGGTCCAGGACGGCGAGCGTTTCTTGCCCGGCACCACCGATCGGGTCATCGGTATTTCGGTAAAGGTCGCTCAGGGCGGCGGCCAGGCGCGAACTCGGCGCAGCGCCGGCGGTGCGCAGCCGGAAGTCATCCAGGCGGTTCAGGGCCACGGCACCAGCGCTGCCGCGCAGCGCATCGGGCAGGCCGGTGCCCAGGGCGAGCGCACGCAGAGGCGTGACCTGCGCGCGCGGCGCGGTAACCAGGTGCCGGCCCAGCCAGCCGCTGGCCGGCCCGGCCCCCTGAGTGCTGCCGCGCTCGACGGTGGCCATCGCCTCGAAGTGGGAGCGCGTCTGGTCGCCCGAGCCGCAACCGTGGATGCAGGCCAGCTGCCCCGCCGCGAACAGCGGGTGCAGCGGTCTTAGCTCGGGGTTCAGGCCGACGAAGCCATCCAGATCCACGGCCCGCGTCGCGGCGGCGGCCTGGCCGTCACGCGGCCTTGGGATCGCCAGCGTTGGCCGTAGCCGGTAATAGGCGTCGTCGCCGTAGGGCACGACGACGTTCAGGCCGTCCGCGCCGCCCCGCTGGAAGATCGTGATGAGCACATCGCCCGGCGGCTCGCGGCGCTCGGGCTCGACCGCCAGCGCCTGGACGGCGCGGCTGGCGCCCCACGACACCGCCCCGAGGGCCGTGCTGCACAGAAATTGACGCCGGGACGGGGAGAACATGGCAACACCCCCGAACTACGGATCGCCTGGCACAGATCACATCCACTGAAACGGCGGCGCGGCCAGCGCCAGCGCCGCCACCTCGGCCTCGGACCCGGTCTCGTTCAGGTGGGCATCGAGCCGTGCCCGCAGGCGCTGCAGGGACGCATCGTCGGCCGGACGATGGTAGAGTAACTTCAGGCACAACTCCACCGGCCGGCCGGGACGCAGCTGCCTCAGGCCGGGCCAATCGATCTGCGTCCCCGAGATCTGCCCGGCGGTCAGGGCCAGGACAAAGTTCCACCGCGCCAGCAGCGTACCCGTCCAGGCAGCGGTGTGGTGCGGGTAGCCGTCGGGCAGCGGCCACTGAAAGAGCGGCTGTCCCATCGCGGCCAGGTGTCCCTGCAGGGCCGCCCCGCCGTCGGTGTCGGCGGCCAGCGCTCGCAGCGTCGCCGCGACGAAGTCCAGCGGGCGGCGCAGCAGCGGCGCGTGGCCGGGCAGCTCGTTGTCCGCCAGTCGCAGCAGCAGCGGGCGGAGCGTCGCGCCAATGTCGCCGTCGGAGCGTATGTACGCCTCGGCCAGCTGACTGACCATCGCCGCGGGCGCACTGCCCAGGAACCGCAGACAGAGTTTGCGGGCGAGGAAGCAGGCGGTGGCGGGGTGCCGGGCCAGGATCGCCAACACGCGCTCGCCGTCCTCCTGCCCCAGCCCGCCAGCGAGGGAAACGCCCAGCACGGTCTTCGGCCCGTCGTCGTGCTGGCCGGCGCGGAAGACGAACTGCCCGCGCCGCCACGTCTCCTGCACGCCCCAGCCGGTGAAGCAGCGGGCCACCTCCTGCACGTCGCGCTGGCTGTAGCCGCCGTCCACGCCCAGGGTGTGCAGCTCCATCAGCTCGCGGGCGTAGTTCTCGTTGGCCGTGCCGCTGCGGTTCGCCTGGTTGTCCAGGTAGGTCAGCATGGCCGGGCTGTGGGCCGACGCGCCGAGCAGGTCGTGGAACTTGCCCAGCGCGTGCCTGCGGATCACGTCGCGATCGTCGCCGACCTTCAAATAGGCGCAGGGATACTTGCGGGCGTAGACGTTGAAGTGGTTACTCCAGAAATCGACCAGCACCTCGCGCAGCTGCCAGCGGCTGTAGACGGCCCGCAGCAGGGTCGCCTGCTGCAGCTGGCGGAGTACCTCGCTTTCACGGAAGTTGAAGAGGTCGCCGACGTCCAGGTGCAGCAACTCGGCGCCACGCACGCGCCAGACTGCGGCGGGCTCGTCGTCGCCGCTGGGGTGGAGTTGCTCCTCGACGTATTCGCGCCAGCCCAGCCGGCCGACACGCTCGACCTCGTCGGCGCGGGGGCCGAACGTCATACGGTTGAGGGCGCGGACGAGTGCCGGGGCCGGCTGGTACTCCACGGCCGCGGCGCTGGGAAGGTCCGGAGCAGTGAGCTGGCGGACGACCTGCGAGCAACCCGTCAGCGCTGCGCCGGCACCCGCCGCCAGTCCGAGGCGAGAGCAGGTTCGAGGGTTGGCGTTCACGGCACCACCCCCGGCTCACGGGCACTCGTCTGGGAGACCGCCTGGACGACGGGGAGGTCCGACTCCAGCATGGGGCGGCGGGGCTCCGGCCCCCAGCGCAGAGCGGTGACACCGGCCCCGAGTGACCACAATACCGCGATCGGCAGCAGGAAGAGCCAGCCAAAGCAGGGGAAGAGGAAGGCCACGACGAAGAGACCGCCGCTGTAACTGAGGGCGGCGAAGGGGCTAACGGAGGGCGAGCGGTCGCGGATGTGATCCGCCATCACCTGCACCACGCCGGCCGCTCCCACGACTACCCGGGTGCCGAGCAGACTGAGCAGGAACCCGCCGCACAACTTCGCTCCCGGATGAGGGAGGGCCAGCAGAACCAGGGCGGGGAACCCGCCGACCAGGCCGACGATGACACCGACCCCCAGCGAGAGCCAGGGTCGGAACTGCAGCTGCCGCTGCGCTCGCCCGGTCGCGGCCGGGAACAGCAGCGCCGCCGCCAGGACGACGGCCATGCCCGTCACCACCAGGCTCACCACCGTTGCCAGCACCGCCAGGACGTCGCCGAGTGTCATGGGAACTTCCTCAAGGCCCGGCGGTGAAGCCGGGCTCGCCGCGGGGGCACGCTTGTTGGAGGCCAGCGCACGATCCCGAAGGATCCTGAGTGCGGTGAGTCCCGCGGCGTCTGAAAGGCTGTCAGCAAGTTAAACTCTATCGAGCTTATTCGGTTTCGACAATCGAGTCTTTGGGGCAAAATGCGGCTCTCCCGGAAGGCGCCACAGCCGCGGCCGGTGGTCGGCGCCGAAAATACCATAAAGAGAACCCACTTTTTCAAGTTTTCTCTTTCCAGACGCCCCAAAACCCGTCACAACTATACAGAGAACGTTCCGTGACTCGTTTCCGCCGGACAGCGCCCACCTGCCCGCGCGCGGCCTGCGCCGCGTCGCTTCGCCCAGGTGCGTTTCGTTTCTGGTGAACAACTTGCCGGGTTCTGGAGGAGTCCCCACCATGTGGCCGAACGAAAGCATCAACCGCGTGGGCCGATTGGCCCTGGTCAGCACGGTTCTGGCCGTCGCTGCTGCCGCCTTCGCCGCGGAACCGGAGCGCCTGACCAGCGCCAGGGCCGCGCTGGCCAAGGCCAAAGCCGCCCTGGCCAAGGCCCAGGCCGAGGAGGCCGTCGTTGCCAAGGAATTCAACGCCCGGGATATGGCCCGGGCGGCGACCCAGGAAATCGTTGTCGCGGCCCGCGCCACCCTGGAGCGAGCGAAAAAAAACCTGGCCGCCGCCGCCGAGGTGCTGAAGCAGAAGACCGAGGCGGCCCGGGCCGCGCGGGCAGCTGCGGCCGCGGAGAAGGCTCCCGCCCGCCAGAAGAGCTTGCAGGAGGCGGCGGCCCAGGCAGCGGCCCAGCAGCAGGCGGCCGAGAAGGAGCACGCCCGGCGCGCCGTCACCGCCCGGGGCGCTGCCGAGCGGTTGGCCGCCGATGAGCCCGTCGCCGAGCGCGCCCTCCAGGCGGACATCAAGGTCCGCATCCTGCTCGACCAGAAACGGCTGGTGACCCGGGATGCTTCGCGACGGGTGCAGTTCGCGACCGCCATCGCGGCCCGGGAAACGGCCAGGCACCTGCTCGCGGAAAAGGCGACGCTGGAAAAAGCCCTGACCGCGGCCCAGGGAGAGGCCAAAGCGGCTCTGACCAAATCCCTGAAGGAAAAAGCCCCCGCGGTGCAGGCAGCCCTTGCCGAGGCGGACAGGACCGAGACCGTCGTCAAGAACCTCAAGGTCACCCTCGCCCAGGAGGGCGTGCAGGCAGCGCTGGGCCGCAAGGCAGCCGCCGCCAAGAGTGTCCAGCAGAAGGCCGCTGCGGCCCGGACCACCGCCGGCCAGGTCGCCGCCGAGAAGGATCCGCAGAAGAAGCAGGCGCTCCAGCAGGCCGCCGCGAAGGCGCGGGCGGAACAACTCGCCACCGAGAAGGCGCTGACGGCGGCCGACGCCGCTCTCCAGCGCGCCTACACGGAAGTGGGGCAGGCGGTGGTGGTCGCACGCGGCGGCCTCGCGCCCCTGCCGGCCGAGGCCTGGGACTACGCCCGGGCGCGGCATCTGCTCGTCCGGGCCGGCCTTGGCGGTACGCCCGAACTGGTGGCCCGCCTCCACGCCATGGGGTTGCACCAGGCCGTGGACTTCCTCGTCGATTTCCAGCGCCAGCCCGCCGGCAACTTCCCCCTGGAAATGTATCCCCCCGAACGGGCGATCCCCGGCGAGCCGCGCAGTCGCCGCGGCGCCACCGAGGGCCAGCAGATTACCGCTCTGCGCCTGTGGTGGACCCGGCGCCTGGTCGAGTCGCCCCGGCCGCTGGAGGAGAAGTTGACGCTGTTCTGGCACGGCCACTTCGCCGCGCAGTACAGCGTCGTGCAGAACAGTTACACGATGTATCAGCAGAACCAGCTATTCCGCCAGCATGCCGCGGGTAATTTCGGCGGCCTGCTGTACGGACTGGTTCACGATCCGGCGATGATCCGCTACCTGGACAACAACACGAATGTCAAGGGGCGCGCCAACGAGAATCTGGCCCGCGAGATCATGGAATTGTTCGCCATGGGCGAGGGCCAGGGCTACACCGAGAAGGACATCCGCGAGGCCGCCCGCGCCCTCACCGGCTACACTTTCGATTCGTCCAGCGGACAGTTTCGCTTCCTCGCCCGGCTGCACGATGACCAGCCCAAGACGATCTTCGGCAAGACCGGCCACTGGACTGGCGATGACCTCGTCGAGCTGATTCTGCAGCAGCCGGCCACCGCTCGCTTCATCAGCTCCCGGCTCTTCCAGTTCTTCGCGCACGACAATCCCAGCCCGCAGGTCATCGACCAGCTGGCCCAGGTGCTCCGCAGCAATCAGTACGAGCTGACGCCGGTGCTCAAGAACCTGTTTTTGTCGGAGGAGTTTTACAGCGAGCGCGCCATGGGCAGTCAGATCAAGAGCCCGGTGCAGCTGATCGCCGGCATGCTCCGCGACCTGGGCGTCAAGGAGGTGGCCGATCCCGGGATGCTGTTCAGGGTCATGAGTGAGATGGGCCAGGAATTGCTGGAACCGCCGGACGTCAAGGGCTGGCGCGGCGGCCGCACCTGGATCAACTCCACCCGTCTCTTCAGCCGCTACAACACGGTGGCCAACCTGCTGCGCGGCGTGCCCCTGTCGGGCGGCCGGCGCGGCATCGACGTGGTAGCCCTGCTGGAAGGCAGCAGCTGCCAGAACAGCACCGAGGTGGTTGAGTACCTGACCCGGGCGTGCCTGGTGCTGCCACTGGAGCCGCACAAGCGTCAGGAGCTGATCGCCTACCTGGGGCCGCTGCCGCCGCGGACCCAGTGGGCCGGGCAACGCGCTGAACTCAATCAGCGGTTGCAAGGACTGCTGGTACTGATGCTGAGCATTCCCGAGTACCAGATGACCTGAAAACGACCGCGCTGCCGTTTGCCCGCTTGCGGCCTGGCGAGCGATCACTCGTCAGGCCACAGGCGGGAAAATGGCACCCGGGGCCAGGGTAGCGAGGCCAGGCGATCTGGCCGACTTGACCGGAGCGAGCCTTTACTGTAGAAAGGAAGTACAGCTTATTGACTTTGCAGCCGGAGGCGACCGTCATGGCCCTGGGGCAGTTCTTCTCGCAGCGATTCGGCTATGCTGCCCACGCGCTGGCCTACCTGGCCAGGAAGCCGTTCGGCGAGTTGACCACCCTGCCGGAACTGGCCGCGTGGATGAAGTCGTTCTGGCCGGGGGCGTCGGAGACGTACCTGTCGAACGTGATCCAGCGACTGGCCCGCGGCGGAGTACTGCAGAGCCACCGCGGTATTGCGGGCGGCTACTCGCTGGGCAAGCCGGCTGACGAGTTGACGCTGCGCGATGTTGCCGAGGTGCTCGAGGGCGTCTCGCTGCAGCGCTGCGCCCTGTCGCTGGGGCCGAGTTGCCCCAAGGTGGGCCGCTGTAGCATCCAGCGTACCCTCCGTGGCGTGGAGGAGCAGTACCTGGAGTCACTCCAGAAGATCACCCTCGCCAGTATTCTCAGCGAGATCGCCGACAAGCTCCCCCAGGACGTTTCCGTGTGACCCCGCCCTCCCGCTGCCGCGCTGGAGCGTGTGATGTCGTCCCTCGGTCTGCTCCCCCTGCCCGAGTTCGCCGCCCTGGTTGAGGCGACGGACCCGGACGCCGCTTATCGGCTGGCGTTCCTGCGGCAGGCTGCCCCGACCCTGTACGGCGGGTCCGCCCCCGCTGAACAGCAGGAGGCCGCTGCAGACAAGCTGGAGCGGTGGCGCTACCAGCTGCTCAACAAGAACGCGCCCAACCTGTCCGCCAACCAGCGACGGCTGGCCGATCTGCTCGACCTGGCCGCCAGCGTGGCCCGGAGCCGGCCCCGCCCGCCCAAGGATCCCCGCTCGGCGCTGGCGGCGCCCAACGGACCGTCCGCCGCCGAGACGCGGGCCATCGCGGCCCTCGATCCGGCCCTGCCCCTGGACGAGGTCATCCGCGCTGCCGCCGAGCTGACGGCACGGCACTTCGCCGCCCCCGGGGTGTCGTTCCGGCGGCGGATGACGCTCTACGCCCCGCTCTACCTGTCGAACTTCTGCGTCAACCACTGTCTGTACTGTTCCTTCCGTTACCCACAGCCGCTGCTGCGCGAACACCTGGACACGGCTGCGGTGCTGGCCCAGGCCGAGATCCTGCGGCGGCGCGGCTTCCGGCATCTGCTACTGGTGGCCGGCGACTTCCCGCGACTGACCTCGGCGGACTACTTCGCCCCGCTCGTTACCGCCCTGGCCGGGCGCGGCTTCCAGGTGGCCGTGGAGATTGCTGCCCAGAGCACCCTGGCGTACACGAAACTGGCCCGGGCGGGTGCCTGCGGCGTCACGCTGTACCAGGAGACGTATCAGGAGGATCTCTACGGCCGTTACCACCCGCTCGGGCCGAAGACGTGGTATGATTGGCGGTTGGAGGCGCCCGAGCGGGCGGCCGAGGCCGGGCTGACGCGGCTGGGGCTCGGCATCCTGCTGGGGCTGGCCGATCCGCGGCAGGATCTGCGCACGCTGGTGCGGCACGGCGAATACCTGCTCGGCCGCTTCCCTGCGGTCCGGCTGGCGCTGGGTCTGCCGCGTCTCCACGAGGCGCCGGCCGGCTTCGAGCCACCCTGCCGCGTGAGCGACGAGACGTTCCTCCGGCTCTACTGCGCGCTGCGGCTGGCGTTTCCTGCAGCCGACCTGGTACTCTCGACGCGCGAGCCGCCCGCGCTGCGCGACCGATTGGCGCGGATCTGCATCACTCGCATGAGCGCCGGCAGCTCTACGGCGCCGGGCGGCTACACTGAAGGGGAGGCCGAGCCGTGCGGAGGCCAGCAGTTCCCCGTCAGCGACCACCGCCCGGCCGCCGAGGTGGCCGAGGTGCTGCACCGCGCCGGCTTTGAAGTGTGCTGGGAGCTTGTCGACGGCGCCCCGGCGGGGAACGTGGGAGGGTGAGGCGATGATTCCACTGCTTCAAGCCGTGCTGATCACGTTCCTGGCCATCGTTCTGTTTCGCGCGTTCATGCGCGCCACCGAACTGGCGGCGAAGGGGAAGCCCCCCGGGACGGACGCGGAGCAGCCCGATGCGGAGGGCAAGGAGGACACCGGGGGCCGTCCGGTCAACCGGATCAAACGCTACCTGAAATGACGGCGGGCCGGCGAACTCCCACGCCCGGCCCGCTGGACTGGGAGCCTCCTCATCCTGGTTGGTAATCTTCGTTCGTTGTGGAACTAAAATCGGATATCCGAGTCCAAAGGATAGGCTTTCGCGGAACATCCCGGTCTGGCGTCCCGCCCTGCCTGGGAATCGGGTTGGGCAGGAGCGGGGACTGCCGGCAGACGAAAGAGGACTGCATCATGCGTGCGGGAAGGTCACTGCGGTTGGCGGCCTGTCTGTCGGCCCTGGTCGGCGGACTGGCCTGGGCTCTGATCCCACCGGCGCCGGCTCAGCAGCCGGCCGCCGAAGCAAAGCTCACCGCCATGGAGACGGCGAGCCACGTCCTCAACCGCCTGGCATTTGGCCCCCGACCGGGCCAGGTGACCGCCCTGGCCAAGGACAACTGGCAGAAATGGGTCGAGGAGCAACTCCGGCCGGAAGCGATCGACGACAGCACAGTGGAGAAGCACGTCGTCGGCCGGTGCCCGTCCATGAGCCTGACCCTGGCTCAGTTGCAGCGGCTCGAACAGGCCAAGTCGAAGAGAGCCGCGACCAAGATCCTCTCGGACGAGCTGCGCGAAGCGGTCCTCCTCCGGGCCGTCTACGGCAAGCGGCAGCTGCAGGAGGTGATCGTCGAGTTCTGGCGCAACCACTTCAACGTGGACGTCAACAAGGTTCCCCGCCAGGCTCCCCATTACGAGGAGCATGTGCTGCGCCGGCACACCTTCGGGAAGTTCGAGGATCTGCTCCTCGCCGTGGCCAAACACCCGGCGATGCTGGTTTACCTCGACAATTACGTCTCGACCAAGCGGGGCCTGAACGAGAACTACGCTCGCGAGCTGATGGAGCTGCACACGCTCGGCGTCGATAACGGCTACACGCAGCCGGACGTGATCGCACTGGCCCGGACGCTGACCGGCTGGACCTGCGGTTGGCAGGGCGCGGAGTATCGGTTCTTCTTCAACGCGGCCAACCACGACACCACGCCGGTGACGGTTGTCGGCCTGAAGCTGGGCGGCGACGGCGGCATCGCGGACGGGGAGAAGGCGCTCCGCCATCTGGCCAACCACCCGGGCACCGCGCGATTCATCGCGACCAAACTGTGTCGTTACCTCGTCCACGATTCTCCCGACCCCAAGTTGATCGACCGCACGGTCGGCGTCTACCTCAAGACCGGCGGCGATCTGCGCGCGGTCTACCGCTCGATCCTCTTCGACCCGGAGTTCGTGGACCGCAATAACTACCGCGCCAAGTTCAAGACGCCCTTCGAGTACGTGGTCAGCGTCCTGCGGGCGACGCGGGCGCGGGTCGATAATCCGCAGCAGTTGTTCCGCGAGCTACGCCTGATGGGCCAACCGATCTACGAGTGCGAGGATCCGATCGGCTACTCCGACCAGCGGGAAGCCTGGCTCGACCCGGGTATCATGGTCTACCGCTGGAACTTCGCCATTGCCCTGGTGACGGGCAAGATCAAGGGCGTCGAGGTTGGCCAGAAGTTCGTCGAGGATATCGTCAAGACGCCCCTGGCGAGCCGGCCGAGACGGATCCTCGAGCTGGCCCTGCCCGGCGCCAGCGACCCCAAGGTGCTGGCGCTGTCGTCACGTACCACCGACACCCGGTCCATGCTCGCCTGGGCGCTAGGCTCGCCCAGCTTCCAGCAGCAGTAGCCTGCGGGCGCCGCAGGCCACCTACCGAAGAGAGGGCTCATTCCGTGCAAACCACACGCAGAGAATTCCTGGAGCAGACCGGCGCCGCTGCGCTGGCCCTGTCGGCGCTGGGCAGCGGGGCGCAGTCCGCCGCCGCGCAGTCCTCCACCAGTCGTGGCGGAACCTCCAGCACGCCGACCCTGATCGCCGTCTACCTGCGCGGCGGCGCGGACATGCTGGGTACTGTCGTCCCCTATGGCGACCCGAATTATACCCGAGTACACCCCACGCTGGCGGTTCCCGGACCGGACGCCACGGCCGAGGAGCGCGCCCTGCGTCTGGATGACACCTTCGGCTTCAACCCGAACCTGCGGCCGCTGCACGCGCTGTACCAGCGGGGGCTGTGCGTGCCGGTCGTTTGCGCCGGCTCGCCGCACCCGACGCGCAGCCACTTCGACGCTCAGGACTTCATGGAACGCGGCGCTCCGGGGCTGAAGCTGATCACCACCGGCTGGCTGAATCGTTACCTGCAGGCAACGCGGACGGCTCGTGACGCCAACCTCCGCGCCGTATCGCTGCAGTCGCTGCTGCCGCGCTCCCTCCGCGGCGCCTACCCGGTGCTGGCCAAGCCGGACGAGAAGGCCGAACTGGCCATGCGCATGTACTACCAGCTCTACCAGCGCGGGGGCAGCCGTACCACCACCACCAGCACCGCCACTGGCGAGACCGGGACGTCGGCGCAGCAGACGCGGCAGGCCATCGAACAGCTCGGCGCCCGCACGATCGAACAGCTGTGGGATCTGACCAACACCCTGGAGCGGGCACCGGCGCCGACCGCGAATTACCCCACGAGCGGCTTCGGCCGGCAGATGCGCGATCTGGCCAAACTGATCAAGGCGCAGCGCGGTCTGGAGATCACCGCCCTGGACTACGGCGGCTGGGACCATCATATCGACGAGGGGCCCGTCGGCGGACAGCTGGGCCGGAAGCTGGCGGACGTCGGCAACACCCTCGGAGCCTTCATGGACGACCTGGGGCCGCAGCGGGCGCAGAAGGTCATGGTGGTGGTGATGACCGAGTTCGGCCGCACGGTGCGCGAGAACGCCAACCGCGGCACCGACCACGGCCACGGCAGCTTCATGCTCCTGGTGGGCGGGCCGCTCAACGGCCGGCGGGTGTACGGGCGGTGGACGGGTCTGGAGCAGCGGCAGCTTAACGAAGGCCGCGACCTGCCGGTCCACACGGATTTCCGGGTCGTCTTCGCGGAGGTGCTGAAGGGGCTATTCGGCTTCGACGGTTTCCAGCGAGGTATGTTCCCGGAATACCGGCCGCCCACGGAGCCGCTCGGGCTGACGCGAACCGCGTAGCTCGGCGGGCAACGACCGGCGGGCGAGGAGAAGTTTGGTTTCAAAGTCCTTGGAGCGGGGGGCGTGCGCCTCC
>JADLBT010000397.1 GCA_020847555.1 Gemmataceae bacterium
CAAGTGGCTGGCGCTGATCCTCTGGCTGGTCGTGACCATCTTTGCGCTGATCGGGTACGTGCTGGCCCGGCAGTCGCTCCGGGGCATCATCGCGGCCGGGGGGCCGGAGCCGCCGCCCGCTGTGGACGCCCACCACGGGGTCACACCTGGTGACGCCGAGGAGTCCGGGGAGCGCGTCGCCGCCACCTCGCCGGCGACTCCTGACGCGCCCGAGGGGAGTACGCCAGCGCCGCGCGAGGTCACGCCGCTGGATGCGAAGTGGGCACGCACGCTGCTGTACAACTGGCGGCGCACGAACGCCCTGCTGGTGCTCGGCGCACTGGCAGTCGGGGGCTGGTACTGGCTCGGCGCCTAGCGCATACTTGCACGAAATCGGCAGGCTCCGACGAGAGATTGCGATACTTCTGTCACGGGCCGGGCACGGGGAACCGGGCGGACGGGGCCGGGCCTGAACCCGGCTGACCCGCGTTCTTCTGAGTAGCAGTCTTGCGGCCCAGTACACTCGATCACTGGAGCCGCGGGCGCAGGGGAGAGCATGGATTCGATGCCCGCACGAGACACGCCTGACACCCAGCGTGTCGGGCCATCAGCCGAACCGACCCCAGCCGAGATCTACAGCACCCTTGCCCGAGAGCTGCGGAGTCCGCTCTCGACCGTTGCGGGCTACCTCGAACTGCTCGCGAACGGCGGCGTCGGCCCGATCACCGAGGAGCAGCACGACTTCCTGGCGGTTGTGCGCCGGAACGTGCATCGCCTGACCCTCGTCGTCGATGACTGGCTGGAACTGTCCCGCCTCGAATCGGGCAGGGTCGTCGTCTCACGCGAGGCAGTGGCCCTCGACGCCGTCCTGAGCCGGGCGCTCGAAGACCTCCGTGCAGCGATCGACGGCAAGCACCAGCAGGTGTCCATCGAACTGCCCGAAGGCCCGGTGCAGGTGCTCGCCGACACACGCGCGGTCTACCGCATCGTGAGCAACCTGCTCTCCAACGCCCACAAGTACACGCAGCCAGGCGGCTCGATCCGTCTCCGCATCGCCGTCGAGACGGACGGCATGGTTCGCCTGGATGTCGCCGACTCCGGCATCGGCATCCGCGAAGAGGATCAGCCGCTCCTCTTCCGGAAGTTCTATCGCGTTCCGCTGACGGAGGCCGAGCCAGGGACCGGCCTGGGGCTGACGCTCACCAGGATCCTGGTAGAACACCTGGGCGGCTCGATCAGCGTCCAGAGCGCCCTGGGCCAGGGGGCCACATTCACCGTGCGGCTTCCCCACGCACTGGCAGCGAACAGCGCGCCCCCACCGTCCGAGGATGCAAGCATCGCGACAGCGGCAACCGCCCCCGTCGCGTCTGCCTGCACCTGACACAGCGGCGCAGCTCGCCCGCGCGCCCCCGCACGCTCGGCCGGTGGCGCGACGCATCCTGTCCACACCCACTAGAATGCTGGCGACGGGAGGCCGAAGCGTCCCGCCGAGGGAGGGCGCCCATGCTGGATGGGTTCAAGAAGTTCCTGCTGCGTGGAAACGTCGTGGACCTGGCCGTCGCCGTTGTGATTGGCGCGGCGTTCAAGGACATCGTGGACACGCTCGTCAAAGGGTTGATCACGCCGTTCATCGGCGTCTTCGGCGCCGTGCCAGACTTCTCGGCGTTGAGCTTCACGATCAACAACAGCCGCTTCCTGATTGGCGAGTTCATCAATGCGATCGTGGCGTTCATCATCCTGGCCGCCGTGATCTATTTCCTGATCGTCGTTCCGATGAACAGGATGATGGCGAGGATGGCGCCGAAGGAGCCGGAGCCGCAGAAGACCCGCGAGTGCCCGGAGTGCCTGAGCAAGATTCCGGTGCTGGCGACGCGTTGCGCGTTCTGCACCGCCGAAGTCAAGGCTACCGCCTGACGCCATCCGTCGCGCCGGGGAGTGGCGGTCCCCGGCGCAACGTCCGATCTTCTCGGGCGGCGGGCGGGCCTACTTCGTGCTGACCACCAGCGTCTTCGCGATCTTGTCGTGCCACCCCTGCTTGTTGGCGTCGAAGATGGCCCAGATCAGCCCCAGGTAGCAAACGATGACGGCGACCCACTGGCCGATGGTCTGCCGCAGCGCCATGCGCCAGAAACCGACGGGCAGGCCGGTGTCATACTTCACGACGCACAGGCCGAGCATCCACTTGCCGGGCGTCAGCCCATACGCCCACATCGCCAGCACCAGCGCCGAATAGCAGGTCAGTGCCAGGTACGTCAGTAGCACCACGAAGATGATGACAATCTGCATCGTGTCGCCGGGTAGCTGCGACGGCGCCGCCGTCAAGCCGGGCGAGATGACCGCGCCGAGGATGCCCGCCGGGATGAGCAGCAACATCGGCACCAGGCCGTCGAGCAGGATCGCCAGGAAGCGTGTCCCGATACCCGCCAGCGGCTGCCGGCTCGTCTGATCCATCACGAGTCCCACCTCCACGCCAGGAACGGGCGCGTCGCCCGGTGTCGGCCCCCGCCACCGTCCGCAGCGCATGAAACGCCCATTCGCCGACCAGTAGTACCCGAACCCCGGCCGTGCGTCAAGCGGGAATCGTGATGCGCGGTCCCGCGGTGCGCCCGCGAAGCGCCCTCACCCCCAGCCCCCCTCTCCCGCAAGCGGGCGAGGGGGAGATGCAGGGGTGCGCCGTCTACTCATCCGCTGTGCGCTCCACATGGGGCAGAGGAACCCCAGGAGCGCGCAGCCTCTGGGCAGCATCAGGAGAGGA
>JADLBT010000398.1 GCA_020847555.1 Gemmataceae bacterium
GCTTGCTGACGGTGACCTTGTAACTGCCCGGAACAAGCCCGGCTTCCCCCTTTGCCCCGGTGATGACGAACTTCCCGTCGCTGCCGGTGCGTGCCATGCCGCCGAGAGTCGCCGCCTTGCCGTCGGGAAAAAAGGTGACGGCCGCCCCGTCGAGCGGCACGCCGTCCATCGTGACAATCCCGTTCACCGGGATGACCGCCTTGCTCCCGCACCCCACAAGCACCACTGTTGCCAGCACCGCAAACCACGCGCGCCGCATGGGATCATTCCTCCTCGATCCAGGAAAGCAAACCCGCCGGGGCTTGACCCCGGCGGGCACGTTGCGGAAACGAATGAAACCTGCTGTCGGTCTCAGTTGTCGATGTTCGGCGGCGGGTTCCCGTCGGAGATGCGGGCCACCAACGCCAGTGTGGTCGCCGGGATGGTTTCGCTGACGAACCTGACGGCGCCGTCGCCCATGGCGAAGTTCGCCCCGCCGGTGTGCAGGCTGCCGACGCGCGCCCAGTCGCCCAGTCGCCCAGTCCGCGGCGGGTTCGTTCCGGCCACCTGTCCACAGGTGGTCCAGGTGGCGTTCAGCGACCAGTCGTTGATACCCTGGCCGGAGGTGGTCCGGGACGGGTCGAGGCCAGCCATCACCCACCCACGATAGCCCCATGCCGGGGACCAGCCGTTACAGTACGGCTCGACCGTCGTCTCGCCGATCATGAAGGTGTTGCTCATCCCATCGGTGACGCCGCCGATCTTGGTGACGCTGTTCTCCCCGAACATGTAACGGTTGGCGGACGAGGAGTTGAACTTCCACCAGTTGCAGGTGCCGAAATCGCTCGTGGCGACGGTGATGAAGTCGTAGTTGGTGCGCTGGCCCGTCATGCCGGCCCGCACGCCGTAACGGTTCGGGTGGCCCTGGGGGGTGCTGTCGCGGGGGCCGCCGTCCGATGGGCAGATAAAGGTGGAGATGACGGTGTTCATGTACGGCATGTTGATCGTCGCAACGGCGCTCGCCCCCCCGGTGTTGCCGTTCCACGGGGGCACCGCGTAGTTACCCTTGGTATTCCGGACGGTACCGGCGTTGTCCCAGATCACGTCCGAGAACGCCATGTTCAGATTGAGCTTGCTGAACAACGCCTGCTGCTCGATGTTGGGCAGGAGCAGGATCCAGCCGCTCATGTTCAGGACCAGCGAATCCCCGTTGGAGCCGCCACAGAACCCGTACCCCTTGCCCGACGGGGGCAGCGCCTTGCGGGCACTCTCGTAGGTGTGGACAGCCAGGGCCAGCTGTTTGAGGTTGTTCTGGCACTGGGCGCGGTTGGCGGCCTCGCGCACCTTCTGGACGGCCGGCAGGAGCAGACCGATGAGGATGGCGATGATCGCAATCACCACCAGCAGTTCGATCAGCGTGAAGGCACGGCGCACCCGGTGTTTGTGCGATCCTGGTTGGGACATGGTACGACTCCGAAACCAATGACAAGAAAAACGAAAGTTTGAATGCAGCCAGCCAGTACCCCGCGAGTCAGGGTAGTGTCGGCACCGTCGGTGGGCCTCTCAGCTTGGTAGCATACACGAGTGGGGAAACGTGGGCCAGAGAATTTTCTCACAAAGTTGCAATTTTCCCGCGCGCCGGGCGCTTGCAGAGTCCGGCGCTGGCGTTCCGGGTTAGTTGGCCAGTTCCAGGGCGCGGCGGGTCCGGCCGTGGTCGGGATTGATCCGAAGGCACTCCTTGTAGGCCACCCGGGCGTCGGCGGACCGGCCGTTGAGTCGGTGCGCCTCGCCGAGGAGGTAGCGGGCGTGGACCCGTTGCGGATCCTCTGCGACCGCCCGTGTCAGGCTCTGGGTCGCTTCCTCGAACCGCCCGGCGTCCAGCGCGTCCCGCCCGGCGGCCATGAAGGCCCGGGCGCGGTAGACCTTCGCCTGCTTCGGATCCTTGAGGCGGTCGTACCGGGCCGCCAGATCCTCCCACAGCCCCCGGGCGTCGGGGCCGGTCGCGATGCCGGCGGCCCGCTTCCAGAGGTCGAGGGCGCGGTCGGACTGCCCCAGCCCGTCGTGTGCCTGACCCAGGCGCCACAGCAACTCCCACGTCGGGCGCCCGCGCGTGGCCGCGTCGTCGAGGATCCGGGCCGCCTCGGCGGGCCGGCCGCCGACGAAAACCACCTCGGCAAGTTTGTCGGCAATGTCCGGGTTCCAGCCGGCGGCAAGGGCGCTCCGCAGCTTCGCCTCGGCCGCCTCGACGCGCCCGGCCTGCATCTCCTCGCGCGCCTCGTTGAACAGCCGACTCTGGCCGACCCGGTTGGCCACGCCGAGCACCCAATCGACCTCGGTGTCAAAGGGCGTAGGCAGCGGTTTCGGGCGTCGGCCGAACTCGTCCGCCAGCCGCGCCGCGGCCGCCCGGTCGCCGCGCGCCAGCGCGAGGCGGTACAGGAGCGACACCGGCGGGTAGGCATTGGGGAACTCATCGGCCAGGCGCCTCGCTTCCGCCTCGGCCTTCGTCCGGCGCCCGGCCCGGACGTCGAGCAGGGCCGCCTCGAACCGGGCGCCCGGCAGACTTCCGGCCCGCGCGAACGCCGCCGCGGCAGGCCCCTCGCGTTCCAGTCGCAGGTGGTTCTTGCCGATGTAATACCAGCAATCGGCCGCCCGCGTCCGGCCCAGCGTGGCCGCCGCCTCGTACCGGGCGTTCGCTTCCGCGAGTTTTCCGAGCCGCTCCAGCGCGAACCCGTGCCGCAGCGCCAGGTCGGCGCCGGCGGGGTCGCGGGCAGACGCCTCGCGCAGGCACGCCTCCGCCTCGGGAAACAGACCGATCGCGAGGTACACCTCCCCGAGCCGCCCCCACTGGTCCGCGGTCCGGCAGCCGGCGGCAAGCGCGCGGATCTCCTCGGCGGCGATCGGATCGACCGCCGCCAGGTCCGGGACCGGCGGCGTCGCCTGGCCCAGGCGCCGACCAACGAGGTAGCCGCCGACGGCCAGCTCGGCGACGATCACCACGAGCAACAGCGCCTGTCGCCCCATCATCGCCGACCCTCCTTGCGGCTCAGCCAGAGGGTCAGCCGGCCGGAGCGGTCCGCCGGGTTCGACAGGAACAGCGACCCCGCGACGAGGTCCGGCCGGCCGTCGCCGTTCAGATCCCCGGCCGCGACCGTCGCCAGGTGAATCGGGCGGTCGGCGAGCGTCTTCGGCGTGAAGTTCTGGCGGCCGTCGTTCTCCAGCAGGACGAGGCTCGCGGCCCCGGGCGAGCGCCAGTCGTTGAACATGCAGGCGGCCGCCACGTCGTTGTGGCCGTCCCCGGTGAAATCGGCAACCGCCGCCGCGTACACCCCGCCGACGTTGCCGATCCGCCGCGGCTCAAACTTCCACCCGCCCGCGTTCCGGAGCCAGACGCACCCGTGCCACGGCTGCGGGTAGTGGTTGTTGATCTCCAGGTTGTCCCCGGCCGACAGAACCAGGTCGAGCTTGCCGTCGCGGTCCAGATCGGCGGCGATCAACCCGGCGCTGCCGAGGTCGAAGTTCAGCGCCCCGTGGAGGCGCCGCCGGACGAACTCGCCCTTGCCGCGGTTCTCGAAGGCCCACACTTCCTCGTGATCCTGAGAGACGAGAGCGACAATGTCGAGATCCCCGTCCCCGTCGAAATCGCCGAGCGGGACGTGCGACGGCCCCTGCGAGGCGAACAGGCGGTGGTCGCGAAACCGGCCGCTGCCGCGGTTCTCCAGCCAGAGGATCTCGCCGTGGTGGTAGCCGTACACGGCCACCGCGACGTCGCTGTCGCCGTCGCCGTCGAGATCCCCGACGCCGACGTCGGCGACGCGGCGGATGTCGTCCAGCAGGACGTGCTTCTTGAACGTGCCGCCCGTGTTCTCCAGCCACACCACCTGCCCCACGCGCTCGTCGGTCGGGTACACGCTGCCGAGGACCGCGACGACCACGTCCAGGTCGCCGTCACCGTCGAGATCGGCCGGGACGGCCACCGCCGGGCAGTTCAGCTCGTCGCCGACGGCCGTCTCAGCCCAGTCGCCGTTCGGGAGCCCGCGGTAGCAGAGGACGCGGTTGCGCCGGCCGTCGCACACGAGCACGTCGGGCCGTCCGTCCCTGTCCAGATCGACGACCCGCACGTTCGTGAGCTGCGGCCGAACCTCGGGGGCCAGTCCGAGCGCCCGCTGTTCAAACGGCAGTCCGGCCGGCGGGAAGTGGGTCACCGGGGCAGGGGCGAGCAGTGGGGGCGGCTCGCCTTCGAGCGGGAGGTACGCCAGCGCGAGCCCGATGGCAACAGGCAGTCCCACGGCAACGCCGAGCAGCCAGGGCGTAAGGCGGGACCGCGGGGGGGCAGAAGGAGTGGTGGTCATTGCAGGCCGATCTACTTGGGCGAGCGGCAGCTGTACTTGCTCCCCTCTCCCCTGGTGGGAGAGGGGTTGGGGGTGAGGGGGCGTCTTCGCCCCTCTCC
>JADLBT010000399.1 GCA_020847555.1 Gemmataceae bacterium
CTGGTCGAGGCGCCAACGGCCACGGCAGCGGCCGGCTAGGAGGGCGCCTTGACGACGGAGCAGGAGGCGGCCCAACCGGACCGCGCTATTGCCGACATGGGGGGCAGCGCCGCGCTGCCCCGCAAGAACGGCGAGTTGGTCTTCGATGCCGCCTGGGAGGCGCGCGTCTTCGGCATGACCATCTCGATGCACGAGCGCCAGTTGTTCGACTGGAACGAATTCCGCGACGAGTTGATCGAGGAGATCGGCGAGGCGGACCGGCAGGGCGGCGAGTCCAATTACTACGAGCGGTGGCTTGACGCCTTCGAGCATCTGCTGGTCGAAAAAGGGCTGCTCACATCGGAGGAGCTAGCGGCACGCCTCGCCGACTTCGAGTCCGGTCGCCGCGACGACGCCTTCTAAAGGATACGGGAGCCGCCATGCGACGAGACGAGGCGCTGCGCATCCTCGCGGAGCATCGCGACGAGTTGGCCGCGATGGGCGCGGCCTCGCTCTCGCTGTTCGGCTCCGTGGCCCGCGACGAGGCCGGCCCGGACAGCGACGTGGACATCCTGATTGACCTCGCCCGCCCGATGGGGCTATTCGACCTCGGGCGGATTCAAGTTCGGCTGGAGGAGATCCTCGGCGCGCGCGTTGACCTTGTCATGACCAGGACGCTGCGCCCGCAACTCCGCGCCGGCATCCTGGCCGAAGCTGTCCATGCCACGTAGAGCATGGCGCTTGCGCCTGCAGGACATCCTCGATGCAGCCGACGGGTTCGATGGCCCGCTGATTTCCTGGCCGCGCCCCGCCTACACCGCTTCTGGTGCGCGCAGACGTGGCGTTTCTTCCGGCGCGGCCAGCGCCGCGTCAGCGGCGTGCCCGTTCGGCGCAGGGGCCACTGAAACCGCCGGTGTCGCCGGCCCCTGAGCCGCCGACGCACCCGCCGTCATGTTCAGCAGCGGCTGGAGCATCTGTGTGAACTCCATCGGGATCACGATCTTGGTGGACTGGCCGCCGCCCAACGCCCGCAGCGTGTCCAGGTACTGCAGGCTCATCGTCTTGGCGTCCACCGCCTGCGCCACCGAGTAGACCGTCTCCAACGCCTGCGCCGCCCCCTCGGCCCGCAGGATCGCGGACTGCCGCGCCCCCTCGGATGCCAGGATGGCCGCCTGCTTCTCGCCAGTCGCCACCGTGACCGCCGCCTCGCGCTTCCCCTCGGCCTCCGTCACCAGCGCCCGCCGGTTCCGCTCCGCCGACATCTGGCGGTTCATCGCCTCCTGCACCTCGCGCGGCGGGATGATCTCGCGGATCTCGACCGAGTTGACCTTCACGCCCCAGCGCTCCGTCACCTCGTCAAGCTTGCTCCGCAATTGCAGGTTGATCTGCTCACGCTTCGCCAACACGTCGTCCAGCGAGATGTCGCCCACCACCGCCCGCAGCGTCGTCATGGCGATGCCCTGCGCCGCCCCGAGGTAGTTCTGCACCTGCACCACGCTGCTGACCGGATCGACCACGTACATATAGATCAAGCAGTCCACGTTCACCGGCGCGTTGTCCCGCGTGATGCACGTCTGATGCGGCACCTGGAGGTACTGCTCCCGCAAGTCGGCCCACACGCCCCGGTCAACGCCCGGAATCAGCAGCACCAGCCCCGGCCCGCGCGCTCCCAGGCACCGCCCCAGGCGGAAGACCACCAGCCGCTGATACTCCCGTACCACCCGCACGCTCGCCCAGGCCAGGACACCGACCAGCGCGAGTATCAGCACCAGCATGAACAGGGCAACCACCGATCCGACGTCCATCATCCGACCCTTTCGCCTCGCACGACCTGCACCCCCGGCCGCACCTCGCCCTGCGACGCCAACGCCTCGCCGCTGCCGACCAGGATCGGCGAGAGTCGCCGCACTTGCAGCGTCAGGCCGTCGCGCGCCACCACCTCCACGCGGGCGCCGGCCGGGATCGGCGCGCCGACGCTCACCGCCGACCACGACTCGCTCAGCACGCGCACCGAGCCGCTCGGGTCCAGCGCCGACGCCGTAACCCCAGCCGAGCCGACCAGCCGTGCCAATGGGTCCGCGATAGGCAGTCGCCGGGCGCGCAGGACAAGCCGCACCAGCACCAGGAAGAACCCGGTGCACGTCGCAGCCGACGCTAGCAGCAGCCAGCGGTTCACCTCGACCACGACGGCGGGCGGCGCATCGGCCGACGACGAGAACAGCAGCAGCCCGCCCAGCAGGAACGCCACGACCGCCCCGGCCCCGAGCACGCCGTGCGACGGCAGGTGCACCTCCAGCAAGAACAGCAGCAGCGCGAACAGCAGCAGGCCGACCGCGCCCCAGTTTGTCGGCAGGCTCCCGAGCGCCACGACCCCCAGGATGATCGCGACAATACCCACGATGCCGGGCACGAACGACCCCGGGTGGTACACCTCCGCGATCAGGCCGACCGCCCCGACCAGCAGCAGCAGAAACGCCACGTTCGGATCGGCCAGCGCCGCGCGGGCGGCTTCGATCACGGTCGGGAGCGCCGCGGGGGCAGTCGGGGCCAGGGGAGCATCGGCTCCAGCCTGGGCCGCCCTGAACGATGCTCCGGTCAGCGGCGCGGCTGCCGTGGTGGCTGCCGCCACAGTCCAGAGTGCCAGCCCCAGAGCCGCCGCCCTGCGTAGCCGCCTCATCTTCCGCCGCCTATTCCGCGAGGCCAGCGGCGGGCGTGTCCGAAAGACCTCGGGCGTCCCGGCGCCGGTGATCCCAGAGTGCGCCGTTACGCCCGTCGCGGCGCCCAGCCGGCGGATCGCGCGCACCCTCCGCACGATCATCATACCGCAGCCGGCCGCGAAACGAGCCGTTTGCCCCTCCGCGCCACGGTCGCACCGGGGGTGCGCTAAAGCCCGGCGACGGGTCCGTGCACCTGACCGAAACCAGACGCATTCGGCGCGCGTCGCCGCCCGCGCAACCCGAGTGTACAATGCCGGCGCGGCAGCCCCAGCGTGCGCGACTCGCACGGGAACCTGGCCGCCCTGCCGCCACCGGCGCGGGCAGACGTACGCGAGGGAGCCATCATGCAGGCCAGTGACCCGCACCCGAGCAACGGCGTCCACCAGTCACCCTCGGCACCCCAGGCGAACGGTCAGAGCGGCATCGAGCGGGTCGTCTTGCTCGATGTGCTGCGCGGAAAACTGCCGCGCGCCGAAGCCGCCGGACTGGCCGGCCTCCCCGAGAGCGCCGTCGCCACCGACATCAGCGCGCTGCTCGCGGCCAAGATCCCGCCCGCCAACCTCACCCTGACCGGCAAGGCCGGCGTGCAGGGGCCAGTCCGCATCGTCCGCGACGCTACCGGCACCCCGCACATCTACGCCGACCACGCCCGCGACCTGTTCGTCGGGTACGGGTTCGCGCTGGCACAGGATCGCCTCTGGCAGATCGACTACTACCGCCGCCGCGCCCTCGGCCGGCTCGCGGAGATCCTCGGGCCATCGGCCGTCGCGTCGGACCGCCGCCACCGCATCATCGGGTTCGGCCGGCTGGCGGACCAGGAGATCCCAACCCTCTCGGCTGAGGCTGCCGAGGCGCTGGACGGCTTTACCGCCGGCATCAACGCCTGGATCGACCAGGCCGGCGCGAACCCGAGCCGCCTGCCCGTCGAATTCGAGATCCTGGAGTACACGCCGGAGCCCTGGACCCCGCGCGACTCCATCGCCCTGATGCGCGCCTTCTTCTGGCAGTTGACCGGCCGCCTCGACAACCTCGCGGC
>JADLBT010000400.1 GCA_020847555.1 Gemmataceae bacterium
ACGTCAAGGCGATGCACCGGCTGATCGCGACCAGCGCGACCTACCGCCAGTCATCGCGCGTGACGCCGGCCCTGCTGCAGCGCGACCCGGACAACCGTCTGCTGGCGCGCGGGCCGCGCCTGCGGCTGTCGGCGGAGATGATCCGCGATCAGGCGCTGGCGGTCAGCGGGCTCCTCGTGGAGCGCCTCGGCGGACCGTCGGTCCGGCCTTATCAGCCGCCGGGCCTGTGGAAGGATCTCACGAACGAGGATTACGTCCAGGACTCCGGCGAGAAGCTGTACCGTCGCGGTCTGTACACGTTCTGGAAGCGCACCATCGCGCCGCCAGCGATGCTGACGTTCGACGCCGCCGGCCGCGAGACGTGTTCGGTGCAGCAGACGCGGACGAACACGCCGCTGCAGGCGCTGAACCTGATGAACGACGTGACCTACGTCGAGGCGGCGCGCAGGCTGGCCGAGCGCATCCTGCGCGAGGGCGGCCCGACTGTTGAGAGCCGATTGACGCTGGCGTTCCGGCTGGCGACAGCGCGTGTCCCGCGGCCGGCCGAGCTGGCGGTGCTGCGCGGCGGGTTGGCGGACCACCTGGCCCGCTACCGGGCCGACCGGGCGGCGGCGCTGGCCCTGCTCCGCGCCGGCGAATCCGGCCGCGACGAGCGGCTGGACGTCGCCGAGCTGGCCGCGTACACTGCGGTCGCCAGCCTGATCCTGAACCTGGATGAGACAATTACGAAGGAGTGAGGGGTCGGCTGTCCGAGCCCGAAGCGTCCGTGCGGGTCTTTGTCTCTCCCCGCGCTGACGCTTCGGGCTCGGATGGTCGCGATCAGTTCGGGCTGAAATCGAACTTCTGGACCGCTTCCTTGGCGAGCGGGTTCTGTACGAAGCGCTTGTGGCACTCGCAGCACAGATCGAAGCGGAAGTTCTTGTAAGGCTCGGCGAGGACGGGGCTCGCGTCGTTTGCCTCCAGTTCGCGCAGGGCGGCGCTGAGTTCCTCCATGTGGTCTTCGTCGAGATCCGCCTCGGTGATCTCGGTCGGGTCGTGGGCGGGATACGCTTCGATCTTGACCACGTAGCGGTGGTCCTCGCCGGGGCGGAGTTCCTTGCCGCAGAGGTCGCAGGTTACACGCAGCATGGACGGGTCATCCTCCCAAATTCCGCACCCGGACGGCGATGAGGACATGACTGCCGGGTACGCCGTGCATTCCTGAAACCGAGCAGCGAGCTGGTTTGCGAGCAGGAATGGCCCTCTATCCATCCGTCTCAGTTTTTGGGGTTCGTGTCAAGCTGAATCCCGGAAGAGTCGCGACTTTCCCGCGATCTCGCACACTTCTTGCCCTTCCTCTTTGCGGCGCCACCGGCCCGCCGCCGCGCCTGCGGTGGACCAGTTGCGGCGCGAACGCGGGTAGGCAGACGGCGACGTGCTCGGTCCCGTCCGGCCCGGGCGTGCTGTACTGCACCCACTCGCTGGCGTGGGCGATGACCGCCTGGATGCGGGTCGGCGCCGCGATGAGGGTTGGCATGGGAGGGGCCTTTTCCGAAAACGAAGAGAGGACTCGTCCCGTCGCAGGGAGAGTATAGAGCCCCCGCCGACCGACGGCGCGGCTCGCCTCTGGACAACCCCGGCGCTGCGTGGTCCAATAAGAGCGCTCAGTTGCGAACGAAACAACCAGGGTCGAGACGCGGACCGGAGCCGTAACCGCACCCAGGCGCGTCTCGTCAGTGAACCGCAAAGGAGCAGCAATGGGAGGCGATCTGGTCGTGGCCCTCGGATCGGCCACCGCGAACGGACACACGCTCTTCGGCCAGAACTGTCACCGCCCGTCCCGTGAATGCCAGGTACTCCACCACCTCCCCGGGCGCACGTTTGCTCCTGGGGAGATGGCGGCGGCCCCGTATGCCGAGGTGCCCCAGGTCCGCCGCACCTGGGCCGTCCTCGGCTGCCAGCCGCAGGGCGCGTGGGGCTGCACCTTCGGCGTCAACGAACATCAGGTGGCCGCCGGGTGTACGGCCTGGCGCAGCCGCCTGGCCCGCGAGCGCCCCGGGCTGGCCGGCCCGGACCTGGTGCGGCTCGGGCTGGAGCGCGCCGCAAGCGCCCGCCAGGCGGTGGACGTGCTCACCGACCTCGTCGGCCGCCACGGCCAGGCGGACGGGGACCACACCTTCCTCGTCGCCGACCCGGCCGAGGCGTTCGCCATCGAGGCGGCCGGCGCGGCGTGGGCCGTCCAGGAGATCGGCCAGGTCCGGGCGGCGAGCGACGTTGGCGTCATCCGTCAGGACTGGGACCGGCTGGCCCCGGGGCTGGCCGACGACGCGATCGGGCGCGGCTGGTGGCCGGCCGACGGGAGCAAGCTCGACTTCGTCGGCACCCTGGGCGGCGATCCGGCCCGCCGCGGCCCGGCCCTGCGCCGGTGGGGCCGGGCGACGCTCCTGCTCGAACAGCAGAACGGCCACATCGACGTCCCCTTCCTCCGCCGGCTGCTCGCCGACCACTTCGACGGCACGCCGCACGAGATCGGCCTCCTCGACCCGGCCCCCGTGACACCCTTGTGTCAGCACGGCGGCCCCCCGGCGCGCCTGACCACGGCCGCCAGCCTCGTCGTTGACCTTTCGGCCGCCCCGGACCATGTCCCGGTCGTCTGGTGCGCCTTTGGTCCGCCGTGCCAGGCGGCCTACTTCCCGGTTTTGCTCGACGGCGACCTGCCGTCCGCCTACACCGTCGGTGGGGTTCTGGTCAACCCCGACAGCCTGTGGTGGCGAGCGTATCAGCTGGCCGACTCGGTCGGGCGCGACGAGCGCCGCCGGGCCGCGGTGCGGGACGCGGTGGAGGAACTGCAGATCCGGTTCGACCGCGACGCCGAGGAGTTCGCCGCCGAGGCGGGGGCGCTGCGGCGGCAGGCGGCCGGCGCGGCGCGGCGCCGCCTGGCGGAGAGCCTCCTGCAAAATCATCTCGAGCGCTTCGAGGAGATGGTGCAGGAACTGCTCGGCGCGAGCCAGCGCACGGCCGTTCTGGCAAGGCCCGACGACCGCTGACGGGGACCGCGGGTCGCGAACAAGGGACAGCGAGGACGTGCCGATCGCAGGATCTTCTGGAGGTGGCCCCGGCGCGCCATGTTCTGGACACACGACCTTTCCGCCGCCCACCTTGCCGCGGCCGCCGCTCCTTGCTCCGTGTTCGCGCTCCTTCTGGTCGGCGGCGTCCTCGCCCGCTTCAAGGACTGGTGGGTCGTCCGCCCACTCGCCGCGCCGGCGGCGCCCTACGAGGTAACGTGTGCGTGCGGCCAGGTCGCCACCGGCCTCCGCAGGTCCGCGGCCCAGACCGTGCGCTGCGCCCGGTGCGGGGAGGAGTTGTTCATCCTCCCGCTGAGCCGGCTGCCGGAGGTCGCCCGCGGGAAGGCGGTCAGACCCACGCTCACCGCCGGCCCGATGCCCCTCCACCTCCGACCGTGGACCCTGCCCGCCCTGGCCGCGACACTCACCGTGCTGCTTCTATTCGCCGCCTACGTCGTCTTCTTCGCCCCTGCCGGCCCCGGGGGCAACAGGATCCAACCGCCCATCAAGAGCAAGCCGAACCCGGAAGAGTTCACCGCCCGGGTCGCGGCCGGCCGCCGGCACCTCGGCCAGGGCAACTTCCGCCTGGCCCTGGCCGACCTCGAGGCCGCGCTGACGCTGGCGGCGCGCGACCCGCGCGTCGGGTCGCGCGCCCAGCGGCAGGAGGCGGCCCGCCTCCACCGCCAGGCGAACCTGCTCGCCGACCTGCTCCGCGAATCTCTGGAGGAGGTGGTGGAGCACGCCGCCGGCGTGCAGGAGCGCGAGTGGCAGGCGGACTTCCCGCACCGCTACAAGGGCAAGGCGGTCGTCCTTGAGCTGGACGTGCGGCCCGCCCCGGGCGGGCGGATCGAGGCGTATCGCTGCTGTTCGCCGGTCCGGGGGGAGCAGGCGCAGGCGGAACTGGATGACCTGGCGCTCCTGCACCGCCTGCCGCTGGACGGACCGCAGCGCGTCCTGTTCGGAGCCCGGCTGGCGTTCGTCGGCCGGGAGCCGGGCCGGTCCTGGGTGGTCCGGTTCGAGCCGGACAGCGGCGTGCTGCTCACCGCGGCGGAACTGGCGATCCTGGTGCCCGACGCCCCCGAACTCCGCGACCTGCTCCGGCGCCAGGCCGAGTGGGTGTTGCGCGAACCGACCTCACCCGCCCCGTGAAGGCCGGAGAAGGGCCGCCTTCGCCGCAAGAGGTGGGGGGACGGGAAGGGGGTTCGGGCCAAGAAATCCCGGTTTGACCTTTGCATTCGTACCCGTCCTCCGTTTAAGATAGCAGTGCGCCCCGAGCCATCCCTCGTTCTTCACACCCCCCACGTCTGCCACCGCGCGACGGAGGCCCGATCATGGCAGTAAGCACGAGCTTCAAGGCCAAGTGCCCCAGCTGTGCAGCCCTGGTGTTGATCCGCAACCGCGACCTCATCGGCAAAAAGGTCGAATGCCCCAAGTGCAAGGCGCGCTTCGTCGTGGAAGATCCCGTCCAGCAGGACAGGAAGGCCGTTGCCGGGGCCAAGGCCAGGGCCGAGGACGACCTGGACGAACTCGAGGAACTTGAGGAGGTGGACGGTCAGGGCGAGGACGCGGCCCAGGCCAGGCAGGCCATCACGGCGAAGAAGCCGGCCCCGCAACCGGCGCCCAAGTCGCCGCCCTCCAAGACCGCCCCGCCGCGAAAAGACGCCATCGCCGCCGGAACCCCGAAAAAAGGTAAGGCCGCCCCGCCGCCGGAGGAAGATGACGAGGACGACGAGGAGGAGGCGCCGAAGGCCAAGGGGAACGGCAAGGCCGCTCCCGGCAAGGCCAACGGCAAGCCGGCCAACGACAAGAAGGCGGCGCCCAGGCGCGTGCGCGACGAGGACGAGGACGAGGATGACAGCAAGGGTGCCAAGGCGAAGAAGAAAAAGAAGAAGTCCGGCCAGAACAACAACATGACCAAGATCCTCGCGGGGGTCGCGGTCCTCGTGCTGCTCGTCGGCGGCGTACTGGTCGTGATGATGATGGGCGGAAAGGGTGGGTCCAGCCCCGTGGTGCAGAACGGCGGGGGTGGCCCAGGCGGCGTCGGCGGGGTGGAGGATCCGGAAGGCAAGAAGAACGGGCCGGGCGGCAAGGCTCCCGACGGCGGGGGCGGGATACCGGCCGGCGGCGGGGCCGACGTGGCGCTGACGAACCTGCTCCCGCCGAGTACCGAGGGCGTCTTCCAGCTCAACTTCAAGAATTTCGTCGAGAGTCCGATGGGCGTGGCCGCCTTCCAGACCTCCGGGGCGTTCATCGACAACGAGTTGAGGCAGCGGCTGGGGTTCTCCGTCAAGGCTCTCGACCGCCTGCTGCACGCCGAGAACTACACCGACAACTGGACCTTCACGGTCTTCCACACCCTGGAGCCGATCGACGACCTGGCCCCGCTGAAGAAAGCTCTCAAACTGGAGCCGGACAAGGCGATCAAGGGACAGGACTACTACCGAATCGCCCGCCACGGCAACTGGCTGGCGGGCCTGAGCCGGCTGTCGCTGGGGGCGCCGTCCCGGATCCGCAACGCCCAGCCCGACGCCCCGGACACCGCCCCCCTCTTCCTGCGCCGGCACGACCGGCAAACGCTGATCGTCGCCCACCTGCAACCGATGAAGCAGTTTCTCCAGGCGGAGGGCAACTTCCCCCGGGCCGCCTCGAAGCCCACGCCGCCGAAGCCCAAACCAGCCCCGCCGATGGGCTCAAACCCGATGGGCGGCATGGACCCGATGGGAACCGACCCGATGGGCAGCAGGGATCCGATGGGCGGCATGGACCCGATGGGCGGCATGGACCCGATGGGCGGGCAGCCGATGGGCGGCGGCCAGCCCCCGCCCCCGCTCGCGGAGCCGTACCTGACCATCAGCGCGCCCCTGCGGGCCATGCTCGCGAAGATGGAGGAGCAGAAAGGGGAGGAGCGTATCCTCTTCCTCTCCGCCGTGGACATGCGCCGCGCCCGGATCAGCAAGGGGCGGGCACAGCAGGCCGGACGGATCGTCTATCAGATTCGGCCGGTGTGGGACGTCGTGCATCTGCTCGACGAGAAGGCCGAGCGCATTCAGGTTCTCGGCACCCGCCTGATGACGAAAGACCAGCTGGTCTATCGCTTCGACAACGCCATGACCTGCGCGGAGGAGAATGACGCCAAGGCTCTCTCCGGCGACCTGCGCGACCTGGCGGCCCAGGACATGGCCCGATTCATCCGCCTGGTGCTCAACCACAAGGTGGAGATCGTCAAGGATATTCCCCCTCCCAAGGTTATCTTCCCGGGCATGGGCGGCCCCGACGGCGGCCCTGGCCCCGGCCCCGGTCCCGGCCCCGGCCCGATGGGTGGGGAGGGGGCGCAGGTTCCCGGCAGTCCGATGGGCGGCCAGCCGAGGGTCGGGCCGGATGGCCAGCCGATTCCTCCCCCCGACCCGAACGCCAAGAAGGACGAGGAGCCAAAGAACTCCCGCATCCTCGTGACGCAGGAGAAGGGGCAGGTCACCTACCGCCTCGACCTGATCCTGGACCGGCCGGCTTTCGACCTGCTGACCGCTGGGCTCCAGCTGGTCATGGCCGCACTGCGCGCCGAGATCGAGTCGGCCGACGGACTCGCCCGCCGGCACGATCTGGCCCAGGCCGGCAAGCGACTGGGCGAGGAGGGGCTATCGGAGCGCAAGATCGGGCCGGGCACGTACCCGCCGGGGGCGTTCCCCCGCCCGCCGTCGTCGCGCCGTTCCAGCCGCGACCCGGGCAGCCGGGTCAGTTGGATGGCCGGCCTGCTGCCATACATGGGGCGGCAGAACCTGTACGGGCAGATCCAGTTCGACCAGTCGTGGAAGGATCCGGGCAACTGGCTCGCGACGCGCACCCTGGTGCCGGAACTCCTCGACCCGACCTATCCGCGCCAGTCGCGCCTGATTGGCTACCCGGGCCTGCCGGTTGAGGCGGCCGGGACGCACTTCGTCGGCCTGGCCGGCATCGGCGGCGATGCGCCGGAACTGGCCGACGATCCGGCGAACCTCGGCAAGCTGGGCGTATTCGGGTACAACCGCAGCGCCTCGCTGAAGGACATCAAGGACGGCCGCGGGCTGGGCAACACGATCCTGATGATCCGCGTCCCGCACAACGGTCCGGCCGGCGTTACCCCGTGGATGGCTGGCGGCGGCAGCACGGTCCGGGCCGTCCCGGAGAAGGACAGCATCGAACCGTTCCTCTCGACGGAGAAGGACGGCACCCGCGGCACCTTCGTCCTGATGGCGGACGGATCGGTGCGCTACCTCAAGAAGGGGATCGCGGACGAGGTCTTCAAGGCGCTGGCAACGTACAAGGGTCCGGGACCGCAGATCGAGATCGACAAGGTGGCTCCCACGGTCGAGGCTCCGCAGAAGGAGGATCTGCCCCTGCTGCCGAAGGGCGACGGCAAGAGGGAGCCGCCGATGGTGGCACCGCCGGCGCCGAAGCAGCCCCCTCCCCAGCCGGCCCCGGTCAGGCCGAACCCGATCAAGCCGAGGCCCGAGCCGATCAACCCCAACCCGGGTGGAGAGGTCGGCGTCCCCCGGTAGCCGCCCTTTCTCGGCGGCGCCGTCGCACCAGCCCGTCGCTGGTGCGGCGGCGC
>JADLBT010000401.1 GCA_020847555.1 Gemmataceae bacterium
AACGCCTGATTTTCTTGCGAGCCGCGCTCCTCCCTCCTCGGTTCACGGCGCCACAGCCCGCTGGACCTGAGGAGTGCGCTCTGATGGAAAGAGAAGAGCAGGCCCGGACCGATCGCGGCGCATCGCCTGTCCCCGTGCAGCAGGCCGCTCCGGGTTGCTGCGGGCTCGGCCGGCACGTTTACCGCCTGGTCGGGTTCGGGGTGGCTGCGGCTGCCCTCGCGGTGGCTGGCTTCCTGTTCCTGCGCGTGCCCCCCCCGGACGGCGGCGGTGCCCAGAACCCCGCGCCGCCGGATGATCGGCTGGCCCGGCTCAAGGGCCACGACGGGCTGCCCCTCTTCCACGGCTGGCCCCGCCCGGACGTGGCGCTCCTGCTGTCCGGCCAGCAGCACGGTTACTACCAGCCGTGCGGCTGTTCGAGCCCGCAGTACGGCGGACTGGTGCGCCGGTTCAACTTCCTCAAAATGATCGAGGAGCGCGGCTGGCCGGTGGTGGCGGTGGACCTCGGCGAGATCGCCGACGCCCCGTCCCGGGCCGGGGTACTGACGCTGCTCAAGTACGAGTACTCGATGAAGGCGCTCAGGCGGATGGACTACACTGCCGTCAGCTTCGGCCTGACCGAAACGGCTCTGCCGCTGCACGAGGCGATGGGCAGCTACGCCCTCAACAACCCCTCGCCGCGCGTCCTCGGAACGAATCTGCTGACGCGCGTGAAGACGGGCGACCCCTTCCACGAGACCATCTGGGCGTGGCAGGTCGGCGCCCCGAAAGGGGCGCCGGCCGTCGGCGTGATTGCCCTGCACGGCCCCAGTGTCGAGAAGCGCATCAAGGATCCGGACGTTCGGTTCCACCGCGACACGGCGGCGGTACTCGACCGGACCCTGGCGGAGCTGAAGGCGAAGCGGGTGGAACTGGTGGCGCTGCTCTACCACGGCACTCTGCAGGAGGCCGAGCGGTGCGTCAGCTACTGCGCTCAGCGCCGCAAGGCGAGCCCGGATCTGCCGCCGGTCGGCGTGGTGCTGTGCCTGACCGAGGAGGACACGCCGCCGAGCACACCGGACCGGGTCGGAGACACGTGCATCGTCCGCGTCGGCCACAAGGGGCGCTACGTCGGCGTGGTCGGCGCGTACCGCACCGGCCGGCCGGACCGGCCGTGGGATCTGCGCTACCAGCTGATCCAGGTCGGGCCGGAGTTCGAGACGCCCGCCGGGAAGGAGAAGGACCACCCGGTGATGGATCTGATCGAGGAGTACGCCGAGCGCGTCAAGGCCGGGGATTACCTGGCGAAGGCCGTCCGGCTGCAGAAGAAGCACTCGGTCCAGCTCGCGTTCCCGAAGTCCACCTACGTCGGCTCGGAGGCGTGCCAGGGGTGCCACAAACAGGCGTACAAGGTGTGGGCAGACTCCAAACACGCCCATGCCCACGACACGCTGGTCAGTGCCACCGGGCCGAAGCTGCGGCAGTTTGACCCCGAGTGCATCACTTGCCACGTGACGGGGTTTGGCCTCGAAGGCGGGTTCCGGGAGGCCAGGGCGACCGATTTCCTCAAGCACGTGGGGTGTGAGAGCTGTCACGGGCCGTGCAGCGAACACGCCGAGAACCCGAAGATGCGGCGGAACCCGGAGCTGCTCAAGGCGATCAACCCGTTCAAGACGCCACCGAACGAGACCCCGCAGGCGCAGACCCTGCGGCTGAACCGACTGCACGATTCCTGCTTCCAGTGCCACGACAACGATAACAGCGTCCACTTCCAGCTCGATTCGTACTGGAAGAAGATCGCCCACCCCACCCCCCGTAACGGGAAATGATGGCGGTCCACGCCCCGGCCCAACCTGACCGGGGATCGTGCGCGGGAGCGGCGGGGGGCGGCCGGTTCACCCAGAACCGACCGCCCCTCGCTGCTCCATTTTGGTTGCCCGATTTTCCTGTTCCCCCAGACCCCCCAATCGGGATAATGGAATGCGGTGTGGCCCCCGGACCCGCCGGCCGCTCCGCCCCTCTCATGACCGGAGGGGAACGCTGGCACCCCGGAAGATTCACGCCCTCAGACCTCCCGGCCCGATCGCCCTCCAGACGCGCATTCCACGGAGAAGCTCATGTCGGCTGAATGGTACTACGAAGCGAACGGGGAGCAGTTCGGCCCCGTCAGCGCCAGCCAGCTCAAGCACCTTGCCAACAACGGCTTTCTGAAACCGACGCACCTCGTCTGGAAAGAAGGGGTGGCGAAGAAGGTGCCCGCCAGCACGGTCAAGGGGCTGTTTGGTCCTGTCACGGCGGCCAGCAAGCCCGCGGCGACGCCGAAGAAGCCGACCACCGCCCCTCCCAAACCCGCCGCCGTCCAACCCCGCCAGGACGAGGTGGTGGAACTGGAAGCCGTCGAGGAGGCCGTCGTCGATCTGCCGCCGGTCGATGAACTCGAACCGCTTGCCGAAGTGGTCCCGGTGCCGATCCCCGTGATGCCGATCCCGGTGCGCGTCGCGGGCGCTGCCCCCGCACGCCCTTCCGGCCTGCAACCGCCTCCCCTGTCGGCCGCCGGCGCAGAGCCCACGCCCTCCGCAGGGGCCGCTGGCCGGTTTCGGGTCATGCATGGCGGCCACCCGCAGGGACCGTACACCCTGGAGGAGATCCGCCGCCTGCTCGAGGCCGGCAAGCTGGCTCAGGACGATCTGATGGCGGTCGAAATCTGGGTGCCGCTTGCTTCGCTGGGCGAGTTGCTCGTGCCCCCCGGAGGTTCGGCTTCGGCGGCCGGCAAGCGGACCTTCGCGAAGGCGGGTGCGTCCGTGGAAACCGAGGCCAATCGCGACGAGCCGCAAGCGTAAGCGACGGTAGCTTTGACAAAGCCATCGCTGACGCTTGCGGCTCGTCGGCGTCAGGGCGTTTGGTCCGCTAGCGCTCAGTAATGCATCCCGCTCTTGCGGATGTGAACCATCGGGTGGCCCTCGCCGAGCAGTCGGCCGGCGCACACCTCGCCGACGAGAAGTTCGTGGTCCCCGGCGGGGTATCGGGCGACGACGCGACAGGCCAGGCAGGCCAGGGCGTCGGCGAGGATCGGGCCGCCCTCGGCGGGGCGCTCCACCTCCAGCCCCTCGAACGCGGCCACGCCGAGCGCGAACCCGCGCCCGAAGTGGACGATCATGTCGGTCTGCGTCTCGTCCAGGATGTTGATCGTGAAG
>JADLBT010000402.1 GCA_020847555.1 Gemmataceae bacterium
CGAGACCGAGTACGTCCCGGGCGGTGTTCCAGTCGCTCACCTTGGCATCCTCGGGCAGGGCCTTCTTCAAGGTCAGGAACTCAGTCCGCTCCCGCTCGGCGTCCTTCGTCTGCCCCTTCGCCAGGCGGGCGACGGCGCGCGCGAAGTGCCACGTCGCCCGCGTCAGCTGCCGCTTCTCGGGTGGCGCGGGGGCGGCGAGGATGTCGTCCCAGCGCCGGAAGCGCACCCGCAGCAGCGGGGGGACGGTCAGGAAGCCCTCGAGCATCGGCATCGCCTCGACGTGCGGCCCGACATGGGCGGCGAGGGCGGCGGCTGCCTTCAGGGCGTCGGCCGCCCGGCCCTGGAACCCGCGCGCCACCGCGAGGAAGTGGATGTTGTGCGAATAGTACATCATCGGGTAGACGCCCTTCACCCCGGTCGCCTTGATGTACGCCTGGTCGGCGGCGATCGCCTGCTCGTTGGCCTTCGCCGCGGCGGCGTAATCGCCGACCCGCATGTACACGTGCCCCGGCATGTGGACGAGGTGGCCGGCCCCGGGGACGAGCGTCGCCAGGCGCCGGGCGCTGGGCAGGGCGCGCTCGGGGTGCGGCGACGCCTCGGTCGCGTGGATGTAGTAATGATTCGCCCCGGGGTGGTCCGGGCTGCGGCGCAGGACGCCCTCGAGCACGGTCACGATCTCCTCCGTCCCCTCGGCTGGCTTGCCGTCCGGCGACCACAGCTTCCACGGCCGCAGGTTCATCGCACTCTCGGTGTACAGCGTGGCCGCATCCAGGTCGTCGGGGTACTTGCGGGCCAGCGCGCCCATCGCCTCCTTGTACGCCACGGCCAGCTTGTGGCGGTCGGCCTTCGGGTCGGGGCCGTACCGCTTCGCGAGCGCGTGGATGTAGTCGCGTTCCGGCTCGGGAGCCTTCTTCGCCAGGTCCAGAGCCTTGCGCAGGGCGGCGTAGGCGAGGCGCCAGTTCTCCTCGTCTGCGTCGAGGTTGTAGTTTGGCCCCTTCGCCACCGCGATGCCCCAGTAGGCCAGGGCCAGGCCCGGGTCGAGTTCCGCGGCGCGGGTGAAGGATCGGGCCGCCTCGTCGTGGTTGAAGGCGTAGAGGAGGGTCAGTCCCTGGTCGAAGAACTTCTGCGCTTCCTTGTTGCTCGTCGAAACCGGGTGGTGGTGGCGGCCGAGGCCGGGCAGGAGCGTCGCCGGCTTGCCGCCCTTTGCCGGCTGGTGGTCGGCCAGGGCGAGGGCGGGCAGGAGCAGAACGAGGGGCATGCCGAAGCGCTGCATGAGTTGGATCCTCCGCGAGGTGACGGGCGTGCGGCTCGTGAACGGCATCCATCTTGTTACAACCCGGGGGAAGCGCACTCAAGGGGGACCGGGCCGCAGGATGCGGCCAAGCGGCGCAGAAGAAATAACCGGCACGTTCGACAATCGTGAGCTATGTTTTCCAGTGACCACCCCCAGACGCTCCCGTGCCCAGGCACGGCGCCGTGGGGCGGCGGAACAGAGCCGGGCGGGAACCGGCCCGGGCAGAAAGAGGCGTCCCCTTATCCGAAATCGCCGTGGCTGTTCTTCGTGGCGCTGCGGGATTCTCGGCCCAGGGTTCGCCAACCGTGCGCCCTGACCGCGTTGCGGAGGTTGTACGCTTCCTCCGGATCCCGCCTATGTCCATCATCACCACCGCCAACCTGATCCAGCTGCTCTATCAGCACCGCCTGCTGGGGCGCGAGCAGATCCGCGCGTTGGTAGCCCTGGCCAGAAGCCAGAACATGAACCCGCGCACGCTCGCGCGGGCTCTGGTGCAGCGGGACTGGCTCACCGTCTACCAGGTCAATCAGGTGCTGGCCGGCCACGCCGCCACCCTCGGCCTGGGGCCGTACCGCATCCTCGACCGCCTCGGACAGGGCGGCCAGAGCCAGGTGTTCAAGGCTCGCCACACCGAGTACGGCTGGCTGACCGCTCTCAAGGTGATCCGGTCCGAGTTGCTGGAAAGTCTGCCAGCCCGGCAGCAGTTCCTTCAGGAGATGGAGGCGATGGCGCAGCTGGATCACCCCAACGTGATCCAGTTCTTCGACGCCGATCAGTGCGGCGACACGTTTTACTGTGCGATGGAGTACGTCGAGGGGACCGACCTGGGCAAGCTGGTCCGGCTGGCCGGTCCGCAGACGCCCGCGGCGGCCGCCGAGTACGTGCGGCAGGCGGCCGTGGGGTTGCAGCACGCCCACGAGCGCAACCTTATCCACCGCGACATCAAGCCGGTCAACCTGATCCTGACCCACCCGTCGCAGGAACCCGCTGGCGGCCAGGCGACCGAGCCGCCCCCGCCGCTGGTGAAGATCCTCGACTGGGGCCTGGCGTCGCTGCGGCCGCCGAGCCACAAGGCTGGCCCCGGCGGGGCCGGCGGGGCGATCATTGGGACTGCC
This sequence comes from Gemmataceae bacterium, assembly GCA_020847555.1. The sequence goes on from JADLBT010000402.1 coordinate 2,410, forward strand.
GACTACCTGTCGCCCGAGCAGGCGAAGAACGCCGACGCCGCCGACATCCGCAGCGACATTTACAGCCTGGGCTGCACCCTCTACTACCTGCTGACCGGCCAGCCGCCGTTCCCCGGCAACTCGCTGGCGATGAAGGTGATTCAGCACCAGACGGCGGCGCCGGCGCCGGTGGAGCCGTTCAACCCGGAAGTCACGACGGCGTTTGCGGCCATCGTCGGGCGGATGATGGCAAAGAGGCCGGAGGACCGCTACCAGACGCCGGCGGCCGTCGCCCTGGCGCTCAAGCCGTTCTGCCGCAAGCCGGCGGGCGCCTCCGCCACGCCGGCCCGGTCCTCGCTGCCGCCGCGCCCGCCGCAGCCCTGCGACGCGACGCGCGTCGCCGAGGACACGCCGGTGCCTACCGTCCTGCCCGCCGCCGGCCGCCTCCCGACCGCGGCCCGTCCCCCGCCGGGCCGCCCTCCCGCTCCGCAGCAGCGCGAGTCGCGCCTGACCCAGGGCCGAGACGAGTGACGTGGTGTGTAATGGGTAGTTGAAAGCCCACGGGTCGCGCCCCGTGGGCCAGGTGCCAGGCACTTTCCCCCACGGGTCGCGACTCGTGGGCTTCAGGACTTTGAGCCCCCGCGACCCCGCCCCGCGCGGTCCCCCTCCCGGCAGGGGCCAGCGTCCGGCGATTCCCTACAAAAACCCTGGGCGCGGTCCGCGGGACCGCGAGGGCGTCAACCCAAGGGAGGATACCATGAAGACGCGTTCGATCCTGGCCCTGGCCGTCGTGGCCGGCCTGGCGGTCGCCCTTGCCGCCGACCGCACCGCCGGCGGCGAGAAGAAGGGGAAAGTCGTGACCACCAATTCCGGGTTGAAGTACATCGACGAGAAGGAGGGCACCGGGCCGGAGGCCAAGAAGGGCGACACGGTCGTGGTCCACTACACCGGCTGGCTGAAGGACGGCAAGAAGTTCGACAGCAGTCGGGATCGCGGCACCCCGTTTTCGTTCCAGCTCGGGGCCGGCAAGGTCATCAAGGGCTGGGATGAGGGCGTGGCCGGCATGAAGGTCGGCGGTCAGCGCAAGCTGATCATCCCGCCCGCGCTGGCGTACGGTGAGCGCGGGGCCGGCGGCGTGATTCCGCCCAACGCCGAGCTGACCTTCGACGTCGAGCTGATCAGGATCAAGTAGACGCACGCCACGAGCGACGTGGCCAAACAGGGAGACCCACGGATGGTCATCCGTGGGTCTCCC
>JADLBT010000403.1 GCA_020847555.1 Gemmataceae bacterium
CAGGACGTCAGGAGCGCAAAGGCAGACCTCCTTTGCGCTCCTGGCGTCCTGGCGCGAAACACGCTTCCGCATGCACAGCCGAGACAGGCCGGATTATCTGCCCGGCTTTTGCCGAATGCGCCTCTCCAGGTGAGGGCGCGGGATCTGCGTACTTCGTGCAGGCCAGGTCGAGTCCGGGCACCGAGACTCGGCGCTCATTTCGTAAAATCATCGGGTAGAGTGATGTTGGTCGAGCGCCTGCCGCTGATCCGGCCGTTCCCCGCGCAGGAGGGTGTCTCATGGGCCTGCTGCCCGACTGGCAGATTGAGCGTGACATCAAGATCGAGCCGTTCGCCAGGGAGGCGGCCCGGCCCGGCGTGATCTCCTACGGCCTGACGAGCTACGGCTACGACGTGCGCGTCGGCCGCCACTTCAAGGTATTCACGAACGTTTATGGCGCCATTGTCGATCCGAAGCACTTCGATCCGAATGCTTTTGTCGATATCGAGGGCGATCACTGCGTCATCCCGCCGAACAGCTTCGCGCTGGCTGAAACCGTGGAATACTTCACGATTCCGCGCGACATTTTGTGCGTTTGCGTCGGCAAATCAACGTACGCGCGTTGCGGGATCATTGTGAACGTAACCCCCCTCGAACCGGAGTGGCGGGGCAAGATCACCATTGAGATCAGCAACACGACGCCTCTACCTGCCAGGATCTATGCGAACGAAGGGATCGCGCAGATTCTCTTCTTCCGCGGTGAAGAGGTCTGCCGTACCAGTTACGCTGACAAGAAGGGGAAGTATCAGGATCAGAAAGGTTTGACGCTTCCCTTCGTTGTCGGTTAATCCTGCCCGTCAGGCCGTGCTCGCCTACCCCGGATGCCAGCAGGTTGCCACCCGGCGCGAACGCGACCGGGAACACAGGGATCGTGTGGCCCTCCCGCCCGGGCGGTCATATGGACGGGCGCTCCCCTTGCCGGAGCCCGTTCGGGGACGTACAACCCCGAGGGTTTACCGGCTTCCCCCACACCCGGCCCAATCTCGCGCAAGCAGATCCTTGCATTCCGTGGGGAGGATTTGTAACCTCTCTGCCTAGGGCAAGGTGCGTGCGCGGCCAGGCTTGTTGAGCGCCGGGGGGAACCGGCCCAAGAGCATTCCCGCCGGTCGCCCACGACGATGCACCGTCGGAGGTGGTCCAGGATGTTGCAAGTCGGTAACTACGTCTTCAAAAGGGCGGAAACGAAGCAGGAACTCGAGCAGATCCACCGCCTGAACTACCAGACGTTCGTTAGCGAGATCCCGCAGCACCCGGACCCGGGTACGGGCATCCTCGTCGATAAATTCCACACCAAGAACCAGTATCTGATCGTTCAGCGTGAGGGCCAAGTGATCGGCATGGTCAGCGTCCACGACCAGGCCCCGTTCTCGGTCGCGGACCGGCTGCCCGACCCGACCATCCTCTCTCGCCCGGGCCTCCGTCCGCTGGAAGTTCGCCTGCTCGCGGTCGAACCGGAGGAGCGCAACAGCACCCTGTTTTTCGGCCTCGTCTGGTTCATGTACGAGCACGCCCGGTCCAACGGGTACACGCACCTGTTCATCTCCGGCGTCGCCGAGCGCGTCGGCATGTACCAGCGACTCGGGTTCACGGCGCTGGGGCCGCCGGTCCGGTGCGGGCAGACATCGTTCGTGCCCATGTCGCTGACCATCGGCGACCTGCCGGAGAAGATCCGGCGCGTCAAGCAACTGTGGGAGAGCCACCTGGACAAGGCGGCCCTGCCCCGGGCCGAGGCCGTCTGCCTCCTCCCCGGTCCGGTCACCACGTCGGACGCCGTTCGGGCCGCGTTCCACGAACCGCCGATCTACCACCGCGGGCCGGAGTTCATTCGCCGGTTCGCCGCCCTGCGCCGCCGTCTGGGCGAGATGGTCGGCAGCAAGGACGTGGCCATCCTCAACGGCAGCGGGACGCTCGGCAACGAGGCGGTGGCCGCCAACCTGGCCGCCACGCCGAACCCGGGCCGCGGCCTGCTGCTGAGCAACGGCGAGTTCGGCGAGCGGCTCGCGCGCCAGGCGGTGCGCTTCGGCCTGAGCCCCCGGTTGCTGCGCTGGCAGTGGGGCCAGCCGTGGGATCTGAACCGGGTCGAGGAGGCGCTGGCGGACGAACCGACCGGCAGCTGGGTATGGGGCGTCCATCAGGAATCGAGTACCGGCGTGCTGAACGACCTGCCCGGACTGGTGCGCGTCGCCCGGCGGCGCGGCGTCCGGGTCTGCGTCGATTGTATCAGCAGCCTCGGCGCAACGCCGCTCGACCTGAGCGAGGTATACCTCGCGACCGGGGCCAGCGGCAAATCGCTCGGATCCTACGCCGGGGCGTCGCTCCTCTTCGCCGACGCCGCCGCCCTCGTCGGACTGGACCGGGCGCGCGTGCCGAGCTACTTCGACATCTCCGCGGCCCTGGCCAGCGAAGGCCCGTGCTACACTTTCCCCTCGCCGACGCTGTTCGCGCTGGAGACCGCCATCGCCGAGTACGACACGCCGCAGAAAGCGGCGGCCGTCTACCGCCGCTACGCGGAACTGGGCACCTTCGTCCGCGGGCACCTGCGCCGGCTGGGACTGGAACCGCTGGCGGCGGACGAGTGCGCCTCGCCGGTCGTAACGACCTTCGCCCCGCCGGGGGAGGCAGCCTCGGCCTCGTTCGTGGCCCGCTGTCGCGCGTGGGGCTTCGCGATCGGCGGCCAGAGCGGCTACCTGGCGGAACGCCGGTTCGTCCAGATCGCCACCATGGGCGCCGTCACGCGCGAGGCGTTTGCCCCGCTGTTCGCCCACATCGAGCAGTGGCTCGAATCGAAGCCGCCGGTTCCGGCCCTCGCGCTGGCGTAGCGCGGGCCAAAGAAGCTGCTGGGAAAGTCCACGGGGCGCGTCCCGTGGGCTTTGCAGAGTCCCTTGCCCCGCCGCGCGCCCGCTCCGGTCCACACCGCCTCGGTTGACCGCGTTCGCCGTCCGCCGTAAAGTGAAAACACCTCCCACGTCGCGACACGGACAGAGGCACCCGGCGCCATTCCCCTCCCCGGTGACCGGACGCTACCGGAGAATCATCCCGTGCAAAAACGAGGCAAAGACCGCGGCCGACCCGTCTGGCTCAACACCGCGGGCTGGCTCCTGTTGCTGCTGGTGCTCGGCGCCGGCCTGTTCTGGGCTCTCACCCGCGCGCCGGCCGCCATCACGCTGAAATACGGCGAGCTGATGCAGATCCTGCGGGAGAAGGATCCCGCCGCCCGTGTCCAGAACGTCAAGGTAACGCGGACCGAGATTCGCGGCGAGATCGCCACCGCCGACGCCGTCTCCGATGGCAGCACCAGCCCCGGGCGTCTCGCCCAGGTCAAGCCGTTCCGCACCTCGCGCATCGGCGTCGAGAACGACCCGACGTTGATCCCGCTCCTCAAGGACCGGGTCAAGGACTTCCAGGCGGAGGAGGAAGAGTCGCCGCTGCGCGGCGTCTACTCGCTGCTGATGTCATTCGTGCTGATCTTCGCTGTCGTGGTGGCCGGGTTCCTGATGTTCCGGTGGATCTCCGGCAATAACTCGCCGCTCACGTTCGGCCGCAGCCGGCACAAGCTGTACGCGCAAAAAGATCTGCACATCACCTTCAGGGACGTCGCCGGTATCGACGAGGCGGTGGCTGAGCTGCGCGAGATCGTCGATTTCCTGAAGACGCCCGACAAGTACCAGGCCCTCGGCGGGCGCATCCCCAAGGGGGTACTGCTCGTCGGCCCGCCCGGGACCGGCAAGACGCTCCTCGCCAAGGCCGTCGCCGGCGAGGCCGACGTCCCGTTCTTCAGCCTGTACGGGTCCGACTTCGTCGAGATGTTCGTCGGCGTCGGCGCCAGCCGGGTGCGCGATCTGTTCGCCCAGGGCGAGGCCCGCGCCCCGTGCATCATCTTCATTGACGAGCTGGACGCGCTGGGGAAGTCGCGTGGCGGCAGCCCGATCGGCGGACACGACGAGCGTGAGCAAACGCTCAACCAACTGCTCGTTGAGATGGACGGGTTCGACTCCAACCGCGGCGTCATCATCATGGCGGCGACGAACCGGCCCGAGACGCTCGACGCGGCCCTGCTCCGGCCGGGACGGTTCGACCGCCAGGTGGTCGTGGACCGGCCCGACATCGTCGGTCGCGAGGCGATCCTGCGCGTCCACGTGCGCAACGTCAAGATGGGCGACGACGTGGACCTCAAGCACGTCGCGGCGCTGACGCCCGGATCGGTCGGGGCCGACCTGGCGAACCTCGTCAACGAGGCGGCCCTGATGGCGGCCCGCAAGAGCAAGGACATGGTGACGATGGCCGAGTTCGACGAGGCGGTCGAGCGCGGCGCGGTCGGGCTGGAGCGCAAGAGCCGCATCATGACGCCCGAGGAGAAGCAGCGCGTCGCGTACCACGAGGCCGGCCACGCGCTGGTCGCGTGCGCCCTGCCGAACACCCACCCGGTCCACAAGGTATCGATCATCCCGCGCGGCGTCGGCGCCCTGGGGTACGTGCTGCGCCGGCCGGAAGAGGACCGCTACCTGATGACGCGCTCCGAGCTGGAGAGCCACATCAAGGTGGCGCTGGGCGGGACGATGGCGGAGGAACTGGTGTTCCGCGAGATCTCCAACGGGGCGACGAGCGACCTGGAGAACGCGAATCAGATCGCCCGGAGCATGGTCAAGGAGTTCGGCATGAGCCGGCTCGGGCGTGTCAGCTACCGCGATCAGGGCGGATCCGGGTTCCTGCTGGGAGCCGGCGGGTACGACGGCGAGCGCAGGTTCAGCGAGCAGACCGCACGCGAGATCGACATGGAGGTGCGGCAGATCATCGACGACGCGACCGAGGTGGTGCGCTCGATCCTCGTCGAGCGGCGGACGGCCCTGGAGGCGGTGGCGCAGCGGTTGGTCGAGAAGGAGGTGATCGACGGCGACGAACTGCGTGCGCTGATCGACGCGCACAGCCCCGGGCTCAAGCTGGTGCCCGGCTCGACCGCCATCGAGCCGACCGCGGCCGAGAGCCCCGAGAGCGAGGGGCGCGACCGCAAGGCCGTCCTGGGCAGCGAGGGCTAACGCGCCCGCCGCGCTCACGCTCGCGGCTCGTATTCAATTCACCTGTAACCCATCGGCCCTGGCCGCACCTGGGGCCGGCATGTAAACCATCCCCATTGTCTCGACAGGTTCCTCGCTTCCGCACGGAAGCAAGAGGACGAAGAGGGAAGCCGGTGAGAAGCCGGCGCGGGGCCGCCGCTGTAATCGGCGAGATCCCGGACACTCCATGCCACTGCGCCAACCTCACGGAGGGAAGCGCGGGAAGGCCGTCCGGGGCCGCAACAAGCCGAGAGCCAGAAGACCTGCCTGCCGAGTTTGCGTTTCGGGGCTTCGGCCGCAAGCACCCGCGCGGGCAGGCTGCAGTCCATCTGCACGAGCCGCTGCCGCCGGGAGTCGAAGCACCCCCTTGCCCGGCCCGGCAGAAAGGACCGCCCCCCGTGTCCCACCACCTCAGCGGGCGCCCGCGCGCCTCCGCCTTCACCCTGATCGAACTGCTGGTTGTCATCGCGATCATCGCCGTGCTGATCGGCTTGCTCCTGCCCGCCGTGCAAAAAGTCCGCGCGGCTGCACTCCGGGCGCAGTGTCAAAACAGCTTGCGGCAACTCGGACTGGCCCTGCACGGCCACGCCAACGTCAATCGCGGACGGTTCACCGTCTCGTCGATGAAGTCCAACCCGGCGCTGACGTTCACCGACCTGTACTGGTTCGGGCGGATCACCGACAACACGTCCAACCCCCGCAAGATGGATCCGAGTCGGGGCATCCTGTCTCCGTACCTGGAAGGGAACCGCGCCATCGTCCAGTGCCCGCTGTTCACCCCCGATCAGTTCGTCCTGCGGTTCGACGTTCCCGTGAGCAGTTACGCCTACAACGACCAGTTCTCGAACTGGGACGTGGCCGGCGAAACGATCGTGTCGGTGAGTAACCGGCGTGGGACTTCAGCGACGATTGCCTTCGCCGACTCGGCCAACGTCCCATCCAGCGCACCGTTCGACAAGCTGGCCGAAAACTGGTATCTGTCGGCCCCCTCACAGAAGTTTCCGAATGTCCACTTCCGGCACGGCGGGATCGCCAACGTCTGCTTCGCGGACGGCCATGTCGAAACCCGCACGCCGACCGTTAACGGTCCGCCGTCCTGGGAGACAGCGCTCGCCACGGCACTCCGCCAGCGGGAACAGGTCTGGGACATTGGCTCCGATGACGCCGAATTTGGCAAAAACTGAGCGCCGTTTCAGCGCCTCGACCAGGCCCCTCTGCCGGCGGCCTGGTCGAGCGAGCCTTCGTTCGCAAACCTCTGGCGGTTGGTGATTACGAATTGCCCGTCGCTGGCGCTCGGGGCTGTGTACGGCGTTTGCTGCCGTCAGGCTGTGGGCAGCGCGAAGCGGCGCACCTCTTCCGCAATCCGGCCCGGATCTGTCACCGCCGCGAGATGTCCGCACCCCGGCAAGCACACCCGCCTACACGCCCTCACACCCTCTTCGAGCGCCCGCAGACTGCTCTCGGAAACGAGCAGATCGCGGTCGCCGGTCAGAGCGAGCGTCGGCACGCGGATCCGGTGCAGCCGATCGACCGCATCGAATTGCTCGACCAGCTGGAAACGATGGGCCATCACGCTCTGATCGGTCTGCCAGCACTGCCGGGTGACGAAGTCGAACAACGGCCCGCGGTTCTGGCGCCGGCCGAACAGCAGGTTGAAGAACTGGTTGATGAACGGACTATCACTGGGTAGCAGGAAGTGCGAGAGCACCATGCCGGCCACCCGCTGGACCAGTCCGCGCTCGTATCTGGCCCCCGTTCCCTGGATCGCCAGGGCGCCCAGGCGGCCGGGATAGCGTGCCGCGAACTCCAGCGCCAGCACCCCACCGAAGGAGACGCCCAGCACCGTCGGACGCTCCAGGCAGTGCCAGTCGAGAAATTCCGCCAGATCGCTCGCCAGATCCTTCAGCCCAAACCGGCGACGCAGGGCGAACGGGTCGTCCTCGCCGCGCAGCTGGTAACTGATCACCCGGAAGTATTTCGCGAGCTGACGCGCCAGCGGACCGAGCAGCTCGTACCCGCCCGCGAGGCCGGGCACGAGCACCAGGGGCGGACCCTCGCCCCATTCCCGGTAGTTGACCGTGTAGTAGGTGAGATGCGCACAACCCGACCGGCCGATCCCTGCGCTGAATTGTGCTCCGGTCGCCGCCAACCAACCTGTGGATGCCTTCACGCCGCTTCTCCCGTTTGCCTCAGCGGAATTTGCCGCCCCTGTTGCCGTGACTGCGGACCGGCCCGCTCGCCGGTGTGGACGGTGAGGGAGGAGCATTCGCCATACCAAAAACGCACACCGGGATGCTATCCCAGATGGTTGTAATAACTCGTTATTAATGGTCGAGTTGCGAGAGGATCGTCGGAACGCAATCGGTCTTCCCAGGTTCTTTGGACTTCCTCGGCGCCAGGTCAGCAGCGGCTTTCGGCGCTTCGGCGCCGAATTGTCGGCGCTTTTCTGGAAGATTGGGTGGTCTGGTCAAGGTGCTGCGAGTGCAAGTAAGGTCCGGGAGCCTGCTCGACGGGGTCACTGAATCAGTCTCTCCAACATCGAGGCAAGGTGAATATAGTAAACGAGTAACGGCAAATAGGCAACGTAGCCACGAGGAGGTAAGAACGCAAGTGAGTTGACTGACCTTCGATCCGCCAGTAAAGTAGGGAAGATCGATGCGGAGAGCCCAGACCGTGTGCGCGACAGCATCGACGCAGTCGCTTTTATCGTAACTTGCTTGCTGTTTGGCCTTTATGGGTCGGCGCCGGAAAATCGGCGCACACTTCGACAGACCCTCGGAGTGGCCATGACGTCCTCATCCCTCCGCTCTCGGGTTGTCGCGGCCCTTGCGGCGGTCCGCCTCGCATTGCTCCAGGCATCTGCGTTCGTCCGCCACCTCCTTACTCGTCGTGGGCTCCTGATTCTTGCCGGCATCCTCGCTTGCCTGTACGCCTTCGCCGTCCTGATTCATGTGCAGCGTGTTCCCGATCTCGGGCTGCGCAGCGCCTTTAGCCCGATCCTCAAGGCTGCCCCGCGCGACGGCTCCTATCGCCCCGACGCGGGCACACCCGTTCCGGAAGCAGGCGATCAGGTGAGCCGAATCGGCGACCTTGTCATCGCCACCTGGCCAGAGCTACTTCGCGCTCCTGATCAACTGTACGCCATACTAGGATCAGTGCCCCCCACCGCGCCACTGCCGGAATGGGCGCGGCGCGACCCGGACGGCAACCTGCAGGTGCGGGCCGAGTTCAGACGTGCCGGAAAGGACGGCCAGCCGCCGGTTATTCTGCGCGGCTGGTGCGAGCTGGGACACCTTCCGGCGGAAGAGCTGGTGCCGACCGTCCTGTGGTTCCTGCTCAAACTCTCGCTCTTCCTCGTCGGTGCGATCGTCCTGTGGAAGCGACCGGGGGATGACGCCGCTGCCCTGTTCTTCCTGCTCTGCATTGTGACCCTCGGCGCCTACATGGGCGGATATCACTGGCCGTACATCGCGACTGTTCCGGTCCTCACCCTCGTCTTCATGGTTTGCGGCGTACTCCTGCCGGTCGTCAGCCTCCACTTCTACCTGACCTTCCCGCGGCCCAAGCGCTTCCTGCGCCAGCGTCCGCGGGCCACCCTGGCCGCTGTCTACGGTCTGCCGCTCGCGTTCCTCGGGGCGCTGGTGCTCCTCTATTTCCGGGCACGATCGGTGACGCGCGGCGCCGGCCCGGACGGCGTCGCCGACGCCCTGGACCTGCTGCGGCAGGCCGTCCTCCTGTACCTGGCGGTGGCGACCGGGTGGTACGTCCTGAGCATCGCTGCCCTGATCCACAGCTACCGGACAGCGGCGGACCTGACCGAGTCGAACCAGGTCAAGTGGATTCTGTTCGGCGGACTGCTCGCGCTGGGGCCGATCGGCTACTCGCTCTACCTCGCCCTGTGGGAGCCGGACGCCTTCGGGGCCGGCGCCGCCACATGGCCGATGTTCGCCGCGTCGGTGTGCCTGACGGTGGCGTTCGCGGTCAGCATCACGCGCTACCGGCTGATGGAGCTGGACAAGATCGTCAGCTCCGGCGTCGTCTACTTCCTCATCAGCTTCCTGGCCGGCCTGGCGTACTACGCGGTCGTGTTCGTCGGCACGCTGTTCTTCCACCACGCGGTCGCCGGCCCGTCGCTGTCGCACGCGCTGACCGTCAGCACCACCGCCCTGGTTCTGATGCTCATCCTCGACCTGGCCCGCAGCCGGGTGATGCGAGCCCTTGACCGGCGCTTCCACCGGCAGAAGTACCAGCTCGACCACACCTTGCAGCGCATGGGCCAGGCGGTGCAGCAACTGGTCGATCCGCCGACCCTCCTCAACCGCCTGCTCCACGCCTCGGCCGACCTGCTCGGCGTGGCGCGCGGGGCCGTCTACCTCCGCCGGGACGACCCGCCAGCCTACCGCCTCGCCGGGATCCTCGGGCCGGCGCCGGAGGCGCCCGAGCTGCCGCCGGACTGCCCGCTGCTGGCGGCGCTGCAGGCGCGCGGCACCGTGACCGTCCCGGAGTGGTCGCGCTTCGGGCTGGACCCCGCCCCGCGGCGGCTGGAGGCGCTGGGCGGCGGGCTCGCCCACGCGCTGGCCCACGAGGGACGTATCCTCGCCGTCCTGGTGCTCGGCCCGAAGGACCGCGGCCCGTACCAGGCGGAGGATCTCAACCTGCTCGCGGCGTTCGCCCAGATCACCGTCCCGGCGCTGGAGAGTGCGCAGGGCCACCAGGTCATCGAGGTGCTCAACCGTGACCTCAAGGCGAAGGTCGAGAAGATCGCCGAGCAGCAGCGGCGCATCCTGGCGCTGCAGAGCGAGCTGCGCCGGCAATCCCTCGCCCGCCCCGCGCCGGTCCCCCTGCCCGCCGCGGCCGCAGACGCCGCCGCGCCGACCCCAGACCCCTCGCTCCCGGCCCCTGCCAGGGGCATCGTCGGGTCCGGCCCGCAGGTCCGGCAACTGCTGCACCTCGTCCGCAAGGTGGCCGAGAACGACCGCACCGTCGTGCTGGTTCGCGGGGAGAGCGGGACCGGCAAGGAACTGCTCGCCCAGGCGGTCCACGAGCACAGCCCGCGGGCGAGCAAGCCGTTCGTCAAGGTCCACTGCGCCGCCCTGGCGCCGACGCTGCTGGAGAGTGAGTTGTTCGGCCACGTCAAGGGGGCGTTCACCGGCGCTCACAAGGACAAGGTCGGCCGGTTCGAGCTGGCCAACGGCGGGACGCTGTTCCTCGACGAGATCGGCGACATCTCGCTGGAGGTGCAAACGAAGCTGCTGCGCGTCCTGCAGGAGATGACGTTCGAGCGCGTCGGGTCGAACGAGCCGGTGAAGGTGGACGTGCGCATCCTGGCCGCGACCCACCAGGATCTGGAGGGGCTGATCCGGGCTGGCCGGTTCCGGATGGATCTGTTCTACCGGCTCAACGTGTTTCCGGTGGTGGTGCCGCCACTGCGCGAGCGGCGCGAGGACGTGCCGGAGCTGGTGCAGCACTTCTTGCGCCTGGCGGCCCAGCGCTGCAACAAGCCGGTCCCGCAGATCGACGACGACGCCCTGGCGGCCCTGCGGGCGTATGCGTGGCCGGGGAACGTGCGCGAGCTGGAGAACGTCATCGAGCGCGCGGTGGTGATCGCCGAGGGGCCGCTCGTAACGCTGCAGGAGTTGTCCGAGGAAATCCTGCAGGTGGCGGACGGCGTGGCGGTGCCGTGGGCGGATGGTGACGACGAACTGGTGACGGCGACGCGGCGCGGGGTGCGCCACGAGCGCG
>JADLBT010000404.1 GCA_020847555.1 Gemmataceae bacterium
GACCTGGGCGGGTAAGCGCCCAGGCCCCCCGGCAGATCCGGACGTGCCCAACTCAGGCATCCGGCTCCTTGGATCACGGGTTCGCTGCGAGACGGTACGTGGAGTGCACACAGATCGACGGCGGCAGCGGGTTCATGGCCAGCATCCGCCGAAACCGCGCCCAGCTCCACTTCCCTCGCTGCGATCGGCGGTTCAGCCAGTAGTGCCAGCGGCGGGTCGCGGCCCACAAAAACCGCCCGAGCATGGCCGAGTTCCCGGTGATCCCGTAGTACTCGTAATGCCCCCGCAGCTTCAGCGTCAGCTCCCGCCCCTGGTCCCTGACCTTCCAGTGCCGATGCTCTCGGCACCAGTCCCCGATCCGTTTGACCCCACGGCTGAACCGGTCCTTGGCCGTCCTCTGCTTGATCACCCAGTTCCCTTTCCGCGAGACTCCCCAGTAGTGGGTGAACCCCAGAAAGTCAAAGCTCCCGCCTCCCGCTTTCCTCTGCCCCCTTGGGGGCCGTCGAAACTCGATCAGCCGGGTCTTCCCCGGGTGCAGGCGCAGCCCGTACTTCCCAAATCGCTTCGGCAGCACGGCCAGCACCCGCCGGGCGTCTGCCTCCTCGGCAAACCCCAGCACCGCATCGTCCGCGTAGCGCACCAGGAACGCTTCCCCTCTCAGCCGAGGCTCCACGTCCCGCTGAAACCACGCGTCTAACACTTCATGCAGGTACACGTTCGAAAGCACGGGCGAGATCACGCCCCCAACGATCTGGCAAAAAGCCCTGTTCAGGGCTCGGCACAAAAGGGTCCGGCGGCACGCGAAAGACGACGCGGATCTCGGTGTGGTCGATCTCGACGCGCGCCACGAGTGTACGGATCAGGTCTCGCGTGGCATCCCAGTCGGCGGCGTCGAGCCGCTGGCTGACCTGGCCGGCGAACTCTTCCAGGCGCCCGATCAGCAGCCGGAGATCCTGGCGTAGCGTGGCGTCGTCGGCGAGCTGGTGCTCCTGCTCCGCAAGGACGGCCAGGCGTTGCCGCAGGCGCGCGATCCGTGGCTCGAACTCCTCCTTGTCGATGAATCCTTCCGCGTAGCTGTCGATCAGCCGGGCCAGTCCCTGGCGGACCTTCGACCGTTGGGTCTGCACGGCAGCGAGAGCGGCCGCCGACGCATCAGGTGGCGGCGCCTCCAGGCGCCGACGGTACTCCTGCTCGAGTCGCCGCGGCTGCTCCAGCAAGCGGCGCACCTCCTGCCAGACGGCGGCCTCCAGCCGGTCGGTGCGGACCTGGGTGTTGGTACACACGCGTTCGCCGCCGAAGCGGTAGGCGTCGGTGCCCAGGCAGCGATAGTAGGCATACTGCCGGGGCTGGCCATGGGCCTGAGATCGGCTGACCGGCTTGCCATAGAAAGCGTAGCCACACCGGGCGCAGACGACCAGTCCTTGCAGCAGGTATCGCGCCCCGCGCTGGCGTTGGCGGGCATGCTGGCGATTTTCAGCCAGTTGCTCCTGGACGGCCGCGAACAGGGCCGGGTCAATCAGCGGCGGCACCGGGATCGAGAGCCAATCGCCGGCCGGGACGCCGGTCGTCGAGACCGCCCGGCGCGGCTGCAACGCCCGGCCACGCTGCGCGCGCAGACGCGGCCGCAGCGGCTCCGCCCTGGTCTTGCCGAAGCCTGCCGAGCCGACGTAGGCGGGGTTCCGCAGCATATCCCAGACGGTGGTGCGATCCCACACCGTCTTGCCGGTGCGGGTCCGCTCGCCGGCCTCGGTCAACTGCCGGGTGACCTCGCCGATCGTGGCGCGTTCCTGCCCGACCCAGTGGAAGACCTGGCGGACCACGCGCGCCTCCTCGAGCACGATCTCGTACCGAGCGACCCCACCACCCTCGTCCTTCCGCACGTAGCGGTAGCCGTACGGCGCGCCCGACAAGACGCTGACGGCGCCGGTCCGGGCGCCATGCCGCTTGCCACGGCGGCTCCGCTCCAGAATCTTGGCCCGCTCGTATTCGGCCACCATCCCCTGCACCTGCAGGAGGAGATCGTCCTCCGGCGAGCGGCCGAGCTCGCGATTCAGGAAGACGACCTCGACCCCGGCCGTGGCCAACTCGTCCAAGAGCAGCACCTGGTACGCGTACTTGCGGGCCAGCCGATCGGGCGAGTGGACGTAGACACGGTCCACCCCACCGGCGGCCGCCAGATCACGCAACCGCTCCAGGGCCGGCCGGACCAGCGTCGCGCCACTGTACCCCTCGTCGATGAACACCAGCTCTTCCGCGAGCGTCACGCCGTCGGCGAGCACGCGGGCTCGCAAGGCCGCTACCTGGCTGGCGATGGTGCGGGCCTCGGCCTGCTGCTCGGACGAGACCCGGGCGTAGACCGCCGCTTGCAGATCGGTCATGGCCTGGACCTCCAGCGTGCCCGGCTCGGCGACTCGCGTCCACCGGGGAGGCCGTCGATCAGGTAGACCACGGCGACCGGTTCGTCGCAGGACGGACACGGTCCTCCGGGCCCAACCCGACGGCAGAAGATCTGGCACTCCGGGCAGCGTTGCTCACCCAGCAGCCGGGTGCCACAGCTCGGGCACTCGTAGACGATGCCGGGCTTGGCGACCGAGGCCGGCAGCGTGGGCAGCAGCACCGGCTGCCGCTGGCGCCAGGCAGCTTGCCGGCAGGCCGCCGAGCAGAACCGTCGTCGGCCGCTCGGGGCAAACGCCCGCCCACAGCGGGGGCAGGCTATCGTCACGCCATCGTTACGGTACGGGGCGTCAGCCATGGCGCGCCTCCCCTGTACGTGGCATGACACCCCGCGTATCCGAGCTCGGGACGCCGCTGGCGGTGGGCAGCGCCGTGGCACTCCGCGTGCGGCGCCATGGCGCCGGCACGATCCGGGCGTAGGCGGCCTCCAGGCACGCAGCGGCGAGGCGGGTGGGCTCAAACATCTGACGGACCTCCAGCATCGGAGGCGTGCGCGGTCCTCGACCCATCGTCGGGCTCCTCTCGCTCCCGCCCACTGGCGTCCTCGCCGGCCGTTCGGGGGCGCCACGGTGCGCCCTGGAACCCGTCGCCGTACGCGGGCCGCAACCGCTCGCGCGGGAGGGTTACCGCGAGGTCCCGCAGGATGTTTGCCAGGTTGTTGGGGGCGTGATCACCCCGCCCTGCGGGCTGCCGGCTTCCGGGTACGTCACCGCCCCGGCCTCCATCACCCCGGCTTTCAGCCACTTCCCGATCAGCCGCAGCAGCACCCCGTCTCGCACCCGCTGGCGCACCATCTCCCGCAGCTGCGCCTTGTCCAGCGTGTCGAA
>JADLBT010000405.1 GCA_020847555.1 Gemmataceae bacterium
GGTTTACCTGTCCCGGGAGCCATGGTGCCACAGGCCATGTGCACAAACCACTTGAAGGTGCGCTTACCGGAAATAGAAGCGGCGCCTGATCAGAAGCCCTGGGAACCGTCCGTCCAGCGCAGGCCATCCACGAGGACCCCGCCGACCGAGAGTTCCCAGTGAAGGTGCGGCCCGGTCGAGAGGCCGGTCGATCCGACCTGGCCGAGGATGTCCCCTTTGCTGACCGCGTGTCCAACCTCCACGGCGCGCTCCTGCATGTGGCCATAGCTGGACATAATGCCGTCACCGTGGTCCACCACGACGAGGTTGCCCCGGACCTGGTACGGCCCGGACATGACCACGCTGCCCCCGTTCGTGGCCAGGATTGGCGTCCCGGCTTCGGCTGCAAAGTCGGTGCCGCCATGGTGGCCCTGCACGGGCCCGTTATTGAACGACCGCTGTTCGCCGAAGTACCCGCTGATGGCGATGGGCGGCGCCAACGGCAGCGACCACCCATCCGTCCATCTTCGCGGCGTCCTTCCGGCGTAGACGCCGGGCAGGAGTTTGTTGTCGTCCGGCAGTGGGACGGGCGTTGGCTGGCCCGGCGGCGCCGGCGTCGACGGAGGGATGGTGATGTAGTCGACCGTCCACTGCGTCGCCAGGACGGCCAGGGTGAACGTCTGCGTGACCTGCTCGCCCTCGAGGTCGGTGACGACGACGGTCAGTGTCGTCGAGCCCGGGGGATCTTCCGTCCCCAGCCCGACGAACCCGGCGACCGATTCCCCGCCGGACAGCGGGTACTCGCGCCCGAAGAGCGAGGCAAACCCGCTGGTGGCGTTCTCAGCGGCGACGCGCAGCGCTCCGCCCTGGTAGGCGGCGTTGGCGGAGATGTGGATGGAGGCCGGCGGCTTGTCGGCGGCAATGATGGGCAGCACGACCTGCTGCGTCGCCCGGGGCACCTGCTGCACCTCGCCGCCCGCCATGCTCGCGGCCTGCAAACGGATCCTCCCGGCGAAGCCTCCCGCGGCCGCGCCCGCGATGGCCCCGGCAAGGCCGTTCAGCAGCGTACGGCGCCTCAAGGCAGCGGCCGTCCCAGTTCGCGGCGTGCCGCGTCCCGGGCGGCGTCCACCGTAGCGAGGACGTCCCCCGGGCGCGGGATGCCGGAGAGGATGAAGTTCGGCTGCTCGCCCGCGGTCTGGCAGCGCACGTCGCCGAAGCGGAACATCGTCGGCAGCAGGCCGGAGCGGTGGACCTGGATGTCTTCGACGTCGACCAGGTCGGCGCTTGCCATGCGGTGGTTGAACCAGTTCGCCTTCGTGCTATCGACGATGCGCTGGTTGGTCACCACCCAGAAGTCATTGTGCCAGCGGTACCAGGCGAAGTACGCCTTCACGCCCAGGACCAGCACCCAGGCCGCCGCAAGTCCAGCCAGCGCAAGGCCTCCGGTGCTCCCCAGGCCCGCCGTTGCATCCGCTATCCAGACCAGGGCGGCGGCAGGGACCACGATCGCGAGGAAGTACACCCAGAGCGACCAGATCAGATAGACCGGGTGCCGCCGCGTGAACAGGACGACGTCCTCGTTCGCCTGCAGGTCGAACGGGAGCGCGCGCGCCTGCGCCCGCCCCGGTTTGCCCGCGGCCTGCGTGCCCAGGTCCGTCATTGGGCCCCGCCTTTCTCGTTACCGTCCCCTGGCTGGCATGCTAGTGGACCCCGAGAAACGGGGTCAACCCGAAGACGAAAGGCTCAGGAAGTGACGGCGCCCTCCGAGGCGCTGGAGACGGAGCGGGCGTACTTGGCGAACACGCCCTGCGTGTAGCGTGGCGGCAGCGGTTTCCACTCGGCGCGCCGGCGGGCGATCTCGGCTTCCGGCACGTCGAGCGTGAGCTTCCGGCCCGCGACGTCGATCGTGATCGTGTCGCCCTCGTGCACCAGCCCGATGGTGCCGCCAACCGCGGCTTCCGGCGCCACATGCCCCGCCATCAGTCCCCGCGTTGCCCCGCTGAAGCGGCCATCGGTAATGAGCGCGACCGTTTCCCCGAGCCCCTCGCCCACGAGCGCCGCCGTCACGCCCAGCATCTCGCGCATGCCCGGCCCGCCCTTCGGGCCCTCGTTGCGGATGACCACGACGTCGCCGGAGCGGATCTGCCGGTCGGTGACCGCAGCGAAGGCGGCCTCCTCCGTTTCGAACACGCGCGCCGGGCCGGAATGCAGGAGCCGCTCGTGCCCCGCGACCTTGATGACGCAGCCGTCCGGGGCGAGGTTGCCCTTGAGGATGACGAGTCCCCCCGTCGGCTTGAGCGCCTGCTCGACCGGGAGGATCACATCCTGGCCCGGCGCCTCGACGGCCTCCGCCGCCTCTTCGGCGATGGTGCGGCCGGTGATCGTCATCGCCGAGCCGTGCAGTTTTCCGGCTTCGAGCAGCCTTTTCGCGAGCAGGGGTGTGCCGCCAGCGCGGTCCATGTCGAGGGCCACGTAGCGCCCGCCCGGGCGAAGGTCGCCGATGAGCGGAGTGCGCTCGCTGACGATGTCGAAGTCGTCGATGTTCAGCGGCACGTCCGCTTCCCGCGCGAGTGCGAGCAGGTGGAGGACGACGTTCGTCGAACCACCCGTCGAGGCCGCGCAGGCGATGCCGTTCTCGAACGCCTCTCGCGTGAGGAGGTCGAGTGGGCGCATGCCGCGGCGGAGCACGTCCATCACCAGCGCCCCGACGCGTTCGCCGACCGCGTCCTTGCGCGGGTCCGTCGCGCCGACGGTGGCGGTGCCCATCGCCGAAAGGCCGATGAACTCCATCACTGTCGCCATTGTGTTGGCTGTGTACTGCGCCCCGCAGGCGCCTGCGCCGGGGCAGGCGGCAATCTCCAGTTCCTCGAGGTCGGCGTCCGTGATCTTGCCGGCCGCGTGCTGGCCAACACCTTCGAACACGTCCTGGATCGTCACGTCCGCGCCACGGAAGTTGCCCGGGGCGATGGAACCGCCGTAGAGCAGGACCCCCGGGATGTTGAGGCGGGCAAGCGCCATCGCGCCCGCCGGGATCGTCTTGTCGCAGCCGACGATGACCACCGCCGCGTCGAAGGAGTAGCCCACGCCGCAGAGTTCGATCGAGTCCGCGATGACCTCGCGGCTGATGAGCGAGGCCTTCATGCCTTCCGTGCCCATGGAGATGCCGTCGCTGATAGAGATCGTGTTGACCTCCATCGGCGTACCGCCCGCCGCGCGGAC
>JADLBT010000406.1 GCA_020847555.1 Gemmataceae bacterium
CAGGTAGCCGGGCTGCGTCTCGGTCGCGCGGGCCAGCAGCCGGTCGGCGAGGGCGGCCCCGATTTCCTTCTCGACCTCCGTCATACGCAGCGCCAGCTCGGGCGACGGCGGGCCGAGGGCGCTCAGCTCAACGCGATCTTCCAGCTCGCACAGCGCCGCCTCGACGCGCAGCGGGTCGTTGCGCCCGGCCAGGCCGCGCTGGATGGCGGCGAGGGTCCAGCAGGTGTCGATGCGCCGGCGGGCGCGGGCGTGGCGCGCGAAGGCGCTGACCGGCACCTTCGCTTCCGGCCCGGGCTGCCGGCGCGGCGGCGGGTGGACGCCCGGCGCCGCCGGTTCCTCGACGGACGACTCGTGTGTGGGGATCCGCTCGCTCAGGTAGTCGTGGTGGAACTCGTCGGGCGAGAAGGACGAGGCGTACTCGCCCGCCTGCGCCTGGCCGAAGTACTGCGAGAACGTCGTCCACTGGCCCAGGACCGGAGCCAGCCGCGACAGCTCCAGGCAGTCCTCGTACCACGGCGCCGCGGCCTGCCCGCGGTGCAGCAGGGCAAGGGTGGCGTAGTGGTCCTCGCGGATCGTCTTGAACAGATAGTTGCCGAGGTTGAAGAACGTCTCCGGCGCGTCGGCCAGGAACGGCGCCCGGGTGAAGCAATCGACCTGCTTGCCGTCGGGCGAGGGCCAGTTGACAACGGTCGTCTGGTACGACGGCACCGTCGCCTCGTCGAAGGTGAGGAGCAGGCACCGGGTCAGCCCGACGTTGGTCAGCAGGAGGGGCAGCTGCGGGTGGGCGCCGAACCGGCGGCGGGCGAAGACACGCACCTCGGCGCCGAGCAGTTGCCGCGCCGCCGCCTGGCCCTTCAGCAGGTTCCACAGCTGCGACTCGATCGGGAGCAGGGCATCCTCGCGCTCGACGTAGCAGCCGCCGCACACCTCCGCTTGCTCGGTCGCCACCTTGGCGCGCAACCGCTCCAGCGTTTCGGGGTGTTCCCGGCCGAGTCGCTCCAGCAGCGACGAGGCGGCGATCAGGTTGACCGGCACGTCCTGAGCGAAGGACGGCGGCAGCGGCTGGCCGGGCCGGTCCGGGTCGAGCAGGGCGATGTCGAGAAGGTAGATCGTCACCGGGTAAAGGATCTCGCGCGCCCGGAGTAGCCGCTCGGCGGCCGACTGCAGGCAGCGATGCCACTTCTCCTCGGGCGGCGGGGCGGGCTCGGCCGCGGCGGCTCCGGCCCGCTCGTCGTCCGTCCCTTCCGCCGGCTCCTCTGCCTGGGCCTGGGTGTTCCCCGCGAATTCCTCGAACCCGGTTGGCTCGGACGGCTGCTCGTAGTCCTGCGGCTGATACTCGTCCCCGTGCTGCGGACCGCCGTAGTCGGCGTAATTGCCGGCGTCGTCTCGGTAAGGCTGGTATCCGGTCGCGACGTCGGCCGAGCCGGTGCGCGTGAACGGTAGGCCGCCGAGGGCCGCGGCCGCCTGCTGCAGATCTTGCCAGAAGTCCTCGGCCTCCAGCAGGTTCTCGTGCTCCATCGCGTCGTTGAGGGTGGCGATGAGGACATACCCCAGGCCGACGGCAAGGAACGGGGCGACGCGGTCCGGTGCAAGGTCGAGCAGCGCGGCCGCCGGGGGCGGCTCCTGGCCTTCCGGCGCGGTCGAGCGCAGGGCGTCGCGCAGGTTGTCGAGGGTCTGCTGGCGGTCGGGGGTGGCGTGGAAGCAGGCCGACCCAACCTCACGCACCTTCTGGTGCCACTCGTCGGGCAGGAACATGGGCGGCGTCTCGGGCAGCGCGTAGAGGGTATCGGGCTGCGGCTGCTCGTGGTCGTAGGCCGGCTCGACCTTTGGCGGGCCGGCCGCGCTCCACAGCGCGGCGGGGTGCCAGAGAGCGGAGTAGCCGGCCATCCAGCTGGCCATGTCCTCGGTCGCGAGGGTCAGCGGGTTCTGCGTCGGCAGCTGGTAGGGGTTGAGGAGGATGAGTTTCCGCGGGTTCATGGCGTGCGTCGGGGTCAGGGGTCAAGGGCCGGGGGAGCAGCGTCAAACCCACGGGTCGCCGCCCGTGGGCCAGGTGTCGGGGATCTGGTCCACGGGGCGCCGCCCGTGGGCTTTCTTCTGTCCCCTGACCCCCTGCTCTTTTTACTTTTTCCCCCACCCGGCCGCTACAATAGTTTTTATCCCGCAGCCAGTCGGAGGAGAGCCTTGGTGGGCAAGAAACGCAAGAAAACGTCCGGCGTGCCCCTCACCTTGACGCCGGCAGTCCTGAAATCCCGCGTCGAGAAGGCCCTCGCCGAGGGGCGGACCGCGCAGGCGCTCGAACTGGCCCGCGCCCTGTTCAAACAGGATCCGTCCCCGCCCCACAAGGGGTTGCTGTTGCAGGCCTGCCTGGAGCGGGTCCGCCAGCTGCGCTCCCAGGGGCAGGCGCGCGACGCGCGCACCGTCCTGGAGAACGCCCTGCAGCTCGGCCCCGACGCTCCCCAGCGAGAGCGCATCGCGGAGGAACTGGCCGCTGTCGGCGACGTCCCGCGGGCGCTGGCGGTCGTCGAGGGCATCCCCGGGTCGGCCGCTGTGCCGCGCGTGCTCGGGTTCGCCGCCGACTTTGCCCTCCAGCAGGGGGCGGCCGGGCGCAACACCCTGCCCGAGGCGCACCACCCGCAGTTCGACCTGATCGTGCAGGCGTTTGCCCACACCGCGGCCGGGCGCGACGAGCAGGCAAAGGCCGCCCTGCAGGGCGTCGGGCTGCAGTCGCCGTTCCTCGAATGGAAGGTATTCCTGCGCGGGTTGATCGCGTACCACCAGAACGACGACCAGCGCGCCCGGGAGAACTGGCAGCGCCTCGACCCGAACCGCGTCCCGGCGCGGCTGGCTGCGCCGCTGCGCTACCTGATCGACCCGCCGTTCCGGACCGCGCAGCCGCCCGCCGCCCAGGCGCTGCTGCAACAGCAGGCCGACCGCCTTCAGGGCTCCGGGCTGGTCCCGGCGCTGCGGGCGATCCAGCGTGAGATCGCCCACGAGGACCACCTCCCCAACGCCTTCCGGCAGGCGGAGGCCGTCCTTCCGACCCTGAAGCGCGAGGCTCCCCACCTCGTCGGCCGGCTGGCCGTGTGCTTCTACTGGGCGATCATCGACCACGGCCAGCCGGAAGATCTGAAGCGCTACCAGCGCGTCTTCGGCAAGCCGGCCGACGATCCACAGCTGGCCCGCCTGGAAGCGCTGGCGATGGAGCGTCGCCATTCGTTCCCGGAGGCGCACAAGCAGTGGCAGCGGTTCGAGCAGTCGGTCGCGGCCAACCCGGTCGCCTGGCCGGCCGGGCAGGCGGAGCGCGTCCGCGCCCTCATCTGGCGGCGCCTGGCCGAGAACGCCGACGGCGTCCCCGATCTGGACGCCCTGAAGGATCTGCCGCCGTTCCTGCGCAACCACCCGGACCGTCCGCGCCCGCTCAAGCCGTCCGCCGAGGACTGCCTGAAGCGGAGCCTCGAACTCGCCCCCGACCGGCTGGAGACGCACGCCGCGCTGTTCGACCACTACCGCCGCAAGGGCCAGAAGGCGAAGGCGGAGAAGGCGGCCCGCGACCTGCTGAAGCGCTTCCCCGATCACGCCCCGACGCTGGAGGGGCTGGGCGATCTGCTGATGGAGAAGCAGCACTACGCCGAAGGGCTCGAGATGTTCCAGCGGGCGCTGAAGGCGAACCCGCTGGAGCGGCGGCTGCGCGTCAAGGTCGGCGCGGCCCACTCGTACAAGGCCCGCCAGGCCGCCGCGGAGGGCCGCTTCGACGACGCCCGAGCAGGGTATCAGGCGGCGCTGACATTCACCGAGGGCGGGAGCTACTCCGTCCTGTGCAAGTGGTCCGCGTGCGAGTTCAAGGCCGGCGACGCCGCTCGCGCCGAGGAGTTGCTCACGCAGGCCCACGCCGAGGAGGGCAATCGGCTCGCCGTCGCCTACAGCATGCTGATCGAGGCGATCCGCTTCAAGCTGCCCAAACCGCTCAAGGATCGATTCGACCGGGAGGTCAAGGAGGAACTGGCCCGCGAGCCGAGCGCCCACGCGGCGGCCGCCATCGCCGACACAGCAGGGGCGCTGCGCAGGGCCGGGGTAACGTACTTCGGGCAGAAGACGCACGAGAAGAAGGTGCTGACGTACCTGGAGAAGGCGATCGCCGTGAACTTCAGCGAGGAGCAGTTAGTACGCATCTGCACCGCGCTGGGCGTGGTGAAGGCGCCGCGACTGCACCGCCGCTACCTCCAGCGCGGGCAGGCGCTGTTCCCGGACAGTCCGGCCTTCTTCCTGCTGGAGGCGCAGTACAACCTCGACCTCGGCCCGCACCGCTGCCCGACCTACGAGACGCAGCAATTGCTGGAGAAGGCGCGCCGCCTTGCCGAGGCGATGCCGCGCGATCCGCGGCAGGAGGAACTGCTCAGGACCATCCAGCACGCCCTCGACGCAGTCCAGGCGCTGAACCCCTTCTCGCACCTGTTCGGCGACGGGTTCCCGTTCGAGATATTCGACCCCTTCGGCGAGGACGACGAGGATTACTGACCCCGTCCCGGCGCCGGCGGGCTCGCTCACGGCTTCTGCCGCCGGTACACGGTCAACTCGCGCCCGTCACCCTTGGCGGTCTTGAAGTCCTTCGGCCGCGCCTTGCCCGGCTCGGCGCTGCACACGGTCAGGGTGTCCCCCTGGAAGGTGTAGATCGACAGGACCGTCATCTTCTTGCCGCCCTCCTCATAGTGGGCGTCGATGGTTTTCGGCGTCCTGGCGGGATCCGCCTTGAACGTGCCCTTGACGGTCCGCTTTTCGACGTGCAGGGTGAAGTTGTTGCCCTGGATGACGAGCCGGGGTCCGACCACTTCCTTGTCCGGCAGTTTCTTGCCGTCAATCTCGATCGAGACGGGGGTCCACGTCCCGTTCAGGTTGTCCGCCTTCCCACCCGCGGCGGGGACGGTGAAGGCGGCCGCACAGAGCACCAGCCCGGCGAAGGTGCAGGTTCGCATCGAAATCTCCCACGGGCGACACGGCGGTGATGTGCCAACCGCTCCCGTCTCATTCCGGATAGAGCGCCGTGCTCAGGTAGCGCTCGCCGAGGTCCGGCAGAACGACGACGATCAGTTTCCCCTCGTTCTCGGGCCGGCTGGCGACCTGCACGGCGGCCCACACCGCCGCGCCGCCGCTGATGCCGCACAGGATACCCTCCTCGCGGGCGACGCGCCGGGCCATCTCGAAGGCGTCGTCGTCCTTCACCTGAACCACCTCATCGACGGTCTCCAGGTTGAGGACGGCGGGGACGAAGCCGGCGCCGAGACCCTGAATGCGGTGGCGCCCGGGCTTCATCTCCTGCCCGTGCATCTTCTGCGTGATCACCGCGCTGGCGGTCGGCTCGACGGCAATCGCCCGGAACGACGGTTTGCGCTTCTTGATCACCTCGCCGACGCCGGTGATCGTCCCGCCGGTGCCGACGCCGGAAATGAGGATGTCCACCTTGCCGTCGGTGTCACGCCAGATCTCCTCGGCGGTCGTGCGGCGGTGGACCTCCGGGTTGGCCGGGTTCTCGAATTGTTGCGGCATGAACGAGTTGGGGGTGCTGGCGAGCAATTCCTTCGCCCGGGCAATGGCGCCGTTCATGCCCTTGTCGGCGGGCGTGAGGACGACCTCGGCGCCGAACGCCTTGAGGAGGCGGCGCCGCTCCAGGCTCATGCTCTCGGGCATGGTGACGACGAGCCGGTAGCCGCGGGCAGCGCAGGTGAACGCCAGGCCGATGCCGGTGTTGCCGCTGGTCGGCTCGATGATGGTGGTGTCCTTGTTGATCTTGCCGTCGCGCTCGGCCGCCTCGATCATGGCGACGCCGATGCGGTCCTTGACCGACCAGAGCGGATTGAAGCTCTCCAGTTTGGAGACAACGGTCGCCTTCGCATCGCCGACGACACGGCGCAGGCGCACCAGCGGCGTGTTGCCGATGGTCTGGGTGATGTCATCGTAGATCTTGCCGCGAGAGGGCTGCGGGAAAGACATGCGCTTGCCTCCGACAGAGAAGGTTGCAGCGTTCGCACCGACTGCGCAGAGTGTAGGGACTGGGCGGTGATTGCACAATACGGGTTTCCGCGCGCGGCGGGTACAATGGCGCTGAGGTGACTCATGATTACCAGGAACCGGCGGACCAAACGCGGCGAGCATGGCAGGTCATACCCATCACCGTGTTGTTGAACACGATGGCCATACCTGTGCCGATGAAGATGAAACCCTGCGGCCAAGCTGGGCAAAGGTTCTATTGTGCGACTGACTGGCTCTTGCGGCCGCGCGTTGGTATCGATGCAGATAATTTACTATATACGGAGACTCCATCTCCTGAAAGTCTCAAAAACACGATTTCGGGTTTCCTTCCGCACCCACCTGACGCCCTCTCCAGCCCGGATCGGCATTCTTCCCCTTCCTCAATCTGGGTTCCTTCGACTTCCCACTGGATCTCCTCAAGGAGCGCGGGCGGTAGGATCGACTGCGGGTCCGGGTCTCTGAACCCTGCCGGCTTCGCAACTTGTCGGGGGACCGCGTTTCGGCCATAATCGGGCAGAAGCCCAGGCTCCTGATTGTCCTCCCCCTGGCAATCGGAGTTGCCGCGCGCCCGATTTCGTCAAACCTTCCGTCTTATCCTGATAGGGACGCCTCTCATGGCGCAACGCTCTCAACCGAACGGGCGTCCCCTGGAGTCGTACCGGAACTATCTCCGCCTGCTGGCCCGGTGCCAGATCGCCCCGCTCGATCCGCGCTTGCGCGCCCGGCTGGAGGCGTCCGACCTTGTCCAGGAAACCCTGCTCAAGGCGCACGCCGCCCACGACCAGCTGCGAACGACCGACGAGGCCGCGACGACGGTCTGGCTGCGGCGCATCCTCGGCAACACCCTGATCGATGCGGTGCGCAGGCTGCGCGGTGGCGCACGCAACGTCGCGCTGGAGCGCTCCCTGGAAACCGAGTTGGAGCGCTCCTCCGCCCGGCTGGATGCGCTGCTCGCCAGCCAGGAACCACCCGTGAGCGAGCAGCAGGTGCGCGAGGAGCAGTTGTTGTGCCTGGCCGAAGCCCTGGGCGAACTGCCGGCCGACCAGCGCACGGCCGTCGAGCTGATGCACCTGCACGACTGCTCGGTGGCGGACATCAGCGCGCGGATGGAAAAGACCCCGGCCGCAGTGGGCGGCCTGCTGCGGCGCGGCATGAAACGGTTGCGGGAACTGCTGGCACCGGATGATTGAGCCACCATGCACCCCGAGCAAAACAACCCGAGCGAACGCGATACCCTGCTGGACGAGGCCGTGGCCGCCTATTTGCAGGCCGAGGCCGAGGGGGCCAAGCCGGATCGGCGCGAGTGGCTGGCCCGGTATCAGGAACTGACCGCCGAACTGGAGGATTTCTTTGCCGACCGCGACCGCGTCCGTCGCCTGATGGCGCCCTTGCAGGCGGTCGCTGAGGCGATACGCAACGACACGCTCCCGCTCGGCGAAACCACAGGGACGCCATCCGCCGCCAGCGGGAGCCCCTTGGCCGCGCTGCTCGCCCCCGATTACGAACTGCTCGGCTGCCTCGGTCAGGGCGGCATGGGCGTTGTCTACAAGGCGCGGCAGCGCTCGCTGGGCCGCCTGGTGGCGCTGAAGATGATCCGCCTGGATGCGCTGACCTCGCCCGCGGAAGTGTCCCGCTTTCGCAACGAGGCCGAGTTCATCGCCCAGCTCGATCACCCGGGGATCGTGCCCGTCTACGAGGTGGGCGAGAGCGAGGGCCAGCCCTTCTTCACCATGAAGCTGATCGAAGGGGGCAGCCTGCTCGCTCAACTGGACCGCTTCGTGGCCGACCCGCGCGCGGCCGCCGCCCTGCTGGCGAACGTGGCCCAGGCCATTCACCACGCCCACCAGCGCGGCATCCTGCACCGCGACCTCAAGCCGTCCAACATCCTGCTCGACGCCGACGGCCAGCCGCTGGTCACGGACTTCGGCCTGGCCAAGCGGGTGGCGCTGACCGGCGACGACGCCCTGACCCTGTCGCGGACCATCGTCGGCACGCCGAGTTACCTGGCCCCCGAACAGACGCGCGGCCAAAGGGGGGCCGTCACGACCGCCGCCGACGTCTACGGCCTCGGTGCCATCCTGTACGCCCTGCTGACCGGCCAGCCGCCCTTTACGGGTGAGTCGGTCCTGGACACGCTGGAGCAGGTGCGCTCCCAGGAGCCCGTGCCGCCGCGCCGACTGCGACCCCAGGTGCCGCGCGACCTGGAGACGATTTGCCTCAAGTGCCTGGCCAAGGAGCCGGCGCAGCGCTACGCCTCGGCGGCGCACCTGGCCGAGGATCTGGGCCGGTTCCTGGAGGGCAAGTCGATCCAGGCGCGGCCGGCCGGCCCGGTCCGCCGGCTAGTGAAATGGGCGCGGCGGCGGCCTGCCCTTGCTGGCCTGATCGGCGTGACGCTGCTCGCCGTGCTGGTGGTCGGGGTTCTCAGCGCCAACCATCAACGGCAGCTGGAACTCGCCCTGGAGCAGGCCCAGACCAACGCGGACGAGGCGCGGCGCCGCAAGGAGGAGGCGACGGCCAACTACCGTCAGGCCCGCGCGACGATCAACCAGATGCTCGACCGGATCCGCGTCTGGGGCGACGTTCCCCGGTTGGTGGAGCTGCGCCGCCAGCAGCAGGAGGATGCGCTGGCCTTCCTGCTCCAGGCAGCCCGGCAGCAAGGCGACGAGCCGGAGGTGCTCTCGGATGTGGCCCAGGCGCGGGAGCTGGCCTCCCAGCTACAGCACGCCCTGGGCCAGCACGAGGCCGCCCGGGCCAACGAGGAAACCGCCCGCGACCTGCTGGCCCGGCTGGTCGAGCGCTTTCCCGAGGAGGCGTCGTACCAGGCTCGCCTCGCCTACGCCTGGATGACGCTCGGGGTCAGGCACCAGGAGAAGGACGAACGCATGGCTTCTCTCCAGCGCGCTTTGGGAATGTATGAAGCCCTGGCAGCGCGCGGCGTGGATGTCGGCAGGAGCCTGGCGATGGCGCACCACAACCTGGCGGACGCGTTGAACAGCCAGGGGAAGCAGGCCGCGGCCGAGGCGCACTGGCGCAAAGCTGTGGCGCTGCACGCCAGGCTGCACCAGCAGCATCCGGAAGCGTCGCCGCATCGTCTGGCTCTGGCGCAGACGCAGCTCAGCCTGAGTCTGCTGCTTCAGGGCCAGACGGGTCGCCTGGCGGAAGCCACGCAATTCCACGACCAGGCCGAGAGCAATCTGGAACAGCTGCTCCGCGCGGACCCCAACCACTACGACAGCATTCTCGAACTCGCGCTGCTCCGTGTCAACTGGTCGTATGTGTTGCTGCGCACCGGCAAGGCGGAAATGGCTCTGGCCGACCTCAACCGGAACGAACAGCTCCTGCAAAAGGTGCTCGCGCGGGAGCCGAACCTGGTTGGGCTGCGGGATCGGTTGTTCCGCACCTACGGCGTGCGGGCCACGATCCTGGAGAAGCAGGGCCGACTGGCGGAGGCGTTAGCGGACTACGAGCAGGTGGTGGCCCTGTCGCCGCCGATGGAGCTGGACAATCACCGCGTCACCCTGGCGGCGCTGCGCGGCAACGCGGGCGATCATGCCCGCGCCGTGGCAGATGCGGAAACGCTGGCCCGCGAGCTGCCCGAGACGACCTCCTGGAAGCGCTACTACACCCTGGCCCGGACCTGCGCGAACGCCATCGTGACTCTGGGGAAGGACCGCACCGTCGAGGCGTCCGCCCGCCCGGCGCAGGCCGACCGTTACGCAGCCTCGGCGATGCAGTTGCTGGACCGGGCTCGCGCGGCGGCACCGGCAGCGGAGTGGCAGAAGCAGGTAGTGCGGTTGCACTTTGACTTCCACCCCCTGGCGGGACGCGAGGCGTTCCGGCAGTGGCTGAAAGGCAAGCCGTCGGCGAACCCACCCTGAGTATCGCCAGCGGTCGCGAGATGATGACGGCTGGCTCGGACGGACGCAGAGGCTCCGGCGGATTCCCGCCTGCCGCCGGGAAATGATAACGATGGACTAGCTCGCACGTATAAGGGCCGTGTGGCCATCCCTGCTGGGGTACGCGCCGCAAGCCAGACAGAACCGAGGCTCCTTCGGAACGAGGTATCTCCCCCATGAGCTTTCTCAATCGCCACTTTCGTAACTGGCTCGATTCTTCCTCCCGCCGTTGCCGGGTGCCGTACCGCCGGTTGCAACTGGAGCCACTGGAGGATCGGGTACTGCTGGCCAGCGATTTCCCCGACGTGATCAGCGTGGGCCGAACGCTGTCGTCATGGAGCGTCGCGGACATCCAGGACAACAAACTGAAGATCGACTACACGGTCTACAACCAGCAGGCCGAGGAAGTCAGCGGCGTGCTGTTGACCACGACACTCGAACCGGGGGTGAGTTTCGCCGATGCGACGGTGCTGCCCAACCGCAACGGCCAGGAGTTGGCCTGGAGTCTGGGGACGCTCGCCCCGTTCGGTCGAGCGAGCGTGCAGTTGACTGTTTCTTTCGCCGGCGTAGTTCCGCTTCAGGTTGATGATGGCGCCGAAGCCTTCGGCATGGTGAATGCCGCAGCAGTCAACGACGCCGCCAACCCGGCCAGGCTGCGCACCGACACCATCGATCCTGCCCTGCTTGCGGCGACGCCGGACGCGAACTGGGAGGATCCGTACATCCAGGCCAAGGCGGCGGAGCTGAATCAGGATGCGAATGAGATCTTCCAATTCTTGACCCAGGAGATCGGGTACGAGTCCTACGTGGGTTCGTTGCGTGGAGCGCGGGGGACATTGTGGAGTGAAGCCGGGAATTCGTTGGATGAGGCGAGTTTGGGAGTGGCTCTGATGCGGGCGTCGGGCGTACCGGCGGGTTACGCCGAGGGAACGCTCTCGGATACTCAGGCCCAGGAGTTGATTCTTTCGATGTTCCCAGAACCGTTGCGAATCACGGGGTTCATCCAAGCTGGCACCGACGTATCTGATCCCAAAAATGATCCCCAGTTATTGGCTGAGACGCGCGATCATTATTGGGTGAGGCTTGACACAGGCGCTGGGATGCAAGATGCCGATCCAGGATTTGTTGGAGCCTCGATCGGTCAGATATTTACAACAACTGTTGCCACATGGGAAGAAGTTCCAGATGCCTTGCGCCACAAGGTGACAATTCGACTGAGGCGTGAACTAACATCGCCGGGGATAGGGTTGTTGGGCAATGGCCAGGATATGGCGACGGCTCTTGAAGTCAATTTTAATCTGGCAGAGTTAGTCGGGCGCCCAATTACTCTTGGTTTTTTTGGTCAAACCCAATCGCTAAATAGCCCTACTTTTGGGTTGACGAGGCATTACTATTCCCCGTATCTCTTGATTGCTGGCGATTCGGTGCACCCTGAGGAGGATGAGCTAATCAGAGGAACGGACTTCAGCGAGACAATCACAACATTTCCGTATGGTCTCCAAATGCTCACAGGTTTGTTCTTGGAAGCTGATCTGATAGCACCTAATAGAGATATCGAAACTATTACAATAACAATCGCGGACCGCATTGGCCTGGAGGCCCGCACTCGCGGTAGCTCTACACCCTTGGATCTCTCAGATGCATTCTCGCCCCTAGTAACTTCGGCGGATCTAACTACGTTGAATATTCTCGCGGGAAAGCAGAACCTAAGATCTGTCTTGGTCAACAACCGTGAAATGACAGCTCTGGGAGATGCCTTTCAATCAGAAATCGTGGCAATCAGAGAGCTTCGTGAGGGGCCGGAACGTGAACAACGAATGCAGGAACTCGCGAAGAAATTTACCGGGCTATTGATCTCAATGTCTCGCGCACGCCTGGCGCAGACTGCCGGTGGTTCTGATGTTGCCACAAATACCTTCGCCGAGGCAGCACTGATGAGGGCTTATTTCGACAGTCCTCGAGTTCACGCCCTACGCACCAAATCCAACACGGGGAATGAATCCGTGGCCTTCATCATGGATCTTCTCAGGAACGGAATTCGTTCCCAGGTGTACCCTGGGCAAGTTGCGGAAGCGGAACTCGGATTCCAGTTGAATCGTGGTATCGCTGATACGATTGTGGAATCTCTGGCAATAAAACCGGAGGAACAAGCGGGGAACTTGGTGGTAGCCACGGGCGTCACTCGAGTATTCGAGTTAGCGGCCCAGCAGGGTCGATCTATTCACGTGATCACTCCAGCAGACCGCTCGCAACTTGAATTTTTTGAAATTCTTCCCGCTACGAGAATATTCCTTGAGGAATCGCTGCGCTCCGGGGCCGTAATCCTCGCCCCAACGGGTCCGGTCGTTGTCGATGGGAATGCACGGTTCGCCTGGTTTGAGATCGATTTGCTGAGCGGAGAAACAATCGGACGGTTGGACGATGGGTCTCATGGAGCATTCGCACAGTATGCAGCCGTCGAAGCGGGCAACCCTGCGTTCAACCCATACAATCAGTTCGCCCTCGGAGCACTGGAAGCATTGGTTGGGGATGCGTCTGCAGTAGCAATTGCGAAATTCTTTGCTGGAGTATATATCTCAGCCCTTGGTTCAACCGGATCTGACCAGCTTGATTGGTGGTTGAAGTTCAAAGACATCCTGCTTGCCATGCTCGACACCGTGGCGCTCATTGTGGAAGGACCACCGTTACCTCCATCGTTCAAGCTGGGATTTTTCATGGGCCTGTCCTTCGGTTACTTCTACGCCGCCGACCCGCCTGTCGATGGCTTTTTACTCTCGCCAACCCCCCATAAGGAACTCCAGAATCTTCAAAATGGGAATGCCTCGCTCGCCATTGGTGTCGTCCCTGATCCGCTGTTCCATATTCAGCGAAACGGAGCGGAGGTACGCACGGTGTTTCGCCTGGGAATCAAAAACACTGGAACCGTGGCGGAAACCTACACCATCGCTCTGCGCGATGTCACCTCAGGATTCGTGGGCGAGTCAAGCGTCCCCGAGATTACCATTCCTCCCGGCGAAACAGCCGAGGTCGGGCTTGCCCTGCGGCCCATGGGAGATATCAGCGCGCCTGGCTCATATGGTATTTTTCGTGTAACTGTCACACCGAGTCATTCTCCAGGAAATGCCATCACGCAAATCGTTCCGTTTGCGGTCCCCGAAATCCACGGCGTCGAGTTTGAACTCCCCACGGATGTCCCAGCATTCGTGGGTACGCCGGTTTCTGTCCCATTCACTCTCACATCGACTGGCAACATCCCCCAGGAAGTGCGTTTCAACATCGACACAAAGGATGGAATGACGATCAGCGGCTTGAATGATCTCACGCTCAACCCAGGCGAGGTCGTTACACAGACGCTTACCCTAACGCCAGACCCAGATCGTCCGCTTTCCAGTCATCTGGGTGCGAACATTACAGCTGAGTTCGGTGCGCAGTTGTCCAAAAGGCTGTCGATTGCCGTCCAACTCGTCGTTCCTGGTGCAGACGCAATCGCCAACGCCTCGGCCGCCGCCGAGCGACTTGGGAATGCTGACCTCGCCAATCGCCTCGACGACCTCAGCATCGTCCTGACCAACCTCGTGCAAGATCCCACCAGCCCCGTCTTCAAGTCACAATCCCTCGCCGCCCTCGATAGCATCCTCTCCCTCCTCGCCATCGACGAAAAGTTCGTCGCCTACGTCGATCCGCTCGCCGCCGCCCGCGACCAACTCGCCGCCGCGACGGCCACCGCCGACATCCAGGCCGCCATCCTGGCTCTCGGCGCCGCTCTCGACGACTTCGCCGTCGTCGTCACCAACCTTGCCCGGCACAACTTCACGGTCGATCTCTTCCCGGACAGCGGCATCGCCCAGCCGCTGCTTCCGGTGAACTACGCTATTCAAGTTCAGAACACCGGCACCGAAGCCACCACCTACAACCTCGATGTCTCCGGTCTGCCGGCCAGCGTGTCCCGCCAGTTCAACACCACTTCGCTCACCATCGCCCCAGGGCAGATCGGCGCGGCGATCCTGACGCTGACGCAGACGTCCAACACGGAATTGCTCACCTTCGCTTTCAACGTCAATGTCAGTGTCGCCGGCGTCACGCCCGAGATCCGCAAGTCAACGATCGGCACCATGCAGGCGCGGCGCGAACACGTCTCGGTCACGGACGTCATCGCCACGCCGCCGTTCGGCAATCCGGGTACGAACGTCGCCGTTTCCGCGAAGATCCTCAACGCGGTCAATCGCCGGCAGGACGTGCGTGTGTCGTTCCTCGTCCGTAATCCGAGCGGCCAGCAGGTCTTCGCCTCGACGGCGGTCGCCGCGACGCTGACCGTGCAAGCCTCCGTGCTCAATGTCGCCCTCGGTTCGCTCGACACGACCGGCTTCGCCGAGGGGCAGTACACCGTCGCGGTCTCCGTCACCGATCTCAGCGGCAATCCAATCCCCGGCGGAACGGGGCAAACGACCCTGCTCGTCGGCTCACCGATCAGCGCCGCGCTGACTGTTACTCCGCAAGCATTGCCGCCGGGCACCAGCACAGTCACCAACACCCTCGACATTACCGCCCTCGTGGCCCCGGCGGAGCAACTCAAGTTCGTTGGCTCACTCACGGAACGGATTTTCAGCGGGGATCCGTGGTCGCTGAACGGCTCCGACGTCGTCGTCAACGGCAACTACGTCTATTTCGCCGACGCGTTCGTCACCATCACCGTGGACGTCAGCAACCCGGCCATGCCGACCCACGTCGGACCGCTCCTCGGCTTCGCCCAGAACCTCAGTGTCGCTGGCAGCCGCCTCGTCAGTGCGACGCCGCAGAGCGGTGGTTTCGCGCTGAGGCTCTTCGACGTCGCCAATCCCGCGAGCCCCGTGCAGCGCGGGGCGGCGGCCTTCCCGTATGTGCGAGCCCCCGGGGGTTTGGACGTGATCGGGAACGAGGCCTTCGTCAGCACCAACCTGGTGATCCTGGGGGCCAACCGCGACATCACCGAACAATTCGGAGACATCCTCGCCATCGACCTGACATTACCTCTCAACAACAACTCCCTCGATGACGTGTTATTCAACACGTTCGGCGACGTGTCATCTGAGGACGAAGAGTTCGGAATCCCACGCAACGGCGGGCGGTTCAACCACTTCGGCCTGGCCGCTGCCGATGCCAGCACACTCTACGCCGCCACCACGACCTCGACCGGCACCAACGTCAACCTCGATGAGAACGGCAACCCGGCCAAGGGGATCGTCCGCATCATCGACGTCAGCGATCCGACGAATCTGACCCAGGTTGGCCAGGTCGAGATTCCGGGCACGATCATGGTCCAAGGAGTCACCATCGACGGTAACCGCGCTTATGTGCTGGGCAGCCAGGGCGGCTGGAAAGACCCGTTCATCAACAGCAGCGACATCGGCCCGGTCGGCAACGTGGTCATGGCCGTCCTCGACATCTCCGACATTCGCAACCCAACGGTGATCGGCACGCCGACGGTCCTCAACCGCTACGCCCGCGGCATGGCTGGGCTGGTCGCGCTGCCCGGCAAACAGTTCGCGTTCGGCAGCTATGGCACGTTGACCGACACGCCCCAACTGTACCTCATCGACGCCAGCGACCCCACGAACCTGACGGTGCGAAAGCAGATCGACGCCCCAGGGCAGATTCGCGGCCTGAGCAGCGACGGCGATTACCTGTACGCGGCGACCAGCGAGGGGCTGTTCATTTACGCACTCGGCCACCCGGACATCCCGGTCACGGCAGCGGTGCAAATTCCCAACAACAGCGGCGTGGCGGTGGACCCCGGCTCGTTCAATGTGGCGCCCACGACTATCATCTCCGGCCCCAATTTCGACACGCTGGTGTGGCAAACCTCGTTGACCGAAGCCAACCCCACCCGCTCGTTCACCTGGCAGAGCACCGTCACCGCCCTGCAGCCAGGCGAATCGCGCCCCGTCACCGGCGCGACCACCCTCGACTTCGTCGCCAAGGGGACGGCGAGCCAGGTGACGCTGCCGCCGCGGGAAGTCTTCGCCGGGCAGGTGCTGGCACTCACTCCGGCCGCGCAAACGGTCCGGCCAGCCGGGGCCGCGGCCTACACCCTCACGGTCGCCAACCCGACCGCGTCCGGCGTCACCTACGACCTGTCCGTGCAGGGCGTGCCGCAAGCATGGGTCGCTCTCCCGGCCCAGGTCTTCGTGCCAGCCGGCGGCTCGGTCAATGTCCCGCTGGCGCTCACGTCCGACCCCTTCGCTCCGCTCACCGAGTTCGGCTTCGTGGTCAGCGCCGCCGTGAGCGGCGTGTCCAGCTCGGTGCAGGGCGCGCTCACCTTGCAGGGAGCCGCAGTGTTGCCGCCCGTCCAGGCCGAGGCGCACGGCGTCGTTGTGGCCCTCACACCCACGCAGGCCGTCGCCGGACAGGGCACCCCTGCGCTCTACACCGTGCGGCTCACCAATACCGGCAGCGTCACCGAGACGTTCCGCCTGACGACCGACCTGCCCGCAGGCTTCACCGCAACCTTCGGCCAAACGGTCGTCGAGGTGCCGCCCGGAGCCAGCAATTTCCGCGACGTGACGCTGACGGTCGTGCCCGCTCTCGGCACGACGGCCGGCGACCAGCCCTTCGTCGTCACGGCCACCTCGACGACACTGGCCGCCGTCCGCGACACGGCGAGCGGCACGGCGACCGTCGTCGCCAGTGGCGTGAACGTGGCTCTCAGTCCGGCGTCCGGCCCGCCCAACAGCCCCTTCCAGCTGACCGTGACCAACACCGGACAGGTTCACGACACCTTCGACCTGTCGCTGACTGGACCGTCCGCCCTGGTCGCCAGCCTCGACATGAGTCAGGTGACCCTCGACTCCGGCGACTTCAAGGTGGTCCCGATCACCACCAGCACCGTCGATTTCGCCCTGCCGGGGCCGCTCAACCTGATGGGCGTTGCCCAGTCGATCACCAACCCGGCCGTGCGAGTCGGCGCCGCGGCCGCCCTCAGCATCCCGGCGACGACCGGGCTGACAGCCCACTTCGATCCCGCCGCCCGGGTGCTGCCGGTGCCCGGCCCATCGTCTTTCCTGCTGCTGGTCGAGAATACCGGCAACACCGAGGACAGCTACACGGCGACCATCACCAGGACCAGCGGTTCCGTCACCGCCAACCTCAGCGGCCTGGACGGGCAGCCGACGCAGACGATTCCCGTCTTCCGCCTGCCGGGCCTGTCCACCGGCGCGATCCTGGTGCAGACGAACCTGGCCGCCGTCGGGCAGGGCGACGTCCGGGTTCAGGTGCAGTCCCTCAGCGACCCGACTCGCAGTTCGATCGCGACGGCCACGGTCAGCGCCGTGGCGCCGGCCGACACCACGCCGCCGACCAGCAGCGTGGCGCCGCTGCCAGCCGTCAGCCCCACCACGTTCACCGTCAGCTGGTCGGGCAGCGACGAGGTCGGCGGCTCGGGTCTGGCGACCTTCGACGTCTTCGTCAGTGACAACGGCGGCCCGTTTACGCCGTTCCTGACGGGCACAACGCAGACCGCGGCCGCCTTCACCGGGGTGGCCGGCCACATCTACGGCTTCTCCAGCGTGGCGACCGACAACGCCGGCAACCGTCAGCCGACGCCCGCCGCAGCCCAGGCTTCGACCCAGGTCGAGGTGCCGCCGCTGCCGCCGCCGTCGGACCCACCCCCGCCATCGGGCCAACGCCCCGCGTCGCTCCGGACTACCATCGGCGTCGTCAGTCCGCGTGGGGGGTTCGGTCAGCCGCCGGCAACGTGGTATCTGCGCAACAGCAACAGCCCGGGAACCCCGGACACCGCTCCGTTCGCCTACGGCTTCCAGGACTGGGTGTGGCTGTCCGGCGACTGGAACGGCGACCGCGTCACGACCCTCGGCGTCTTCGATCCCGTCGGCCAGTTCGGCCAGCCGCCGGCCACCTGGTATCTGCGCGACAGCAACAGCCAGGGGGTTCCTGACGTGGCGCCCTTCGCCTACGGCGGCCCCAACTGGATCCCGGTGGCGGGCGACTGGGACGGCGATGGGGTGACGACCATCGGCGTCGTCGAGCCGACCACCATGACGTGGTATCTGAAGAACAGCAACAGTCCCGGCGCCCCGGACATCGCGCCCTTCCGCTACGGCCATCCGGGCTGGATCCCCGTGGTCGGCGACTGGGACGGCGATGGCATCACTACCATTGGCGTGTACAGCCCCAACGGGGGCTTTGGCCAGCCGGCGGCGACCTGGTATCTGCGCAACAGCAACAGCCCCGGTGCTCCGGACATCGCGCCCTTCGCCTACGGCTCCGCGGATTGGGTGCCGCTGGCGGGCGACTGGGACGGCGACGGTATCGACAGCATCGGCGTCTTCGATCCCTTCGGGCAGTTCGGGCAGGCGGCGGCAACCTGGTATCTGAAGAACAGCAACAGCCCGGGGGCGCCGGATTACGGCCCCTTCGCCTACGGCGCGGCTGGCTGGCGGCCCGTCGTTGGCGACTGGG
>JADLBT010000407.1 GCA_020847555.1 Gemmataceae bacterium
GCTCTCGCAAACGTCCACCCGCGTGTCGGCGTATGCCGTCGTCCCGAGTACCCCGCCTCGCCCGTAGTACTACCTGGCCCGTCGCCGTCGGACCAGCCCGGAGGACGTTGTCGATGTTTTCTCTCGCTCTGCTTCACGGCCTCGTCGCCGGGCTGGGTCTGTGCAACGCGGTCGCGCCGCGCGAGCCGCTGACGCCGGAGCGCCTCGCCGCGCTGGTGCGCCAACTCGGCTCTCCCGCGTATGCCGAGCGCGAGCGCGCCACGCACCTCCTGGAAGCGGCGAGCGGGCCGGCACTGGACGCCCTGCGCACCGCGCGCGGCAACCCCTCTCCCGAGGTCCGCCGCCGCGCGGAAACGCTCGTGCGCCGCATCGAGCGTCGCCTCGATACCCAGCGCGTGCTGACGCCGCGCACGGTCCGCCTGGCTTACAGGGATACCCCCCTCGCCGACGCCGTGGCGGACCTGGCGAAACGGACCGGGTTCACGATTCGCCTCAACACCGACCCGAACCGCCGGGCCGGGCGCAAGGTCACCCTCACGACCGGCGAGGTCTCCTGCTGGGAAGCGCTGGCGCTGCTGTGCGCGAAGGCCGCTTTGCGCGAGGACGAGCCGGCATCGCCGCCGTCCCCGCTGCGTCAGGGCGGCAACTCGATCACCATCGTTGGCGGCGTGCAGGCGGTAGAGAAGGACATCCTCGGCCCACCCGCCGCAATCCGCCCCCCCGAGATCGTTTTGAGCGACGGCGCCCCGCGGTCGCTGCCGATCCACCGCGCCGGGTCGGTGCGCGTGCGTGCCCTGGAACCGGATGCTGTCCTGCTGGCGGAGCAGCGCCCCGGCCACGTTCTCGCCGGCCTCGCCGTGGACCTGGAGTCGGCCCTGCGGTGTGAGGAGATCCTCAACGTCCGGATCGACCGGGCGATCGACGCCCACGGGCAGGCGCTCAGGGGCAACTTCGGGCCCGCGCGCACTCGGACCGTCGCCCTGCCGGTGCGCGGTACGATAACCGTAAACGGCGTCGTGATCGGCGGGCACGACGACCAGCCGAAGGACGACCCACGCCGCTTCCCCCTTTACTTCCGGCCTGGCGCCAGGCTGGCCGCGGTGCTGGAGGAACTCCGCGGCACAGTGGTCGTCAACGTCCAGACGGCGCCGCAGGATCTGGTGGCGGTTGCGGACGTGCTGAACGCGGCCGGCAAGCGCTTCCCCGGGCCGGACGGCTGTGAGGTGCGCGTCGCGGCGGTCACCCGGCACGCGGACGGCCGGGTGGAACTGCGCCTGGAGGTGGCGCCCCCGGTGCGCGGTCCAAGCGACGGGTCGGCCCCGGTCATGCCGAACCTGAACATCCTCGTCAACGGCCGACGCCTCGGCGAACCGAAGGAGACGCTCAGCGCCGCCAACTTCGTCCTGCTCGACCGCCGGGGCCGGCCGCTGGAGGCGGTCCGCGCGGTCAGCACCGGCAAGTTCGTCGGCCAGGCGCGCGAGTACGAGCTAACCTACCGCCCGGCAGGTGGGGCCGACGAGGCGGCGCGCCTCGTCTACCGCGACCGCCGGGCGGTCCTGGTCGAGGTGCCGTTCGTCCTGCGCAACGTCCCGCTGCGCTGACCCGCCAGCAAGCCGCGCACACGCCGGCAGGGGGCAAGGTTATCCAACGAGATCGGCCCTGCGGAACGAGCCGTCGGGGCCGAAGAGACCGTCCACGATATTCCCGTCGAACAGGTCGCTGGCGTCGTATGACAGCAGCAGCGACCCGTCCTCCCCGAACGCGATCCGCACCAGTTCGAGGCGGCGGAGGAACTCGTCCTCGGTCAGCGGCTCCGCGTCGTCGCGCCACTCGTCGTTGTAAACGTCCACCAGCACGCCAGCGACGCAGCGCAGCGCGTCCTCGTCGTTCTCCTTCAACCAGGCGAGGTTGTCGCAGGCCATGCGCAGGCCAGCGACCACGTCGGTGTCGGGGTGCCAGATCGCGACCGCAGTGTGACGACCCGGCGGCCAGTCGATGGTGCCGGTCCAGCAGCCGAGTTCGTCGTCCCAGGTCAGGCGGCCGAACACGTCGCTGATGATCGTCGCGGCCATTGGCCTCGCCCTCTTCATGCCGGGATCAAGGAAGATGGAGTGCAAAGGTCTTGTGCAAAGCCCACAGATGGCGGCCCGTGGGCGCAGTGCCGGGAACCTGGCCCACGGGATACCACCCATGCGGCTTTCAAAAGTTCCATGTTAATCGCCCGCCCGCTCGATCCACCCGCCGCCGAGCACACGCTCGCCGTCGTAGAACACGACCGCCTGCCCCGGCGTGACGGCGCTCTGCGGCTCCGCGAACTCCACGCGCGCCCCGCCACCCGGCAGCGCCGTCACCACCGCCGGCGCACCCGGGTGGCGATAGCGGATCTTCGCGGTACATGCCAGCGGCCCCTCGGGCGGGGTCTCCAGCAGCCAGTTGACGCGCGACGCCACGAGCCTGGCGTTGAGTAGTTCCTCGCGGGCGCCGACCACGACCGTGTGCGTCGCCGGCACGATCGCCAGCACATACCGGCGCGACCCGGCCGCGAACCCGAGCCCCTTGCGCTGGCCGACGGTGAACTGCTCGAGCCCGTCGTGCGGCGCGAGCACGTTGCCCGCTGTATCGACGATGGTGCCCGCCGTCGCGCTCTGCGGGCGTCGGCGGCGCACGAACGAGGCGTGGTCGTTGTCCGGCACGAAGCAGATCTCGACGCTGTCCGGCTTCTCCGCCACGCCG
This sequence comes from Gemmataceae bacterium, assembly GCA_020847555.1. Next base: position 2,734 of record JADLBT010000407.1, read on the forward strand.
AGCCTCGCCTCACGCGCGAGTCGGCGCACCTCCTCCTTGCGGTAGCCGCCGATGGGAAAGAGCAGGTGCGGCAGGACGGGCGCCGAGATGCCGAAGAGGACATACGATTGATCCTTCGCCGGGTCGGCCGCGCGGTGCAGTTCGTGCCGGCCGTCGTGGGCGAACACCTGGGCGTAGTGGCCGGTGGCGATGAAGTCGGCCTCCAGCTGCTTGCCGTAAGCCCACAGCTTGCCGAACTTCAGCCAGGTGTTGCAGACGACGCACGGGTTCGGGGTGCGTCCGGCGGTGTACTCGTCGGCGAAGTAGTCCATGATGCGCCCGAACTCCGCCTCGAAGTCGAGCGCGTAGAACGGGATGTCGAGGCGGTCCGCCACGCGCCGCGCGTCGCCAGCGTCGAGGGCGCTGCAGCAGCCCTTCTTCCGGGACGGTTCGTCGTCCTCCGGCCCGTGGACGCCGGTGCGCATGAACAGCCCGATCACCTCGTATCCCTGCTTCTGCAACAGGTACGCGGCGACAGAGCTGTCCACCCCACCGCTCATCGCCAACACCACTCTGGCCGGCATCGGACCTGTCCTCCTCTCACTCGCCGCCGCCGCCGGTCCGGCCGAGGGCGACGTCGAACTCGCTCAGCAGCGGGATCAGCATCGCCATCACCGCGAACGCGAACCAGATGCCCGTCACCAGGAACGGGATCAGCGGATCGGCTGACTCGCCGGTCACCGCGTTGCCGATCATGATGTTCGTCACGCTGTAGTAGACCGCTAGCGGGCACATCCAGCTTGCCACCGTCAGCGCCGGAGACGGCCGGTCCCCGCTCAGCACCCACCACAACCCGCCAATCCCCGCCCCCAGGAAAAAGATGAAGCTCAGCCACTGATACTCGAAGCGGCCGTTGATCATGATCAGGTAGATGCAGATCAGCGTGCCGATCGACAGGAAAAATACCGTCCCGAGGGTGTGGCCGATCGCCAGCCGGATCTTGTCGTTGCGCAGCGCGACGTGAACGCCCAGCACCATCGTGAAGACGAACAGGATCACCGCCCCCCCAAGGATGCACAGGACCGCTTCCAGGTTCATGCCGAACACCTGCGCCTGGTACAGCTCGGGCAGTTCCCGCTTCAGCCGCGGGGACGGCGAGGCCAGCAGCCCCATCCATCCGTAGACGACCGCGAGCACCAGCGGTGGGAGCAGGAACTCCTTGGTATTGTAAAGGATGCCGAACAGCTTTCCGAAGATGAACTCCTTCGGCGTCAGATCGGTTACCAGCAGCAGGTCGAGGGCGCCGGTGTCGCGCTCCGACGTGATCGCCGTCACCGCCTGGGCGCTGACCAGGAGCAGGCTGAGGATGGCGACCGGCACCAGGCCGCGCGCCGCCGCCCACTCGCGTCCGGTCGTGAACGCAAAGGCGTAGTAGCAGACCAGGCCGACGACGAGGAAGTAAGCGGCCTTCACCAGCAGCGGCCGGCGGCCGTAGGCGCGGGTGGCGATCTCGCGCCACAGGATCGGGTTGGCCCAGACCTGGCGCACCGCCCCCGGCGCGGCGTGGGCGCGGGCGCGGTCCTTCTCCGCCGCCTCCTGCTCGGGCCGCTCGCGCTGCATGACCGGCTCGCCGCTGGGGTTCCACACGCGCAGCTGGCGCAGGCTGATCGCGTTCAGCAGCACGCTCAGCCCCAGCATCGCCAGCGCGTACCCGTAGGCGGGCGGGAACTCGCCCGACCCCTCCGGGGGCGGTTCAACGACGTACTGCATGGCGAGGTACGGCTGCAGCCAGCTCTGGGCGTGCTCGACCTCGGCGGGGGTGAGCACGTCGCCCAGGCCGACCAGGCCGAGCAGGCGCGGCAGCAGGGCCAGTCCCTGAACCAGGCACAGGTACAGGACCAGGAACAGAACGGTCAGGGCCAGCGCCTGAAACGTCTTGTCGCGCCACAGTGCGACCAGCACACCGAGCGAGCCGGCCGCCAGCCCGGTCGCCCCGAGCACGACGACCGCCTGTACCACCTGCCCGCCGGACACCCCCCCGAGCAGCAGGTTCAGCGCCAGCATCGGCACCATCGCCGCCAGGAACACGCCGATCTGCAGCAGGCTGCCGAGCAGCTTGCCGAGCACGATCTCGTGGTTGCGCAGGTCCGTCAGCAGCAGCAGGATGAAGGTTCGGCGGTCCTTCTCGTAGGTGATGGTGCTGGCCCCGGACAGGGCCGCGAAAAACATCATCAGCGTCAGCTGGACGTAGGTCAGCACCTGAAACAGCAGCAGCCCGAAGCGGCTGGTATCGCCGAGCGTGGCCGGCCGGTCCCAGCCGACCGTCGCCTGCCAGGCAGTCAGGGCCAGCACCCAGAGAAGCCCCAGGTAGACGACGCGCATCGCGTAATGGCGCGGCCGGCGGGGGAGGGTCAACGCTTCGCGAGCAAAGATGGGACCAAGCATGGCAGCAGTGGTTAGCGGTTAGCGGTTAGCGGTTAGCGGTCAGTGAAGACAGGAGGTGCAGGTCTTTCTTCACTGATCGCTAACCGCTAACCACTAACCACTTGTCAGGTTGTTGTAACGGACTCGGAGTCGCGGACCATGGGCCGCGAGGCGTCGATGGCCAGCCAGGCGAGGGCGGTGACGAACCCGGCGCCGGCGTAGGAAGCCCAGGACGCCGAAGCGGGCGTTGGTCGGGGAAGGCGAGACGGTTTCCGCGGCAGGTTGGCCCATGAGAGGGATTATAGAGCGGAACCGCCCCGCGCCCACCGAGGGCGCCCAGGAAGCCCCTGGGCATCCTCTCCAGGCCCGCGGATGGCGTCCCGTGGGGGAAGCGCTGGGGACTTCCCCCCACCGGACGCCACCCGTGGGCTTTTCTCCTCACAACACCTCACACACCACCACCTGCCGCGCCGCGCTCGCGCGGCGGTACAGGTCGCGCAGCGCCGGGAACCATTCGCGCACGTACTCCAGCTCTTCCACGCGGTCCGCGGCGCTCTCGCTGCCTTCCAGCTCTGTGAGCTGCGCGGCGGTCCACGCCGCCGGGTCGAGTGCGTCGAGGTAGGCGGCGAGTCGTTCGACGTCCGGCACGTCGTTGTACCCGGCCCGGTCCGGCCAGTAGTAGCCGCCGCCGAAGACAAGATCCCGCGCCCCAAGGTGCGCCTGCTCGATCGGGGCAAAACGGTCGCGGTCCGGTGTGCGCTCGCGGTAGCGCTCGGGAGCGAGCAGACAGCAGAGCGTCTCGGGAGCCGTCTCGAACTCGGGGATCTCGGCCGCGCTGTACCAGAGAACCTCCCCCGCAAGGTGACGCCACAGCTCGCGGGCAAAGGCCAGCTCGCGCCCCACCTGGGCGAGCAGCGGCTCGTCCGGCCCGAGGTGGTAGCGGCGGGCGAAGTCGGCGGCAGTCGGGAGCAGGGCGGCGCACAGGTCGCGACAGGGGGCGAAACTCCGCCCACGCCACGCCGCGGCCAGGGCCGGGCGGATGCGGGCGTGGAAGGCGCCGCCGTCGAGGAGCAGGTGGTACAGCGGCATCGAGACGCCTCGCGGGAGCGACGGGATCGGATCACGGTTCAGGATACACCGAAATCCCCGATCCGGTCCTTGACACGCGCCCCGGGACAGGGAACAATCGCGCTATCTCTCGTGGTTCACAGCTGGGAGGATCCGTCGATGTCTCGCCTTTGCCCAGGCCCGTTTGTCGTTGCCGCGTTCTGCGGGCTCCTGTTTGCCGGCCGGCAGCCCGCGTCGGCGCAGACCCCAAACCCGAAAGGCGACCCGCTGCCGGCGGGGGCTGTCGCCCGGCTGGACGGTATCGGCTTCTGGCATGGGACCGATATCCTGACCCTCGCTTTCTCCGCCGATGACCGGGTAGTCGCCTCGTACAGCGTCGATGAGCGCATCTGCCTCTGGGACGCCTCCACCGGCCGGCTGATCCGCCGCCTGGACCTGCCCCGCGACAGGGCCATCGCGCCCGCCCCGGTGGGCGGCATCCGCCCCGCCGCCGTCACGTTCAACGGACCGTGCCTGCAGTTCGCCGGCAACGGCAAGGCGCTGGTGGTGGCGGACGTGGGTCCGCGGGTCTACCGCGTCGTGGACGCGACCACTGGCAAGGAACTGCACCAGGTGCCGATGCCCGGTACGACCGCGCCCCTGTATCCGGCAACCGTCCTTCCCGCCGGAGCGGTCGGTCCGGTCCGTCTCATCGCCGGCCCGGTCGCCCTGTCCCCGGACGCCTCGCTGCTCGCGCTGGGCGGCGAGAAGGACCATGCCGTCGTCGTGTGGGATCTCGCCAGAGGCGCGGTGCGATACCGCCTGGCCGGGCACGAGGACACGGTCCAGGCTCTGGCCTTCGCGCCGGACGGCAAGGCACTGGTCTCGGCCGGTGCCGATCAGTCCGTGCGCCTCTGGGACGTCGCGGCCGGCAAGGCGGTCCGCGCCTTCGACGGCCACCGCGGGACAGTCACGGATGTCGCCTTCCTCCCGGACGGGCGCCGGCTGGTGTCGGTCGGGGAGGACGGCACCCTTCGGCTATGGACCCGCGATACCGGCAAGATGGTGCTGCGCGCGGACTGGCTGCCGCCGGGGGTCGCCGACACGCCGCGCGTTGTCTCGACCATTTACCCCGCGCCGACCGGGCCGCGCGTCTGGGTCGATGCCGCCGGCAAGCAGGTCGGCTGCCTGTACCCGGTTTCGGAAACGCACCCGAGTACCGTCCGCGGCGGGGTCCGCACCGACGTCTTCATCTGCTACGACGTCGCCACCGGCAAGGAGGTCCGCCGGACCTCCCTCACCGCCGTGTCCCCGTTGACGAACGCCGCCGCTGCGCGCTTGAGCGCGTACCGGGTCGCCGTCCAGACCAGCGCCCTCGGCCAGGCCCGCCCGGTCCTGGCCCGCAGCACGTCCACCCACCACATCCAGTTCTACTCGCTGGAAACGGGCAACCGCCTGCCGGGGGTGGCGGGCGGGGGCGCCGGGGTAGTCGATGTCGAGGCCGGACTGGATCGCGTCACCTTCGTCCGCGACGGCGACCGGGCGATCCACGTGTGGGACCGCACGACGGGCCAGGTGCGGCGCATGGAGGGGCACACCGGCCGACCGCTGCTGATCGCCACCGGACCCGACGGCCGGCACCTGATCTCCGCCAGCCTGGAGAGTTCGGACCGCTCGATCGGCGTCTGGGACACGGTGAAGGGGGAAGAGGCGCGCCCGATCGCCGGCTGGAACCCGGGCAACACGACCCCGCAGAGCCAGTTCGTCACCCGGTCCGTCGCCTCCCTGCGGGTTCCCGCCCTCTCCCCTGACGGCAAGCACGTCGCGTTGCGCGGGCGCGACGACAGGGTGCGTGTCGTCGCGACGGCCACCGGCAAGACCGTGTTCGCGGTGGACGTGCCGTGGAAGGGCGTCTGCTGCCTGGCGTTCACCGCCGACGGTAAACACCTGATCGTTACCGACTCGACCGAGCAGCGCCAGTTCAATCCGGCGGGCGGCATGGAGGTGAAGACGGCGTGCGTGGTGCGTCTCCTCGACGCGGCGAGCGGCAAGGAGGTTCGCCAGCTGGGCAAGCGGCCCTACTCATTCCTCGTTCGGCGGGTGGCGGCGACCGAGGACCGCCTGCTGCTCGGGTGCCGCGACGGCCTGATCCGGGTGATGGACCTGGCGACCGGAGAGGAGGTGCGCTCGATCGTGGGGAGAAAGGGACCGCAGCAGCCGCAGCCCGTCGGCGGGTTCGTGACCACTCCCGACCTGTCGCCGGCATTCCTGCTGTCCTCGGACCGCCGTACCCTGGCCATCTTCGACGGACCCGACAACAGCATCCGGCTGTGGGAACTGGGGTCCGACCGCGAACGCGGCCGGTGCAAGGGGCACCCCGGCCGCCTCACGTCCTTCGCCCTCACGACCGACGGCCGCCACGTCGTCACCGGCAGCCAGGACGGCACCGTCCTGGTCTGGGCGCTGCTCGCGCCGCTGCCGGGCGTCCGGGCCGACCTGACGGACCCGGATTTGCAGACCCTCTGGAACGACCTCGGGAGCGTGGATGCGATCCGGGCCATCGGGGCGGTCCGGCGATTAATGGGTGCGCCGGACCGGGCGGTGTCGCTGCTGCGCGAGCGCCTGAAAGCGGCGGCGCCGCCGGACGAGCGCCTCGTGCAGGAGAAGCTGCGCGATCTGGACAGCCGCGTCTACGCCCAGCGCCAGCGCGCGGAGAAGGAGTTAGCCGGGCTGGGCGAGGCGATCGTGCCGGCCCTGGAGCGATTCCTCGCGGGAAAGCTGTCGGCCGAGGCGCGGACCCGGGCGGAAGGGCTATATCGGCGAGTCCGCGCCGGCACCGCCAGCGGCGAGCGGTTGCGCGAGCTGCGGGCCGTGGAGGTGCTGGAGGCGGTGGGAACGGCGCCCGCGCAGGAGTTGCTGCGGCAACTCGCGGGCGGCGCCCCGGGGGCGCGCCTGACGCGCGAGGCGAGCGCGGTGGTGCAGCGTCTGGCGCTGCGTGCCGGGGCGTAAGCGGAGCCCCGGCGAGGAACTCAGCTACGCCATCTCTCCTCTCCCCTGAAGGTAGTTGCCAGCCGCGCGCGAGCAGCGCAGACCACGCGCGCGCTCGCGCTTACTCGTAAAGCCCACGGGTAGCGCCCCGTGGGGGAAGTCTCCAGCGCTTCACCCACGGGACGTCACCCGTGGGCTTTCCAAACAATGGTTGCACACCAGGACGTCCCAGCCGGGTACAATAGCAGCGGTGGCGTACCGCCCGTCCCATCCTGGAAGCGCGTATGACGATCTCCCTCACCTGCGGCTGCGGCGCACGCCTGGACATCGACGAAACGTTCGCCGGCAAGACGATCAGTTGCCCCGACTGCCAGCGCTCCCTGAACGTCCCCAGGCCGGAGCAGCCGGGGGTGAAGACGAGTGGGTTCGCCCTCACCAGCCTGACGCTGGCCCTGGTCGGCGGCTTCACCGTGATCGGGCCGCTGGCCGCGGTCGGATTCGGTTTCCTTGGCCTGCGGGACGTGGCGCGCAAGCCGGACCAGGTCGCTGGCCGGGGCTACGCCCTCGCCGGCATCGTGGTAGGGGGGCTGGTAACGGTCCTCACCGGTCTCGCCCTGTTCTCGGGCGGCTTGCTCGGCCTGAACAATCTCACCGACCGGATGCGCTGGGCCGGTAAGCTCGACTACCCGCCCGAGCTGGAGGTCAACCGCCCGAACGAGGGGTACAAGATCGCGCGTCCTTCGGCAAAGTGGGGCATCTACCGGCCGATGGGAACCCAGGCCATGCTCGACCTCCGCCCGGGCCGGTTCACCGACAACCTGGTCATGGTGAACCTGGAGGACGACGCCTACCTGGTGGTGCTGGCGCCCGAGATGGTGCCGCGCGAATGGGGCCTGGACACCTGCAAGAACGAGGCGCTGCGCAAGTTCCGCGAGCAGGACAAGGTCGGCCTGTTCGGGCAGAAGCGCGACACTCACCATGCCCGCATGGACGTGATCGAGACCAAACATCGGCCGCCGGTGGGCATGGTCGAGTCCGTCGAGATGCTGGTAGACAAGGCGGTCGGCTGGCAGGAGCGGCGCTTCCTCCTGCGCGTGGTCAAGCAGCGCGAGGACACGCAGATGTTCGTGCTCATCGCCGGCGCGCGCAAGAACCATTTCGACGCCGTGGCGGCGGACCTGCGCCGCGCCCTGGACAGCTTCACCCTCACCGGCCGGGGGAACCTGCCGGGTGACTGGCGCTGAGCAGGGGCGCCTGAGCGAGGTGCGCCGGCATGGCCGTTTGCCTGTACCACCCCGACCGTCCGGGTATCGGTATCTGCGTGCGGTGCCGGGTCGTGATCTGCGCTGCCTGCTGCACCCGGCTGGACGGCATCAACCACTGCCACTCCTGCCTCGAATCGCTGGCGCAGCGGCCCGCCGTTCCCCGCCGGCCGAGTTCCGTCCTGCTCACGAGCCTCGTGCTGGCCGTGTTGTGGGCCGCGCTGCTCAGCGTGTTCTGGGTGGCGCAGGGTGGACTGGCGCCGTGAGGGTCGCTCAACTTTCCGTCGGACCTCCTCGTTTGGCCTCCAGTTCCTGCCAGCGCTCGTACAGCCGCTCGACGCGCCGCTGCGCCTCCTCCAGTGTCCGGCAGGCCGCGGTCAGCGCGACGTGGCCCGCCGGCGCGGCGCGCTCCACCTCCGCCTGACAGGCGCCGACGACCGCTTCCGCGTCGAGGATGGCGGCCTCCATTCCTTCCAGTTCCTGCTGTTCGCGGTAGCTGAGCTTGCGCGGCCTCGGAAGGGGCGGCGCGAGCCGCGGGACCGGCGCGGCGGCCGGCTTCGCCGTCTCCGCGACGTCGCGCTCGCAGGCACTGATCCACTGGACGACGCTTCCGTACAGCGCCGACCCGCCGCGGCCGTCGAGTCCGATCACCTCGGTGGACAGCCGGTCGAGCAGGTCGCGGTCGTGGCTGACCAGCACCACCGCCCCGGCGAACTCCGCCAGGCTCTCCTCCAGCACTTCCAGCGCCGGGATGTCGAGGTCGTTCGTCGGCTCGTCGAGGAGCAGCACGTCCGCCGGTTGCAGCATCAGCTGGGCAATGCGCACACGCGCCTGCTCGCCGCCCGACAGGTCGCCCACGGGTACATCGAGCTGTTCCGTGCGGAAGAGGAACTGCTTCGCCCACGCGACGACGTGCAGCGGGCGGCCGCGGTACGTCACCGTGTCGCCGTTGGGGCACAGCGCCTTGCGGAGCGGTGCCTGCGGGTCGAGGCCGGCGCGCCCCTGCTCGAACATCACCACGCGGAGGCCGTCGGCGCGCGTCACCGTGCCGGCGTCGGGGGCGGCCTCGCCCGCCAGCACGCGCAGCAGGGTGCTCTTGCCGCTGCCGTTGGCGCCGAGGAGGCCGACCTTCGTTCCGGGCGAGAGGGCCAGGTCGAGGCTGGCGAACAGCGGGCGCCCGCCGAGCGTCATCGCCAGCCCAGAGGCGGTGAGCAGCTTGCGGCTCTGGCGGCCGGTGGCGACGAAGTCGATGCCCGCGGCGCCGGCCGCCGCGTTGCGGTACTTCAGGTCGGCGAGTTCCGCACGGCGCCGGGCGGCATCTGCGATGCGCGCGGCGGACTTGCTGCGCTGGGCCGACTCCTTGCGGCCGAGCCATTCCGTCTCGCGGCGCACCTGGTTGGCGACCGCCTCCTGCCGGCGGGCCTGGGCGTCGAGGAACTCCGCGCGGCGCTCGGCGAAGTCGTCGTAGGAACCGCGGGCGCGGAAGTACCCGCCGGGGTAGGCGCGGTTGATCTCAATGATCTCGTCGGCGACGGCCCGCAGGAACGCCCGATCGTGGGTCGCGACGACGTAGGCGAAGGGGGCGGCCCGCAGCAGGCGCTCCAGCCAGACGATGCCGAGCAGGTCGAGATGGTTGGTCGGCTCGTCGAGCAGCAACAGGTCCGGCCGGCGGGCCAGCGCGCGGGCCAGCGCGAGCCGCTTGCGCCAGCCGCCGGAGAGCGTGTCGGCCGCCTGGTCGGGGTTGGCGAAACCCACCTGGGTCAGGGCGATAGCGGCGCGGGTCTCGCGCTCGTGCTCCTCGTCCGACTCGTCGGCGAGGGCCGCGAGCACCACACGGCGGGCGGTCTGTCCGGGGGGGAAGGCATCCTCCTGGGACAGGTAGCCGAGGCGCGCGGTGCGGCGCATCGAGCGGGTGCCCGCGTCGGGCTCCTCCAGGCCGGCCAGCAGGCGCAGGAGGGTCGATTTGCCCGACCCGTTGGGGCCGATCAGACCGATGCGCTCGCCGGCACGGAGATCGAGAGACAGATCGCTCAGCAGCGGACGTGGCCCGAAGGCCTTGGTAAGTTCCTGAACACTCAGCAGGACGGTCATGCGCGGCCCCATGTGCGGGGCGGTCGGGTGGTCGGGAGCGGCCCCGCGGCGCCCCCTCCCTATTGCTCTCAAAACCGGGCTGCGGGAGCAAGGGGAACCGGGAGGCGGGCGCCCGCCGTTACGTCACCCTCGTTGTGCCGCACCCGGTGGGAACACCCGAAAGAGCAGGGGCCGGCCCGCAAGCCCGGCCCGCAAGTTCTCGACGGAGATTTCCGCCATGTGCCGGCGCGTCTGCTCGGTGGCACTGCCCAGGTGCGGCGTGATGATCACGTTATCCAGCCGCAGCAGCGGGTGGTCGCGCGGCAGCGGTTCCGGGTCGGTCACGTCCAGCGCCGCCGCGTAGATCCGCCGGGCCGCCAGCGCCTCGGTGAGAGCGTCGGTATCCACAACCGGCCCGCGGGCGACGTTGATGAGGACCGCAGTTGGCTTCATGCGCGCCAGTTCCGCCCGCCCGATCAGGCTGGTCGTCTCCGCCGTCAGCGGCACCGTCAGCACGACGTAATCCGCGCTGGCGAGCAGTTCCCCGCGCCCGACGTAGCGCGCGCTCAGCTCTGCTTCCACATTGGGCCGGCGGCGCCGGTTGTGGTAAAGGACGGTCATGTCGAAGGCGCGGGCGCGGCGGGCGACCTGCTCGCCGATCCGACCCAGGCCGAGGATCCCCAGCGTGCTGCCGTGGATCTCCCGGCCGAGCATGAACGAGGGGTCGTAGCGCAGAAAATGCGGCCCGCGGGCGTAACGGTCGCCCTCGACAACCCGCCGCCCGGCCGCCAGCAGCAGCGCGAACGCCAGGTCGGCGGTGGCACCGTCGAGCACGCCGGGCGTATTGCCGACCGGGATACCGCGCGTCGCCGCGGCCGCCACGTCGATGTGATCGACCCCCACCCCGAAGTTGCTGATGACACGCACCCCCGGTAACCGTTCGAGCAGAGCCCGGTCCACCGCGAGATGCCCGTAAGTGTAGATCGCCTCTATGCGGTCGGCGCCGAGTTCGTGTGCGGCGTCCCAGGGGACGAGCTTGACGCTGCTTTGCAGCATCTCGGTGATGACAGCCGCGAGTGGGAGGTCGGCGAGGACGAGAGGACGCGCGTGGCTGGCAGGCATGGCAAGCTCCGGTGGGCCGAGCGCCGCGGCCGACGGACGCTCTCGGCCCCGAATACTATATGGGGA
>JADLBT010000408.1 GCA_020847555.1 Gemmataceae bacterium
CGACGTCGCCTACGCCCTCATCAAGGAGCTCCGGGCCCTGGTTGCCCGAGGTGGTGGGCCCTCCTAGCATGGCCGGGATGAGGTGGCGCACCGTTCTGCCCCTGCTTGTCGGCCTCCTCGGGCTGGGCCTCGTTTTCGGGGCTGCCTGCGGAGGCGACGACACGACCGACAGCAGCGCCGGCCGCGGCAAGCCGATCACCGACCCGGCTCGCGTGCCCAGCGCCACGCCAATGAAGGATCCGATCCTATACCAGATTCGTGGCGACACCATCCAGACGGTCGGCGGTACGGGAACGGTCGCGCCCGGCACCAACGCCACGCCAACCGGCGCCAGGACCTACACCGTCAAGTCGGGCGACACCTGCGCCGCCATCGCCGGCCAGTTCGGCGTGAGCCTCGACGCGCTCTTGAAAGCGAACCGGTCGATCGACTCCGGATGCACGAACATCGTCCCCGGCGACACCCTGAAGATCCCAACGGCGGCCACGCCCGCGGCCGGAAGTACTGCGACACCGGCGGGCGGTGGAAAGACCTACACCGTCAAATCGGGCGACACGTGCGACGCCATCGCCCGCAACCACGGGGTCGAGCTCCCGAAGCTCATCGCGGCGAACAACCTGGATGCGGACTGCCGCTCGCTCCAGCCCGGCCAGGTCCTGCGCATCCCATGATGCGTCTGTCAGCGACTCCCCGCCGTCAACGGCGGTAGAACGACGAGGAGGCCGCCTGTGGGCGACTATCAGACCATCCTGTACGAACTCGAGGGTGGGGTCGCGACCCTCACCATCAACCGCCCAGCCGCCCGCAACGGCATGACCAACCGCATGCTGAAGGAGACGCACGACGCCCTGACCCGCGCGGCTGCGGACCCGCACGTCCGGGTGCTTGTCCTCACAGGCGCGGGCACGTCCTTTTGCCCGGGGGCGGACCTGAAGCGCGCCACCGCCCCACGCGACGACGCGGCGCCGGAGCCACCGAACGAGGCCCGCAACTTCCAGGTGCCGGTGCTGCTCCACGAGATGCCGGCGATCACTGTCGCCGCTGTGAACGGAGCCTGTGCCGGCGCCGGCCTGGGCTGGGCGTGTGGCTGCGACCTGCGCGTGGCCGCCCGCTCGGCGATGTTCAACACCGCCTTCCTCAACGTCGCTGTCGCGGGCGACATGGGCCTGCCATGGAGCCTTCCCCGCCTGATCGGCGGCGCGCGTGCCCGCGAGCTCTCCTTCTTCACCGAGAAGTTCACGGCCGAGGACGCCCTGCGTTACGGCCTGGTCGCGCGCGTCTGGGACGACGAACGCTTCGCGGCGGAGGTGAGGCACATGGCGGAGCGCCTCGCCGGTTCTTCGGCCGCCGCGCTGCGCGCCATGAAGGCCCAGTATGTTGCGGCGGAGCGGATGGACTTCACCGACTTCGTGGCCCTGGAGACCGAGGACCACTTCCGAATCTCCACCAGCGCCGACACGCGCGAGGCCTTCCTCGCCTTCGTGGAAAAACGGCCGCCGCGCTTCGCCGAATAGCGCTATTGGCCGGAGACCGCCGCGACCGCCGCGCCGGCGATGATTTCGTCGAGCCGTTCCCGTGGGACGCCCAGGACGCGGGCCGCGTCGCCCAGGCAGTAGTCGTAATGCTCCCGCGTCAGGCCCATACGTTGCAGGCGTGGGCCGGCCGTCGGATTGGTGCGCAGTGCCTCGTAGACGGACGCGGTTTCGGGATAGCGTGGCGACGTCATGGCTCACCTCCCCGGCACAAACCGGTCATGCTGGGACGTCGAGTCTCTAGCTTATAGCCGGCCGCCCACAAAGCCAGCCGGGAACGCGGAACCTTCACACTCCCGAAAGGCAGGGACAGGCTATTGGAAGCGGAGAAGACGACCGCCTCTCCGTCAGACGCCGAAGCCCCAGCGCACCAGCGGTGGCGTGCCTGTCATCTCCATGTGCCCGATGCCGCGGCGATCTCCATGGCGGGCGTTGACGGCTTGCTCCCCGATCCAGACCGCCGGCGCGAAGTTCCGGTAGCTCGCATAGTCGGCCAGGTCGTATCGGTCGGCCACTTCGTGCCAGGCACCGTGGTATCCGCCCAGGAACTCGGGATCGCCATAACCCTCGCCGCGAATGTGGCGGGTGGCGTTCGGTGCGATGATCTCGAATTCCAGCGGGTACTCCTGCCCGTACTCGTCAACCAGCGTGACCTTCGCTGCCTGGAACTTCGCGGTGCCCGGCTGCGAACGAATGTCATAGTCCTTGAAGTCGACCAGCCTGATCTGCTCGCGCGGGTCGTCCCGCAACCAGGTGATGGCACCGTCGAAGTGACCGCCGCGGTTGTCGGCCAGCGTCCCGTTCAGGCGCGGGTGGCCGATGTGCTCGTCCAGCCACCACCAGAAGGCGATGTCCTCGAACTGGACGTGGCTGTGCCAGTGCAGACGCCCGGCGCCTGCCGGTGAAACACCACTGCCCGTCGCCGCAGGGGGGAGCCAGGCCTGAAAGCGCTCGCCGCCGAGCGTTCCCCAGCAGCGGTCGCGCTGGCCCCAGCAGTTCTCGGCATTGACGTCGTACGTCTGCCCGTCCACCTTCAGCCAGCCGGACCAGCGCCCGAGCATCTCGAAGTAGGGGAGGGCGTTCGCCAGGCCGTTTCGCCGGCTGTAGATCGGCGTCCGCGTCTCGACCGGTTTGAACAGGGTCTCCATCTCGAGCTCGTAGCTGATGCCCCAGGGGTTCTCGGGCGCGAGGGCGAAGCGCGCGCGCCGCATCGGCTCCAGCACCTCCATCGAGCACGGGCCCACCACATGGTTGACCCGCTCGGACCGGTACCCCTGCTGCCGCCATTCGCGCTGGTAGCGCAGGTTGTACTGCGTGTCCCCGTGCACGATGATCTGGCCGCATTCAACCACGTTGTTGTTGATGAACACTGGCCAGTTGGCGCCGACGATGAAGCGCCCCTGCGTGTCCATCGCCTGGAACCAGTGCTGGTCCACCCAGCGCGGGTCGGGGTCTTCCGTCCGGTCGAGCGTCGTCCCGATCTGATGGTAGAAATGCTCGTCGAGATGAGAGAGCATGCCTTTCCTCCTCGCTGCCTAGATGCTCAGGCGGACCACGCCGTGCCCGGTCGCGCTCCCCGCTGACACCTCGCAGAGGTGCTCTATGCCGAACGGATTGATGTGGCCGGAGTCGTTCGCGGCGAGCTTCATCTGCGTCGCCTCGTCCGCCAGGTCGGTCTCCTCGTACTGTGCGAGGGCGACACCCTTCCACTCGTTGTGCCGGAAGTCCGGGTGGCCGTAGCCGAGCGCCTTTCCGTAAAGCGTCGTCAGCGGCCGCAGTCGCAGCTCCTGCTTCTGGCCGTCCCACGTCGTCAGGCTGACGCTGCCTCCCCGCAGGCGTCCCAGACCGTCCAGATCGAGGTCGGGCTGGGCACTCACGATCCGCACCGGGTCGGCGCCGCCGTGCTCGCGGGCAAACGCCCCGTCGAGACGGACGCGGCCGGTCTCGTCCGCCAGGTCGCCCGTCAGGTGGCCCCGTTCAGGCGAAGGCGGCTCTATCCGCCAGCACCAGACCGACTGCGCAGGCAGCTCGGCTCCGAGCCAGAATGAGTGACGCCCGATAGAATCCGGCACGGGCGCCAGCCGCGGGACCTGCCCGAAGATCGGCCTGACACCCCAGGACCGGTCCCGTACAGCGACGCTAGTCGCCGGCTCCAACCTGATCTCCGTCGAACCGATTTGGACAGTGCCCTCGGCGCGTCCCGCCTGTGCATAGTGCCAGAGGTCCCACGTCACATGTTGCCCACGCGAGCGCTGGAAGACGGGCGCCGACACCTCCATCGGCTGCCGCGAGGCTAGGAAGCGCAGGTCGAACGCGAACGGCCGGCCGTCGCCTGCCGCCAGGGTGAAACGCCAGGCGCGAAAGTGCTCCTCGATCATTGCGCTCAGGTCGCCCACCCTGCGCTCATCGCGGTCGGTGACGCAGAGCCGCGAGAACCGCGCGCTGTACAACCGCCCGTCGAGCACGGCCGCGGCAGCACCGTCCATCGTCCGCGTCGCCGGATAGACACCCAGGTGGACTGCCACCGACAGGCGGCCGTCTACCGTCCCGGCGTGGAACCACAGCTTGTCGCACCAGCGCGGGTTGCGCCCGTGCACCTGGTCCATCGTGCCGATCGTCTGGTGGATCGTGAGGTCGTCGATTGCGGTGAGCACGGCACTCCTCGTCGGGAGCCGGCGCGCCGACCCCGGTGAGTCCCGGCGGGGACAGCCGTTCCGCCTTCCCCGACGAGCCGCGTCAGCATACCCGGTTTAGCCACGCCGAACAGCGTATTGCCGCACGGTCATACCGCATTAGAATGCGCCATCCACCAATATCGGGCATCCGAATCGCCCGGATGCTCGTACAGTGGTCAGGCGCGGCAGGCAGACTCGCTCGGGCCCGGCGGCCGCGACCCAAACAGCTGGAGGGTCTTTCGATCGTGGACGTCAACTATTGGACGCGTCGCCGGCTGTCTCGGCGAAAGATGCTGGGGGC
>JADLBT010000409.1 GCA_020847555.1 Gemmataceae bacterium
CGCGCCTGCCTGACCGGCCAGTACCCGACCCCGACCGGCGAGCGCCTCTATCAGCTCGCCTGGATCAACCGTAACGGCACCCCCAACGGCCGCACCTACGAGCTGGCGACCACCGCCGGTTGAGCGCCAGGATTGCGTACCAGCCGCGCGGCTGGTAACCACTTCCGCGGCAACGACCTGGCAGATTACTGCCGCGCCTGCATTGCCTTCTGGAGCGTGACGCCCAGGTCGGCGGGGCTGGCGGCAACCTCGATGCCGGCCGCCTGGAGCGCCGCGATCTTGTCCGAGGCGGCGCCGCTGCCGCCGCTGATGATCGCGCCGGCGTGGCCCATGCGCCGGCCCGGCGGGGCGGTCTGGCCGGCGATGAACGCCGCCACCGGCTTGGTGACGTGCTGCTTGATGAACGCGGCCGCGTTCTCTTCCGCTGTCCCGCCGATCTCGCCAATCATCAAAATCGCTTCCGTCTGCGGATCGTCCTGGAACAGGCGCAACGCATCAATGAAACTCGTTCCGTTGATCGGATCGCCACCCAGGCCGATGCACGTCGATTGGCCGAGGCCGAGGTGCGACAGTTGCCAGACCGCCTCGTAGGTCAGGGTGCCGCTGCGGCTGATCAGGCCGACCGCCCCCGGCTTGTGGATGTACCCGGGCATGATGCCGATCTTGCACTGACCGGGGGTGATGATGCCGGGGCAGTTCGGGCCGATCAGGCGTACCGGACGTTCCTTGACGAAGCGCATCGCCCGGGCCATGTCGAGGACCGGGATGCCCTCGGTAATGGCGACGATGACGGCGACACCGGCGTCGGCTGCCTCCATGATGGCGTCGGCCGCAGCCGGCGGCGGCACGAAGATCATGGTGGCGTTGGCCGCGGTCTGGCGGACCGCCTCGGCGACGGTGTTGAAGAGCGGGAAGCCCTCTTTCGTCGTCCCGCCCTTGCCGGGGACGACGCCGCCGACGACCTGCGTGCCGTAGTCGCGGCACTGGATGGCGTGGAAGGTGCCGGCCTTGCCGAGACCCTGACAGAGGACGCGCGTGTTCCTGTCAACGAGGATGCTCATGATACTGGTATCTTTGGGTCGGACTGGTTAGTTCGCTGCGGGCGGTGTCGCCGCGATGAACGGTTCGACCGCGACGACGTGGAGCAACGAGCGGTTAATTACTTCGCTCACTTCATGGGTCGCGGTATCGCTCACCGGGACGCCAACGACGAGGTACGTCTGGGCCACCATGAGGTGGTCGGGGTGGCGAATCACGTAGACCATTCCATTGGTCAGATGCAGGCGGAAGGGCTGAAACGGCTGCTGTCGCAGCAGCTGGAGGATGCGCTCACGCATGGGAGTTCTCTTCTCTTGCGATTCCAGGAGCGCTGATCGCTCCGCGTTTGCCTTGACAGTCGCCACGGTGCTTTGTATCACCGTTCACTCTCCTCGGCCGGCAGGGTGAAGAAGTCGGCGACGCGATAGCGCAAGTCCGGTAGGACATCTTCGCCTGTCAACTCGTCCGTCTCATCCACGACGTAAAGATCCTTGCCCGGGCGGTGCGCCCACTCGTAGAACTCGTCCGCGGTCAGCCGTTTCGATTCAACGGTCGCCATCGCGCCTCCCAGCGGTTACTTCCCGGCGGCCGCCACGACCTTCCTGGCTGCGTCGGTCAGGTCGGTCGCCGCCTGCATCATCGGCAGCTCGCCGCGGGCGGCGGTCAGAATCGTGCGCGCCTTCTCGACGTTCGTGCCCTCCAGGCGCACCACCACCGGCACCTTGAAGCCGACCTCACGCCCGGCCTTCACCAACGCCTCGGCGATCAGGTCGCACTTGGCGATGCCGCCGAAGATGTTCACCAGCACGCCCTTGACGCGCGGGTCGGCCAGGATGATACGGAACGCCTCGATCGCCCCCTCGGCCGTCACCCCGCCGCCGACGTCGAGGAAGTTGGCCGGCTCGCCGCCGTGGTACTTGATGATGTCCATCGTGCTCATCGCCAGCCCGGCCCCGTTCACCAGGCAGCCGATGTTGCCGTCCAGGCTGATGTACGTCAGGTTCGCCTTACCTGCGCGCACCTCCGCCGGATTCTCCTCGCTCTCGTCGCGCAGCGCCAGGATGTCCGGGTGGCGGAACAGGGCGTTGTCGTCGAACGTCATCTTGGCGTCGAGAGCCAGGACGTCGCCCCGCGGTGTGACGACGAGCGGGTTGATCTCGGCGAGGCTGCAGTCCTTGTCGAGAAAGACCTGCGCCAGCGCGGTCATGATGGCCTCGGCCTGCGCCACCTGCTCGCCGGTAAAGCCGAGGTCGTAGGCGAGGCGGCGCGCCTGGAACGGCAACAGGCCGGCATCGGGGTTGACGGCCGCCTTGAGGATCTTCTCCGGGTGGGTGGCAGCCACCTCCTCGATGTCCACGCCGCCCTCGGCGCTCGCCATCATCACCGGCAGGCCGATGCCGCGGTCCACGACCATGCCCAGGTAGATTTCGCGGGCGATGTCGGCCGCATCCTGGACGAGCACCTTGCTGACCTTCTGCCCCTCCTCGCCGGTCTGCTTCGTCACCAGCGGGTACTTGAGCATCACCTCGGCGACCGGGCCGACGTCGTCGCGCTTCGTGAGGTACTTCACGCCGCCGAAGTCCTTGCCGCTGTCCTTGAAGCGACCCTTGCCGCGGCCGCCGGCGTGGATCTGGGCCTTGAGGACGACCGGCTTGCCGCCCATCCGATCGAACGCTGCCTGGGCCTCGGCCGGCGTCGTGGCGACGACGCCGCGCGGCACAGCGGCCCCGGCCGCCTGGAGGAGTTCTTTGGCCTGGTACTCGTGGATCTTCATCGTGCCGTTGCCTCGGTGGCGGGCCAGGTGGGTTCAGGTGATCATTTCGTTATATCGGCGAAGCTCCGTGGAGGCGACTCGCGGGGCGCACTCATCCTCGGTCCGGGAAAGGGCAGCTGGTTTTCCTCCCCCGCTTTCCCCACAGGGTAAGATCCTGCACCAGAGAGAGGGGAGAAAGGCAAAGCGGATGCCATCCCTCGGACGGTGGATGAGGATCCTGTCCTCGTGCGCGGGCTGTAGGAGTTACGCAGTCAGCGACCGGCGCGTTTTTCGCCCTGACGGAGGAAGACACTGGCAATTGAGCCGAAGAGTCGGGACAATCGCATCAACGTTTGCGTTTTGTGCGGGGCGGAGAAAACGCGGCGGCGGATGTGCGCAGCCGGTCGAAACGCGGGTGGGACGGCGCCTCGGAAAATCTCGCGGACCGTCTATTGCTGTAGCCGTTACGGTGTGCTAAAACTCGATTTGCGGGTGTGCGGTGTGAGCGGCCTCAGGACGAAGGCAACCAAACAACCCGGCCCCTTCCCGTTCAGGACGACGGTTCCCCGCACCGGGCGCTGGCCCCAACTGTCAAGGCTCGATCGCTGTGATCCACACAACCGCGATTGCCTCTTCGTCTCGCCTTGTCCGCCGTGACGGCAAGCCGGCGACGAAAGCCTATCTTGTTAAGAGGTCCTGAAGCGATGGCCAAGATCCACATCGAACGCATGATGCACCGCAAGAGCATTGCGGTGCTGGGCGAGTCGGCCGCGACCTACTCCCTTGTCAAGCTGATCCCCACCGGGGGCGGCGCGTCGGCTCCGATGGGCCTGAATCTGGCCCTGGTTCTGGACGTGTCCGGGTCCATGTACGAGGAAGACGGCACAGGCGTGAGCCGGCTTCAGCGCGTCCAGGACGCAGCCATCGGCGCCATCCAGAGCCTCAAGCCGGAGGATACCCTCGCCGTCGTCGCCTTCGCCAACAACGCCCTCACTCTCCTGCCGTCCACTCCCCTGGCCCAGAAGGACACGATCGTCGATATCATCCGCAAGATCGACATGTTCGACGTCGATCCGGGCGGGACGTCGATGGACGAGGGCATGGAACTCGGCCTGGTCGAGGTGGCCAAGCTGGCCGGTCCCGGCCGGCTGTCGCAGGTCGTCGTCCTGACCGACGGCGAGACGTCCGGCGAGAAGCGCTGCCGCGAGCTGGCCCAGCAGGCCGCCCAGCAGAAGATGCACCTGACCCTCATGGGCGTCGGCACCGACTGGAAGGCGGAGCTGGTCAAGGATCTGGCCAAGCTCAGCGAGGGGAAGTGGTACTACATTGACGTCAACAAGAAGGAAGAGGCCGAGCGCATCTTCGTCGAGGAGTTCCAGGCGCTGGCCGCGACCGGGTTCCAGGACGTCGAGATGCACCTGCGCGTGATGAAGGAGATCAAGCTGAAGCGCGTCCGCCAGGTGGTGCCGGAGATCAAGGAGCTGAACCTGGTCGAGCCGGAGGAGCGGCACTTCGTTGCCAAGCTCGGGACGATGCAGCACGACCAGGCGACGCGCTACATCCTCGATCTGAGCCTGCCGAAGCGGCCCGACGGCAAGTACGTGCTGGCCCAGATGGAGGTCACCTACGACGTTGGTTCCGGCAAACGCGAGACGAGCGGAATGGTCCCGCTGGAGATGGAGTACACCGCCGCCGGCCACGGGTACGTCAACGCCGAGGTGATGCGGCACATCGACGACGTGCAGCTGTTCGAGATGAACAAGAAGCTGCAGGACGCGATCGTCAAGGAGAACAAGGAAGAGGTCAAGAAGGTCGCCGAGCAGATCGAGCAGAAGGGCGCGCTCATGGGCGTGCGGGCGGCCAAGAAGACGATGCTGGCCAAGCAGGCCCTTGAGGAGATGAACGTCGGCGGGCGCGTGTCGAAGAAGACGATGCTCGCGATGGACGACGCCGCCCGCGAGGCCGAGCAGGCGCCGACCGGCTGAGGGGTTTAACCCCTCCCCCTGCCTCCTCCCCGAAACGGAGAGGGGAGGCGGGTTCGAGCGCCTGGTTGATGGTCCTGGCGCTGGTTCCCAGTTTCTCCCCCTTCCCGCGCAGGGACGGGGGCCGGGGGTTAGGTTCTTTCACGCCCTTGCGCCAATCATCGGATAAGGGAAATGTCGCCCGGGTATCAGGGCTGACGACCGTCACCTTGCGAATACCGCGTTGGAGGTCATCACGAAATGGTCAAGTGTCCGTTTTGCCAGTTTGACAACGAGGAAGGGGCGCTGTTCTGCGAACAGTGCAAGTCAGACCTCGCCTCGGTTGCGCCCGCTGCGCCTCCCCCTCCTCCCGTGGCCGAGTCCCCGCCGATCGCGGCGGTGATGCCGCTGGACGAGATGATTCCGCTGGCGCCGATGGTCGAGCCGGAGGGGATCCCGGTCGTGCCGCTGGAGGAAACCGTCCCGATGGCCGTGGAAATGGCGGCCGTGGTCGAGGCGGAACCCTTTTCGCTAGCGGAGCCGGCCCCCCCGGTGCCGGTCGTCGAGGC
>JADLBT010000410.1 GCA_020847555.1 Gemmataceae bacterium
CTTCGGTCTGCAGTCGATGGACGCGGTCGCCACCGTCACCGTCCGTATCGACCGGCATGTGATCGGCTTCCAGCCCCGCGCCGGCCACCCCGTCCCCCTCGTTCCGATCGCCCTGCGCTCGGACAGCTTGACTGAGCCCGCCAGGAGTTCGTGGGAGTATCAGGTCGAGAAGCACGGCGGCACCGACGTCTGGCGCTATGACCTCTCCCAGCGCCGGCTGGTAGGCGGGCCTGGCGGGCCGGAGAGCGACGGTCTGTTCGAGATGGCCGCGCACCTGGGCACGCCCCAGATGGGCCACGCCCAGGACGTCAATGCGGTCCTCCTCCAGGTCGGCGGTGGGGATTTCCAGCGACTGCTCGAACAGGTGAGGAAGGGGATCTCGGTCGAGGATCTGCAGGCCGGCAGCGGCAAGTTGGCCTTCGCCCCGGACACCAACCGGCTCCTCCTGCCCGGGACGCCGTGGGGTCCTTCCCCGGGCAGTACCGAGGCGCAACAGTTGCAATCGGCGCTGGAAGAGTTACAATCGCGTGGGGAGTGCCGGGTTTGGCCTCTGTACGAGGGCATCGATTCGAGCACGGGTATGCCAGTCATCTCCCGGTTCGTGGCGGCCCGCGTCGCCCAGGTGGTCAGCCCCGGTCGTTGTGGAGGCCTTTCCATCACTCTCCAGCCGTGCATGCTCTCGACCACCACCGCCCTGGTCGATGCATCCGCGCGGGGCGCCGCCGGTGCGGTTCGGGAGAACCGTTACATCTGCAAGGTGCGCATCGTTGAGTGATAGCCCAGGTGAATCTCCATGAGGGTTTTGGTAGCCGCCGACAACTCTGAACTTCGATCCCAGCTCCGCCAGCTGCTGCTCGGCCTGGGGCTCGAATGTGGGGCGGAGGACTGTGTAGCTCTGGCGGACGCCGCGGCCCAGGTTCCGCACGCCGCTCCCAACCTGGTTGTGATCGCCTCCGCCGGCAGCATGGTGGCCGCCCGGTCGGTCATCGAGTCGCTTGCCGCCGCGTCTGGCCTGCCCGTCCTCGCCGTCGGGCCGGCGGACAACCCGCAGGAAATCCTGCTGACGCTCCGCAGCGGAGCCCGCGAATACGTCGATCAAAAGCGGCTCCGCGAGGATCTGCCCCTGGCCCTGGAAAAACTCCAGGCCACCGGCGCCGTCCGACTCCGGCGTGGTCGCGTCCTGGCCGTCACCAGCGCGTCCCCGGGCGGGGGCGTGACAACTGTTGCCACCAACCTCGCCTTCGCCCTGGCCCAGACGTACCCCGGCCGGGTGCTCCTCGCCGAACTTGGGGCCGGCGTCCCGTCCGTGTCGCTCGTCCTCGATCTGGAGCCGCGCAACGGCGTTGGCGAACTTCTCACCCACGCCGACCGGCTGGACCCGATCATGGTTCGCCAGGCTGTCGTCGAACACCCGCGTGGGGTCCACGTCCTGGCCCACCCGCCGCAGACCCTCACGGCCGCGGCCTTCCGCCCCGGGGCCATCCGTCAGGCCATCGGGCTGCTGCGGTCCCTGTACGGGTGCTGCGTCCTGGACCTCGGGCACCAGGCCAGCGACGGCGACCTCGAGGCCATGATCCTCGCCGACGCCGTCGTTGTGGTCGTCCCGATCGATGTCCCGTCGCTGCGGCTGTGCCGGACGCTCCTCAAGGAGCTGGAGCGGCGCGGGGTGGCGCCGGAGAAGGTGCGGCTGGTCGCTAACCGTTACGGCCAGCGCCGCCAGCTACCCTGGCGGCGCGTCGAGGAGGTACTGAGCAAGGCGGTGCTGACCTGGATCCCCGACGACCCGGGCACCGTGAACGAGGCGATCAACAACGGCCGCCCGCTCCTGGAAACGGCCAGTCGGGCCACGATCACCCGCCGCTTCGCCCAGCTGGCCCGCGACCTGGACGGCCAGCCGAAAAGCTGACGGGGCTGCTCGCCCCGAACCGGGGCGGCCCCGTCCCCCGAACATCTCACGGCGGCCCGGACGCCGCCGCGACCCTGAACTACCCGACCAGACCTGCGCCCTGCCCCAGCGGGACGCCGCCGAACCCTACCGAAGGGATCAACATCGTGGCTTCCGAACCTCAGCCCCCGCACCCGAACGCCCGCTTCGCCCTCGCCCAGCGCTGTCAGAAAATCAAGGCGGACGTCCACCGCCAGATGGTCGAGATGATCGACCTGTCGCGCATCAGCCACTGGAAACCCGAGCGGCTCCGGCGGGAAGTTCGCAACCTGGCAATCAAGCTCGCCCAGTCTTCCCCCGAACTGCTCAACGAGGTCGATCGGGAGCGCCTGATCGACGAGATCATGGCCGAGGCGTTCGGCCTGGGGCCGATCGACGGCCTGATGAAGGATTCGACGGTCAGCGACATCCTCGTCAACGGTCCGCACCAGGTCTACATCGAGCGCAACGGCCGGCTTGAACCGACCGACCTGCTGTTCGCCGACGACGCCCACCTGATGCAGATCATCCAGCGGATCGCCGCCCGGGTCGGGCGCCGGGCGGACGAGATGTCGCCGATGGTCGATGCACGCCTGCCGGACGGGTCGCGCGTCAACGCCATCGTCCCGCCGCTGGCGCTCGACGGCCCGATCCTGTCGATTCGCCGCTTTGGGGTGCGCCTCGGGACCGACGACCTGCTGCAGAACGGCACCATGCCCGCGGAACTGCTGACCGTCCTCAAGGCCGCGATCGAGGCCCGAATCAGCATCCTGATCTCCGGCGGGACCGGCAGCGGTAAAACGACTCTGCTCAACGCCCTGTCACGCTACATCCCCTCCGACGAGCGCCTGGTCACGATCGAGGACTCGGCCGAGCTGAAGCTGCAGCAGCCGCACGTCGCCCGACTGGAAACTCGGCCGCCTAACCTGGAGGGGGTCGGCGAGGTCAAGCAGCGCGACCTGGTGCGCAACGCCCTGCGCATGCGGCCCGACCGAATCATCGTCGGCGAGGTGCGCGGAGCCGAGGCGCTGGACATGCTTCAGGCCATGAACACCGGCCACGAGGGGTCGCTGACCACCATCCATGCCAACGACACGCGCGACGCCCTGACCCGGCTGGAGATGATGGTTCTCATGGCCGGGTTCGAGATGCCGGTGCCGGTCATCCGGCAGTACATCTCCTCGGCGATCACCATTGTCGTGCAGCTCGCCCGCCTCAAGGGCGGCCGGCGGCGCGTCATGCGCATTTCCGAGATCCTCGGGCTGAAGAACCGCACGCGGTACGTCGTGCGCGACGTTTTCGGGTTCCGCCAGACCGGGGTGACGGACGGAGCGGCTGTCGGCGAGTTCTACGCGACCGGGCACGTCCCCCGCTTCCTGGCGCGCCTCGCCGCGTCGGGGATCGAGTTGCCCGAGGGGCTCTTCCACGAGCGGATCATGGAGTGCGGCGACCAGGGGCCAGTCACTCAGGTCACGGAACAGGATCTCCTCGGCGCCGGCGCGGCCGGGCGGTAATTTCGCGGAGTCAACGATGAACGGCAACAAGCTAATGCTCGTCGGGATCGGCGCTGCCCTCGCCTTCCTCACCGTCTTCCTCGTCATCCGGTACTTCCTCGATCGCCGGCGCCAGCACATGGAACACCGGCTGAACGGGGTCAACCCCGAGGACGCCTCCGACACGACCATGCTGCTGACCAACGGCAGCGCCAACGGGGAGAAGGATCTCTTCGCGCGGATGGACCACGGGTTCGAGGAAACGATCCGCCAGACTGGCCTGGACATCAAGCCGGATCAGGCGCTCGGCCTGATCGCCCTGCTGGGCGTCGCCTGCGGGGCGGCCATGTACCTCCTCCGCGAGGAGCTGTGGATGGGGCTGCTGGGGGTGGCCATCGGCATGGGCATCCCGCTGACCGCGTTCATCGTCATGCGCGGCCGCTATCGCAAGCAGTTGCAGGAGCAACTGCCCGACTCGTTCTACCTGCTGGCCCGTTCGGTGCGCGCCGGCCTGACCCTGCCACAGGCGATCGAACTGGCCGGCACGGACGGGGTCAAACCGCTGGCGGACGAGTTCAAGCGCTGCTCGGCCC
The DNA here is from genome assembly GCA_020847555.1 of Gemmataceae bacterium. Next base: position 4,011 of record JADLBT010000410.1, read on the forward strand.
AGATTAACCTCGGCATGACCGTCGGCGGCGCGCTCAAGCTGATGGCGGACCGGGTCGGCCTGCTGGATTTCCGGGCTCTCGTCTCGACCGTGACACTGTATCAGCACACCGGCGGCAACCTCGCTTTGCTGCTCGACCGGCTGGCGGCCGGGGCGCGGGACCGCAACCAGTTCCGGGCCCACTTCCGGTCGGCAACCGCCCTCGCCCGGGTCGGCGCCGTCGGCATCGGGTCGGCCCTGCCGCTGCTGCTGCTGGGGTACGCCCTGTTTCAGCCGGAGCACATCCAGACGTTCTTCACGACCGCCGTCGGGTGGGCCATGCTCGGCGTCGCGGTCGGGCTGGAGCTGATCGGGTGCGTGTGGATGTATCAACTGCTGCGCGTGGACTACTGAGAGGCTTCTCCGCCGCCCGCGCGGGACGGCGGCATAACGGGGTGCGACGACCATGACCGAGTGGATGTGGATCGGGCTGATTTTCGCAGGCGTGGGGCTCGTTTCGTTCGTCGCCCTGTACTGGGCCGGGCTCCGACAGCAGCGCGTCGTGGAGCGACTGCGACCCGCGGAGAGTGAGTCCGGGGTTAGCAGCCACCCGGAACTGGTCCTCGGCCCGATGACCCCGGCCCTGGCGTCCGGGGCTCCGATGACGGCCGGGGATCGGGCAGCGCTCGAAAAGGAGCTGCGCGAGGCCGGATTCTACCGGCCGACCGCGTTGATGGAATACTCGGCCATCCGCGCGGTGCTGGTGTTCCTGCCGATCCTGATCGCGCTGGCGGTCGCTCTGCTCGCCGACCGCCAGCGCATGTCGATGATCCTGATCGGCGGCCTGCTGGTGTCGGCCCTGGGGTTCAGCATTCCGCGCGTGTACGTCTCCTACCTGGCCCGCAAGCGAGCCCGCGAGATCGAGCGCGGCCTGCCCGTGGCTCTCGATCTGCTGGCCCTCGGCCTGTCTGGCGGCCAGCACATCCTCGCGGCCTTCGCCCGCGTCAGCCAGGAGTTGCGCCACTCGTACCCCGTCCTTGCCGAGGAGTTCCAAATCGTCCTGCGGCAGGCGGAGCTGCGCAGTCTGCCCCACGCGCTGCAGCAGTTCGCCGACCGCGTTGGGGTGGGGGAGGTCCGCAACCTGGCCGTGATCCTCACCCAGGCTGAGCGCCTCGGCACCGATCTCTCAACCGCCCTGCTCGAGTTCTCCAACACGTTCCGGTTGGCGCTGCGCACCCGGGCCGACGCCCAGGCGAACCGGGCGAGTTTCTGGATGCTGTTCCCGACCGTGCTCTGTCTGTGGATCCCCGCGGCCATTGTGCTGGCCGGGCCGGTGTTCTTCGAGTTCAACGAGCGCCGCAGGGAAACGGCACGCATGCTCGAGGAGATCCGGGAAGACATCAAGAAGGCCGGTCCTGTCCTCCCCTCGTCGTCCACGAACGGCAAGTCGCAGGGCATCGGCACCCCCCCGGTGAAATAGCTAGAGCGGCGCGGGACCAGCCCGGAGCACAAGCGACGGGCGCCTTCAAGACTACCGGCCAAAACCCCTCCTTCTCCACTTCCTCCCCGCAACGGAGAGGAGGTGGAGGAGGAGGGGTTTGATCTTAAAGTCCTTAAGGAGTTCCGGCTTCCGTTGTGTGTTACTCACGGCGGACGTTACATCAATCCTGGTCCCACGGAGGCACGTATGAACCGTCGCTGCGTTTGGGCGTTGCTTTCAGCAGGAGCTGTGGCCGTGGTCCTCGCTGCCGCCGCAACCAGCAACTTTTCGCTGGCGGCCGAGGAGAGCAAATGGATCGAACTCTTCAACGGCAAGGACTTGAAAGGTTGGCGTTTTCAGGAGCCTGTCAAGAACAGCCGGTGGACCGTCGGCACGGCCGCGCTGGACCCTAACGACCCGCGAAAACTCGTCGTCACCCCTGGCGGCAAGGAGCTGATCAATCCCGTCGAGCCGCAGAAAGTGATCTCGGCCCATGGTCGAGGCGTGGACATCTACAGCGAAGCCAAATTCGGCGACGCAGTGGTCGAAGTCGAGGTCATGGTGGCCAAGGGGTCGAATTCGGGCATCTATCTCATGGGCGAGTACGAGATCCAGGTCATGGACAACTTCGGCGATGTCAAGATTGGCCCGAAGGACATGGGCGGGATCTATGGCGTTGCCGCCGCCTCGGTCAACGCCTGCAAGGCGCCAGGCCAATGGCAGAAGTACGTCATCGAGTATCGTGCGCCGAAGTTCGACGCCCAGGGCAACAAAACGGCCAACGCTCGGATTGTCAAGGTCACGCTCAACGGCAAGGTAATCCATGAAAACGTGGAACTGCCGCACGCGCTCAACGGCGGACTCAGTACCGGCGGCAAGAATATCCGCGGCAAGGAAGTACCCACCGGCCCGATCTTGTTCCAGGGCAACCACGGCCCAGTCGCCTATCGGAACATCAGGATCAAGCCCTTGTCGGCAAAATGACGTCGCGCGCGGATGAGCATGCGCCGCTTGTCGGCCGCTGCTCCGAAATGAGGCGTGGATGGGGCGGGTAGGTGGTACTGGTATCGAGCAAAAAACAGGGCCAGTTTCGAGCGGAAAACCCGACCGGGGCTGCCTTTCGGTTTCTCCGCGGCGTGAGGCGCCGGGAGGCGGCCCCGGTGGATGAGTTTTGCGTTCGACGGCATCAGATCGCCACCCGGCCGCGTGGGCTCTCCGCATCTTTAATCCGGAGGACGCAAGAGTGCGACTCTTCAAAGCTGCTGGCGTGTGGCTGCCTCTCGCGGTGCTGCTCGCATTGACCGGGTCTGCGACGGTGCTGGCCCAATCGCCCAGGGACGCCGACTGGGTCCGCATCACCGAGGACGAACGGGCCATCAAGATCGAGACCGACAAGCTCGAAGCCGTCATTCCCAAAAAAGACCCCAGGCACTGGATGACCGGCATCGCGAAGCATTCGTTCCTCGATAAGACCACGGGCTTCCGCGAGATCGGCGACGGCCTGATGGTCGTTGACTGGTTAATGGAAGCGGGCAGCGACAAGGCCTACGGTGATAAGGTGTTCGCCAAGGACGGCCACGGTCTCGGCCGCTATGTGTGGTTCGAGAACGAGATGGACGCCAGCCGCCGCGCATACGCCCTGCTGGCCCACGGCAGCAGCCACCGCAAGCGCATGGTCGAGGGGCCGCAACTGTGTCACCGGATGAAGCCCGTGCGGCCTGAAGTCCTCCGCGGGAAGGACTTCGTCGCGGTGCGAACGACCTGCAAGTTCGAGTACGCGGCACCGGGGCGCAAGCCCGGCTCACAGTGGACGCAACTGATCGTTTTTCCGAGAGGGGAACGCTATTTCGTGCTGATGGACAGGATCGACAGCATCAACGATTCCGACGAGATGTTCCTCCGCAACGACACGCCCGGCTGCGTCCGCCACGAGAAGGGGGACACGTTCAGCGAGTTGTACCTGAGCTACCTCAGCGGGCCGAAGGGCGTGCGCATCCCCGCGAAGGAATTCTTCGAGCCGTTCCCGCCCGATCTGAAGTTCGGCTACCGCCGCGACACACACAGGACACCCGATCGCTTCATCCGGGCGTATCACCTGCGCGACAAGAAGTCGGGCAAGGACGGTCCGTGGCTCGCCGGACTGACGCTCGAACCGTCGGTGGTGTACGAGGCGTGGGCCAGCCAGAGGCCCGGCGGGATTATCGTCATGATCGAGGAAATTCACGGCAAGCCCGTGAAGGCTGGCGAGTCGTTCAGCGCGGCTCATGTCGTGGGGTTCTTCGACAGCATTGAAGAGATGCACAAGGTCAACGACCGCTACAAGGGTCACACCGCCCTGACTGCTGACAAATCAGGGTGGCGATTGGTGAAATAGACCCCGACCCGGCGCTGCATCTGACCCAGCCCGCATCGGCACTTCTGGCACTTCATGGCTCATCGGTGCGGGCTGGGCAGACTGCTGAATATCGAGAAGACTGCGAACAACTCCGTCGCATGCTCCAGGGTCAGTCTATCTGCCCCGCCTTTCTGGGCGAGCCTGCTGCATCAGTCGAACCGGGATAGGCGCGGTGAGCGGGTCAGGGGGACGGGTGGCAACGCCAGGCCGCTTCCTCTGGCGCGGAAACCGGGACGACGCTCGTTCCCAGCTCGCGCCGAATCGGGCTCCAACGGACCTGCCGACCGCCTCCGCGGAGGCTCGCGCAGACCCTGCAGTCCCCTCTGCTTACAATAGCAGCGACCCTGACGCCCTTTCCCCTGAGAGAAGGATTGAAGCATGAAGTTCCGCCTCCTGACTCCCGGCCCGACGCCCGTCCCCGAGGAGACGCTGCTCGAACTCGCCAAACCGGTCTTTTTTCATCGCACCCCCGAGTTCCGGCAGATCCTGGGCGAGGTACTGGAGGATCTCCGGTATGTCTTCCGCACGCGCAACCCGGTCATCCCGCTGACGAGTTCGGGCACCGGCGGACTGGAGGCGGCGGTTGCGAACTGTCTGCCGCCAGGCGGCAAGGCCATCTGCCTGATCGCCGGCCGGTTCGGCGAGCGCTGGAAGAACCTGTGCAAGGCGTTCGGCGTCGAGTCGGTCAACATCACCGTCCCCTACGGCCAGGCCGTCCGCCCCGAGCAGCTTGCCCGGGCTCTCGCCGACCACCCGGACGCGGTCGCCGTCTGCTCCACCCTGAGTGAGACGTCCACCGGCGTCGGCCACGACATCGCGGCGTTCGGCAAGCTCGTCGCCCCGACACCGGCCATTCTTCTCGTGGACGCCGTCAGCGGACTCGGCGCGATGGAGTGCCGTACCGACGAGTGGAGCATCGATGTGTGCGTTACCGGGTCGCAGAAGGCGCTGATGATGCCGCCGGGGCTGGCGTTCGTGGCCGTCAGCGACAAGGCGTGGAAGGCGATCGAGAAGAACCCGAACCCGCGCACCTTCTACTTCGACCTGAAGAAGGCCCGGGCCAAGCTGGAAGGCCCCGACACGCCGTTCACCCCCGCTCACACGCTGATCCGGGCGATGCGCGCGAGCCTGAAGCGGATCCGGGCGGAGGGCATCGAGAACATCTGGGCGGCGCAGGCGCGCAACGCCGTCGCGGCCCGGGCCGGCTTCCAGGCGATGGGGCTGGAGCTGTTCAGCGACCCGCCGAACAACGCCCTCACCGTCGTCAAGATGCCGCAGGGGATCGACAGCACCGTCCTGCTCGGTAAGCTCGAGAAGCAGTACGGGCTGAAGCTGGCCAACGGGCAGGACGATCTGAAAGGGAAGATCCTTCGGCTGGCCCACATGGGCTACATCGACCAGTTCGACGTCCTCGCGGCGCTGTCCGGCGTGGAACTCGTGCTCGGGGACATGGGCCACGCGGTCGAACCGGGTAAGGGCCTGGCGGCGGCGCAGCGGGTGTTCGCCGAGGGCGTGAAAATCGGGTAATACGGCGTTGCCGTACAAGGCCCGTGTTCGGTTCGGCGTTCCGTCGGTTGAGCTGCTCCCGGCGGACCGTCCTCCCACCCCGATTCGGCGCTGACCCAGGAGCAGTCCGACCCGCCCAGTAGTTCAGGGGCAAGAAGCCATGCCTCGCGTTCTCGTTGCAGATAAGCTCGAAGTCGGCGGCCTCGACCTGCTCAGGCAGGCCGGGATCGAACTGGATAACCGTCCCGGACTGACCGGCGCCGACCTGCAGGAGGCGCTCCGCGCCGCCGACGGCGTCGTGGTCCGGAGCAAGCCGCAGGTGACCGCCGCGCTGCTCGACAATCCCGGCCAGCTGCGCGCCATCGTTCGGGCCGGCGTCGGCGTCGATAACATCGACATCGCCGCCGCGACGCGCAAGGGCATCGTGGTGATGAACACGCCCGGCGGCAACACGGTCAGCACCGCCGAGCACACCGTCGCGATGCTGATGGCCCTCGTCCGCCACATCCCGGCTGCCGACGCGACCCTCAAGCAGGGCAAGTGGGACCGTAACAAGTTCCTCGGCACCCAGCTGGCCGGCAAGACGCTCGGCATCATCGGTCTGGGCCGCATCGGCAAGGAGGTCGCCCGCCGCGCCATTGGGCTGGACATGAAGGTCGTCGGCGTGGATCCGTTCCTCGCTCCCGACCGCGCGGCGCAGCTCGGCATCGAGACTGCGCCGGACATCGACACCTTGCTGCCGCGCTGCGATTTCCTGACGCTGCACACTCCCGGCGGGGCCGAGAACATGAACCTGCTCGGCGCCGCCCAGCTGGCGAAGCTGCCGCGCGGGGCGCGCGTGCTCAACTGCGCCCGCGGCGGCCTGATCAACGAGGACGCCCTCGTCGAGGCGCTGCGCTCCGGGCACATCGCCGGCGCCGCCCTCGACGTGTTCGTCAACGAGCCGCCCGGCGACCACCCGTTGCTAAAGCTGCCCAACGTCGTCACCACGCCTCACCTCGGCGCCTCGACCGTCGAGGCGCAGGAGTCGGTGGCGCGCGAGGCCGCGCAGCTCCTGATCGACTTCCTGACGCGCGGCGTCGTTCAGTTCGCGGTCAACATGGCGGCGGTGGACCGCACCGAGTTGCAGGAGCTGCGCCTCTACGTGGACATGGCGAGGCGCCTGGGCCTGCTCCACGCGCAGATGGCGCAGGGGGCGATCAAGCGGGCCGAGCTGAGTTACCGCGGCGACGTCGCCCGGCGCAGCACCAGGCTGGTAACGGCCGCCTTCACCGCGGGGTTGCTGGAGTCGCACCTCGCCGAGAACGTCAACATCGTCAACGCTCCGCTGGTCGCGCGCGAGCGAGGCATCGAGATCGTCGAGCAGATCAGTCCGCGCAAGGGCGACTTCAGCACCCTCATTACCGCCGACATCGTCACCGGCAAGAAGTCGTACACCGCCGCCGGAACGTTGTTCGGCAACCAGTACCTGCGGCTGGTCCACCTCGGGCCGTACCACCTCGACGCCTACCTCGACGGCATCATGCTGATCTTCACGCATCGCGATGTGCCGGGGCTGATCGGCTTCATCGGGACAATCTTCGGCAAGCACCAGGTGAACATCGCCCAGATGACGGTCGGCCGGCAGCAGCCCGGCGGCGAGGCGATCGCGGTCGTCAACCTCGACTCGCCCCCGCCCGAGGAGGCTCTGCGGGAGGTGCGCCGTCATCCGCAGATCAGCAGTCTGAGCGTGGTCCAGCTCCCGCCCGCCGGGGAAATGCCGGCGTGGTTCGGTTGAGCCCGGCACCGGGCCAGTACGCTCGCCTGGCCCGCCGAGGGGGCGGTGGGTGAGGCGAAGAAAGGGTTACCCTTCAGGGCGACGAGACCTTCGGACCGCCCGACGCACAGACCACTGCGGCGATCGAGCAGCTTGACGATTTGGCCCAGCTTGAGGAGTTGCTCAAGCGCAGGCGGCCCGCAGCGACCTGGCAGGAGTTGCTCGGGCAGCCCGCCCATGAGCAACCGAAGGGGCGACGCCGACGCTCCCCGTAGGGCTAGCGGGCCGTTCCCCTCGGCGGTTCTGTACAATTCAGTATGCCTTCCACGACCCGCACGCGCGATCAGCTCGCCGACCTGTACCTCGAGCAACTCCCCTACGCTCCGTACCCGGTCCAGGAAGAGGCTCTCCTGACCTGGTTCACCACCGACCCGGGCGTCCTCGTCTGCGCTCCGACCGGCACCGGCAAGACGCTCATCGCCCAGGCCGCCCTGTTCGAGGCGCTGCACACCGGCAAGGTCGCGTATTACACCACCCCCCTCATCGCCCTGACCGAGCAGAAGTTCCAGGAGATGCAGGCGTCCGCCGTCCGCTGGGGGTTCAGCGCCGACGACGTCGGCCTCGTCACCGGCAACCGCCGCGTCAACCCCAACGCCCGGGTACTCGTCGTCGTCGCCGAGATTCTTCTCAACCGACTCCTCCACTGCGAGGCGTTCGACTTCTCCCACGTCGGCGCCGTCGTCATGGACGAGTTCCACAGCTTCGCCGATCCACAGCGCGGTATCGTCTGGGAACTCACCCTGAGCCTGTTGCCGGAGCACGTCCGTCTCCTGCTCCTGTCCGCTACCGTCGGCAACGCGGCCGAGTTCCTCAACTGGCTCGACCGCTGCCACGGCCGCAAGGTGACCCTGGTCGAGGGCAAGGAGCGCAAGGTGCCGCTGACGTACCAGTGGGTGCCCGACCAACTCCTCAACGAGCAACTGGTCCTCATGGCGAGGGGCGAGGGCGGCAAGCGCTACACGCCGGCCCTGGTGTTCTGCTTCAACCGCGACGAGTGCTGGAGCGTCGCCGAGCAGCTCAAGGGCCTCCCGCTCCTGACCGACGAGCAGAAGCGCGCCCTGCACGCCGAGGTCAACAAACTCGACTGGACGCAGGGCGTCGGCCCGAAGATGAAGCAGATGCTGCATCGCGGCGTCGGCGTCCACCACGCCGGCATGCTGCCGAAGTACCGCCGCGTCGTCGAGGATCTGTTCGAGCGCAAGATGCTGGCGCTGGTGATCTGCACCGAGACGCTCGCCGCCGGCATCAACCTGCCGGCTCGGTCGGTCGTGCTGACGTCGCTCGTCAAGGGGCCGTTCGGCAAGGAGAAGCTGATCGACGCGAGCACCGCCCACCAGATTTTCGGCCGCGCCGGCCGACCGCAGTACGACGACCGCGGGTACGTCTTCGCGCTCGCCCACGAGGACGACGTCAAGATCCTGCGCTGGCGCGAGAAGTTCGACGCCATCCCCGAGACGACGCGCGACCCGGCCCTCATCAGGGCGAAGAAGGATCTCAAGCGAAAGAAGCCGACGCGCAGCGACACCCGGGTTTACTGGGGCGAGGGGCAGTTTCGGCAGTTGCAAGGAGCGCCGCCGGGGAAGCTCTACAGCAAGGGGCCGCTGCCGTGGCGCCTGCTCGCGTACCTGCTGAAGCTGTCGCCGGAGGTGGCGCGCGTGCGGGCCGTCATCCGCAAACGCCTGATGGACGAACCGCGCATCAAGGTGGGGGAGGTCGCGCTGGAGCACATGCTGCAAACGCTCGCGGCCAGGGGGTACGTCCGGCTGGAGCCCGAACCGCCTGCCGTCCCGACCGGCGGGGACGCGCCCGACGCCGAGGCGGCCGCCGCGGCGCTGAAGGCATACCGGGCGGAGATGGCACACCCGACGCCGGAGTTGGACAAACTCCTCGTCTTCCGCAGTGTCCACCCCCTGTACGGGGCGTACCTCGTCAATCACCTCGGCCTCGCCAACCGCGAGGAACGCATCCAGGCATTTGAGAGCGTCCTGGAGATGCCGCGGCCGCTGCTGAAGTTTGTGCGCGTGCCGTTCCCGGACCGGCTCCCGCCCGGCCCGTTGGCGCTGACACGCCTGGACGAGGACTTGATCCGCCGCGGGCTGATGATCGCCAGACCGCCGCCCGACCCGGACGCCGACGAGGAGGAAGACGAGTGGGAGGAGCGGCCGCCGACACTGGCGGAAAAACTGCGGCTGCTGTTCGACGCGACCTACCCGGACGTGACCGACGTGAGCACACAGGCGGTCTGGGCGGCCGGCGAGTTGCTCCAGTTCGGCGGCAACTTCAACAAGTTCGTGCAGTCGCGCGATCTGGTGAAACAGGAGGGCATCGTCTTCCGCCACCTGCTGCGCCTGATTCTGCTGTGCGGCGAGTTCGTCCAGGTGACGCCGCCCGACACGACCGCCGAGGCGTGGCAAGGCGATTTGCGCGACCTGGCCGAGCAGTTGACCGCCAGCTGCCGGGCGGTGGACCCGGCCAGCACCGACGAGGTGATCGAGCAGGCCCACGCCGCCGACGTGGTCGAGGGGGAGACGCCGCCGGGGACGTGATGCCCGGAGCGCCGCCCGCCCTCGCTTACGCTGCGGGCTCGGACGGCGCCGGGCTGGAGGGGCGCCTCGCGAACGTGCGGCGCAGGACCGCCTCGATGAGGGCGGCCGCGGCGGCCCCGCCCACACAGCACCCCACCAGGATCCACCAGCGGGACGTCATCAGGGCCAGGTGTGGCCACCGGAGCGGGACGAGCGCGGGATCCGGGACCGGCCTGCCAAGGGCGCGGGCAACTGCCTCGTCGATCTGAGCGCCGTGAACCGCGCGGGCCGCCACCTTGCCGGCGCGGTCGATGACCAGCATGTGCGGAATGCTCGCCACCCCGAACCGGCGTGCCAGGGGGCCGTCAAAGCCGCGTTCCTCGGGTTCGGCGGGGAACAGTTGCGGCCAGGGCAGCGGGTGGGTCTTCAGAAACTTCTCGAGGGCGGCGCGGTCAGTGTCCAGGCTGACCCCGACAAGGCGCAGCCCCTCGTGGCGGTGGGCGGCGTGGAGGGCTTCGAGGCGGGGCAGTTCGGCCCGACACGGCCAGCACCAGCTCGCCCAGAAGTCGATCAGCACGACGTTGCCGCGGAGCGCGGCGAGGTCGAAGCGACCGCCGCCAAGGGTCGGGCCGGCGAGTTCCACAGCGTTGCCGAGAGCGGGGCCGCCCGGCGCCCCCTGCAGAGACGGGTAGACGGCGGTCAGGTAACCGGCCAGCAGCAGGGCAGCGAGGAAGCCGAGGATCCCGCCCAGGTCGCCGGGCACCAGTTTCAGCGACAGCAGGCGGTCGGTGGCGCCGCCGCAGATCAGGCGTGCGACCCCGGCCGCGAGCCCGCCCGCGACGGCGAGAAGGGCCATGCGGGTCATGAGGTGGCGGGCAGAACCGGCCGAGCCAGTCGTCCACCACACCGCGGCGCCGCCGATCAGACCGCACGCGCCGACGAGAAGGATCGCGAGCAGAGCGTAGGCCGTCGCCCCGGCAAGGCCGCGATAGCGCGGGGGCGGTGTGACGGACCCGGGGCTGTTAGCGGTTGGGTCCACGACGAGAAGCCTCCCCGGCGGGGAGTGGCCCGGCCGTCGGCAGTCCGGCGGTGAGCGGCGCCCGCGCAGGAGAGGCGGTTCCCAACGTTGGGGGCCGCCCTCCCGGCGGGTGCCACGAGTCCGGGGCACCTTTGCTGCTTGCGGCTTGGCGCTACCGGACCAAACGGCCACGACCTGGCGAGCGGCGCGGCGTCAGCCCGCCGGTGCGAGCGCCTTACCGGCGGGCTGACGCC
>JADLBT010000411.1 GCA_020847555.1 Gemmataceae bacterium
CGTGGGTCGAGAACGCCTTCGCCAACCGGCGGCTGATCTCCGGGTTCGGGCACCGCGTCTACAAGACCGGCGACGCCCGCACGCCACACCTGCGCGACATGTGCCGCCGCCTCGCCGCCGAGTCGAAGGACGCCACCCTCGTCGAGATCGCCCTGCTGACCGAGGACCACGTCCGCGCCCGCAAGCGGCTCGTCGCCAACGTGGACTTCTATGCCGCGACGGTGCTCTACTACCTCGGCTTCCCGCTCAACGTCTTTACGACCTTTGTCGCCTCGTCGCGCATCGTTGGGTGGTCGGCGCACGCGCAGGAGCAGTACGCCAACAACCGGATCATTCGCCCGCGTTCGAAGTACGTCGGGCCGCGCGCCCAGGCGTTCGTGCCGCTGGCGCAGCGCAGCTAGACCGCTCCGCTCCCGCCAGGTCACCACGCGGTCGCCCCCGGCTCCCTCGTTCAGGAGAAGTCGGGGGCGACCGCGTGGTGTTGTGTCGTGCCGCCGGCTTGGTGAACGACGGCCCACCGGTGCAGGGATGCAGTTGAAGTCCCCGGTTGCGGGCCGCTATTCTGCCGGGCGAGCCCGCACCGGCTAGCGGAACGTGCTGTCAATGGGGAGGCACATCACGTCAGGGCAGACATCGTCGCAGCGTGGCGTCGTCACACTGGGCCCCTCGGCTCCGCGTCCGCGATTTACCTACCGGACAGCGCAGAAGGCGTGGGGCGTGGCGTTCGTCCTGCCGGTGTTGCTGCTGTTTCTCGGATTCCGCCTCTACCCGATGCTGCGCGCCGCCGAAATCTCATTTCAGCGGTACGACCTCCTCACCCCGCCGCGCTGGATCGGCCTCGACAACTACGTCTTCCTGTTCACAAACGAGCGTGTCCTCAACTCGTTCAAGGTCACGGCGATCTTCGTGGTTGGGCAGACGATACCGCTCGTTCTGACCTCGCTGGTGTTGGCGCTTGTCCTGTATTCGCTGCCGCGGTTCCGCCACCTGTTTGAGTTGACGTTCTACTTTCCGGTGATCATGACGACCGTCGTGGCGGCGCTGATCTGGTTGACGCTCTTCTACCCGCGCGGCCTGCTCGACCAATTTGTCGCGCCGTGGTTCCCGCAGGGTGTCCCCTGGCTGACGAGTCCCGTCCTGGCGCTCCCTAGCGTCATCCTGGTGGACCTCTGGAAAACCACCGGCTACTACATGATCATCCTGCTGGCCGGGCTGCTCGGGGTCCCGTCGGAGTACCTTGAGGCGGCGGCCATCGACGGCGCCGGGACGATTGCGCGGGTGCGCTACATCCTGTTGCCGCTCCTCCGACCGCAACTGATGTTCGTCACCATCATCGCGATTATCAACGCGGTGCAGGCATTCGACTCGTTCTACGTGCTGACGCGCGGCGGGCCGGCCGACGCAACGCGGATCTTACCCATCGAGATTTATCTCCGCGCCTTCCAGTTGTTGGAGATGGGCCGCGCCTCCGCCGTCTCGATGGTCCTGTTCCTGGCCCTGGTTGTGCTGACGCTAGTGCAGTTACGCGTCTTCCGAGTGGACGAGCAATGAGCGTGGTCGTGCGTGCGCCCGCCGCGCCACCCGTCGCCCGTCGGCGGCCCTCCGTCGGCCGTATGGCCGGCTACGCCGCGTTGTACGGCGTCCTGGTCGTCTTCTCGATCTTCATGCTGGTGCCGATGGCGTTCGCCGTCGTTGGCTCGCTGAAGCCCGAAGCGGAGATCTTCACCGTTCCGATTCGTTGGTGGACATCGTCGCCGCAGTGGCAGAACTACATCCTGCCGTTCCAGAAGAACATCGGCCGCTACTTCCTCAACTCCATGATCGTCTCACTTGCGCAGACCTTCGCGCCGATGCTGCTCTGCTCGATGGCCGGATATAGCCTCGCGAAGTTCCAGTACCCGGGCAGAAACCTCGTGTTCCTGTTCATCCTCAGCACGATCATGCTGCCGATCCAGGTCACGCTGGTGCCGACCTATCTCATCATCAAAGAGCTTGGGTGGGTCAACACCTACGCCGGCCTGATCGGACCCGGACTGGCGACGACCTTCGGCACGTTCCTGATGCGCCAGTTCTTCTTGTCGCTGCCCAGCGAGTACATGGACGCTGCACGCATTGACGGCGCGAGTGAGCCTCGTATCTTCTGGACAATCATGATGCCGATGTGCCGTCCCGCCCTGTCCGCGCTCGGCATCTTCAGCTTTACCGGCTCGTGGAACTCGTTTCTCTGGCCGCTGGTCGTCGTGAACCAGGACGAGATGCGGACCATTCCGTTGGGCATCGTGTTCTACATGGGAGAGCAGCGCGCCCCAGAGTACGGGCAACTGCTGGCCGTCTCCGTGATCGCGACGATTCCCGTGTTGGTGCTGTTTCTGATCTTGCAGCGCGAGTTTATCAAGGGTGCCGCGATGTCCGGCATCAAGGGATAGGCGAGTCCAGGGAGAGTCCGTACCCGTGTGCGTGGTGGTCTGGGCCGTCCACCGCGTACTTGCACCGGGGTGGTGCACGTCGCTGGCGGCCCGGATGGTGGCGTCGTAGCCGTCAGTGCGACCTGTTGATGCAGGCAAGGGGAGTGGAGATGGGTACCAACGACATGTCGATGCGACGACGCTCGGTGTCTCGGCGAGACGTGCTACGGGGGAGCGCCTTCGGGGTGGCCGGTCTGCTGCTCGCGGCCTGCGGCCAACAGGCTAGCCCGACTGCCCCGCCGGCGGCAACGAGCGCTCCGTCGGCACCGGCCGCTCCGGCTGCGGCGACGAGCGCTCCGGCTGCGAAGACGGAGGCGCCAGCCGCATCGTCGGCCAGCGCACCGAAGCCGGCGGCCGGCACCGCCGCCGTCAAGCTGACGTTCTGGCGGCACCAGTACGACCCGACCGACAAGGCGTACCGCGAGATCATCTTCCCCGACGCAAAGGCCAAGTTCGGCACCGACGTGGACTACCAGGTCCAGCGGGACGACGACTACAAGACCAAGATGCTGCCGCAGCTTGCATCCGGCACCGGCCCTGACATCTTCGAGGCAACGGAGGCGTTCCGCCTGAAGTTCGCGAAGGCGGGCGTGTACGCGCCGGTGGACTATGGCGCGTGGGGCGGCAAAGAGAAGTGGGATGTTTTCTGGGAGAAGGGCGTCATCGATGCGCTCAAGGTGGACGGCAAGGACTTCAACGTGCCGTTGGAGTGGAGCGCCATCCCCGTCAACCTGTTCGTGAACGGCCAGCACGCCGAAGAGGCCGGCATCGCCGGGGACATCGCCAAGTATCAGCAGACGCCGATCACCTGGGCCGAGCTTGGCCCCTGGGCCGCCAAGATGACGAAGAAGGACGCGGGCGGCCAGATTACGCGCGACGGCTTCATGATTCAGCACGGCTATGGCCCAGACCGAAGTTACGCGTTCTGGGAGCCGTTCTTCCTGCAATCCGGCGGCAAACTGCTCTCCGACGATGGGAAGACCTCGCTGCTCAACTCAGAGCAGGGTCTCGCCGCGATGCAGAATCTTGTTGACTACGTGGCCAAGGGCGCGTCGATGCTGCGTCCCCAGGACAAGGAGTCAGGGTCTGCGAAGATCGCGAAGGAGGAGACGTCCTCCACGACGGCGATGAGCCAGTGGGCCTATGGCACCTTCAAGCAGCTAAATCCCGACAAGTGGCAAAATGTGAAGTCGCTGCTGGCTCCACAGATCAACCCGTCGAAGCCGATCTACTTCAGCGGGCCGGGTTGGACCGCCGGAGTGTTTGCCAAGTCCCCGCAGCGGGAGGCCGCGTTCAAGTTCCTCCAGTTCATCGCTGCCGAACACGGGTCCGACCTGTTTGACGGCGGCATCGTGACGCCGCAAGTGGGCTGGACCGACAAGTATCCTGGCCTTCAGAAGTTGCCAGACTCGGCGGTCTGGACGAAGTTGGCGAAGGAATCGACACCGAGGGTGACCACTGAGGTTGAGTTGCTCACGGGCGTGCAGCGTTCGGACGGATACCAGCGGGCATTTGAGGCCATCATGTTCAACAAGGCCGATATCAAGAGCGAGCTTGACCGCTGGAACAAGGAAGTGCAAGAGGTCCTGAGTGGGCTGTAGGGCAAAAGGGGCAGGCAGATGCCGCAGGTGACAGTACCGGCCGCCTTCTACCGGGGCGGCACCAGTCGGGCGGTCCTCTTCCGCGAGGCCGACCTTGCCCAGTACGACGACGCGGCGCAGCGGGCGATCATGCTGGCGGCCATCGGCAGCCCGGACCCCTATGGTCGGGAGATCGACGGGGTGGGCGGCGGTATCTCGTCGCTGAGCAAGGTGGCCGTGATCGGGCTGGCCGGTCCGGACACCGGCGCGGACGTGACGTTCCGCTTCGGGCAGGTAGACGTGGAGTCGCCCATCGTCGAGTTCCTCGGCACCTGCGGCAACATCTCGTCGGCGGTCGGGCCGTTCGCCGTGGACGAGGGCATGGTGCCGGCCGTCGAGCCGGTC
>JADLBT010000412.1 GCA_020847555.1 Gemmataceae bacterium
ACGTCAACTTGCGGGCGGCCTGCCGGTCCGCCTCTTCGAAATCGCCCGCGACCGCCTGGAGCTGCACGCCGACGTCCTCCAGCAGCTGCGAGAGCTGCCGCATCATCGTCTCCCACTGGCGGTACTCCTGGAAGAAGCGCTGCTGCGCGTAGCCCTCCCACTGCGTCTCCAGGTCGCCAACCGCTCGCTGAAGCCGCTTGACGATCTCGAGGCTCTGCTGGCTGGCGAGCTTGAACTCGGAGCCGGCCGCTCTGACCTGGTCAATCGGAATCCGAATGGAGTCACCGGCCACGCCCGGACTCCCAACGAACGCACCCCAACCCCGCGTCACTGAACAAGGTGAACCTCTGGCGCCCGGCAACCGCCATGCTCCGCCCTGAAGGCCGGCCGAGCGCCCAGATGCATGCTCGGCTCACGATACTGCACATGTCCCGTCCAGTCAAGAGGCATCTGCCGGCGATCAGGGTCTTTTCACCAGACTCAGGCTGGGGTAGACTGGAAGGGCTGAGTAACTCGAAGCCTTTGCGGACGGAGGCGACGATGCGGAAGCCACTCCCGGCGGTGGGGACAGCCCCACCCGGGTCGCTGGCGGCAGCCCTGGCGGCGGTGCCCGACCCACGTCGGCCATACGGTTGGGATCCGGCCCGCGAGCCACTGCCATTGGTTGGGCTGCTGCAATTCGCCGTGGCGGCGATTCTGTGCGGAGCCCGCAGCCTGTACGCGATGGCGCAGTGGGGGCGGGAACGGGTCGAAGACGATCCGGGCCTGCTGACCGAGCTGGGGCTGCCGGCTGGGCGGAGCCCGAGCGTCGCGACGCTGCATCGGGTGTTCAAAGCGCTGGATGTGGAGGCGTTCGAGCGAGCGGTCGGCAGCTGGTTGGCTGCGACCGGCGTGCAGACTGGAGAGCCGATCGCGCTCGATGGCAAGGCGCTCCGCGGCGTGCACGGGGCGGGCCTGCCGGGCGTGCATCTGATTGGGGCCCACGCCCACGGCGCCGGAGCAATCCTGGCCCAGGTCCGCGGTGCGGGCAAGGGCCAGGAGCTCGCAGCAGTGAAACGCCTCCTGGCCGAGCCGGGGCAGGCCAGGGAGTTGGTCGGGGGACGGCTGGTGACCGGCGATGCCCTGCTGACGCAGCGCAGCATCAGCGCGCAGATCGTGGCTGGGGGAGGCGACTACGTCCTGCCGGTGGATGAGAACCAGCCGGCGCTGCGCGAGGGGATCGCGGTAGCTTTTCCCCCTCTGGAGCGAGGCGCCTCCTGACGAGAGCGGGCGCGATCGCGCAGGATCCCCAGTCCCGCCCTGGCTGAGGCGGGACCTGGCGGAGCGGGGCGGCAGCTTCAGTGTGGCGGTCCAGCGCGAGCCGAAGGCGCGGCACGGCCGCTGGGACCAGCGGCGGCTGTGGGCGTTGGCCGATCCGGAGGTCAACGCCTACCTGGGATGGCCGCACCTGGCCCAGGTCTGCCGGGTGGAGCGCTGGCGGCAACAGGTGCGCCAGGGCCGGATCGTCAAGACTGAGCACGAGGTCAGCTATCTGATCACCAGCGCCGGGCCGGAACGAGCCGACGCCGCGCGGCTGCTCCGGACCAACCGCGGGCACTGGGGCATCGAGAACCGCACCCACTGTGTCCGCGACGTCACCTTCGATGAGGACCGCGGCCAGATCCGCCGCGGGGCCGCCCCGCAAGCCTTCGCTGCGAGTAAGAACCTCGCCATCGCGCTGCTACGCCGGCGCCGTTGGGCGAATATTGCTGAAGCGCTCCGCTGCTACGCCGGCCGGCCCACTCGCGCCGTTGCCCTGGTCGCCTCAGCCGGGATCACCTGGTGAAAAGACCCTGGCCGGCGATGAAGGTGTGAATGAAGTTGAGGTAAATGGGTCACCTGCCGACTCGCGGCCGCTCCCCTCACCCCTCTTGCAGCACACCTGCCCAGCACCTATACTAGCGCGGGCAGGACACCGGCGAGATACGGATTTTCGCGAACCCGGTGCCTCCCTGGACCGGCCATAGCATGGCCGGCCAGCCGCTACCGGGAGAATGCTATGCGCGGGCTCACCCTCCTGATCATCGGCGCCGCGTTGCTGGTCTCGCTGCTACCGGAACATGCCGGTCCGGTTTACGGTCAGGCAACACCCGCTCCTACTGCCGCTCCCGCTGGAAGTGGCCCCGCGGCCCCACCCACGTGCATCACTACAACCGTCCCGAGCGATCATTTGCGGCAGTTCAAGGTGCCAACGGCGGAGGGCGTGACGTATCCAGACCAGATCGGCGCTCCGGACGAAAAGAGGGTCTACCTCTTCCAGGTTCCCAAGACCAGCGCGGCCTTCGTGTACGTCGGCGACCAGTGGTACGACCTCGACCTGTACCTGTATGCCCGCGGTCGCTGTGCGCCCGGGACCTGGGAAGCCCTCATTCGTAACTGGTCAGTCCGCTCGGAGCGACGCAACCTCCAGTTCGTGCGGCCGGACGAGCAGATGATGAACCTGTCGCCCGATGAGTACGCACTGGTCGTGGGCCCGAAGTTCGCCGAGGCGAATTACGGGGGGGCCGACTTCGATCCCAAGCGCGGCTTCACCATTCGGGTGGCGCTGACTCCTCCGGTCTGCGGTGTGGAGCCGAAGGACGAGCAAAAGCCAAGTCCGTTCGATCCCGCGGTGATGATTTCGAG
>JADLBT010000413.1 GCA_020847555.1 Gemmataceae bacterium
CCTGGAGCCCGCTTTCGCCCTGCGGCTGCTCCACGAGAGCACGTGGGGCACGGGCTACCTGCTGAAGGACCGGATCGCGAACACGGACGACTTCGTGGACGCAGTCCGACGCGTCGCCCGCGGCGGATCGGTGATCGACCAGGCGGTGATCGCAGACCTGGTCCGCGACCGGGGCCGGGCGGATCCCCTGCGCGACCTGACGGCACGTGAGCGCGAGGTTCTGGCGCTCATGGCCGAGGGACGGTCGAACCAGGCGATCGCATCGCGGCTGTTCGTCACCGAGAAGACCGTCGACACCCACATCGCGTCGATCTTCTCCAAGCTGGGTCTCGAGCCAGCGGCCGACGACCACCGCCGGGTGCTCGCCGTCCTCACGTTCCTCGGTGCCTGACGTGCCGGAGCCGGCATGACCCCGCGTCGGCCGGGCAGCAGCCGCTGGCCGGTTGCCCTCATCCCGGTCGCCCTGGCCGTGGGGGCGGCCGCGGAGGTGACGCTGGCGAACGCCGGCCAGCCGGCCGACGCGGTGCTCAGCGACGCCCTGACCGGTGGTGCGTTCATCGCGGCGGGACTCGTTGCCTGGGACCGCCGCCCGGCCAACCGGACGGGCCCGATCCTCGCGGGCCTGGGGTTTGCCTGGTTCGGCGGCGACTTCCTGTTCAGTGCCATCCCACTCGTGGGGCCGGCGTCCCTCCTGGCCCAGCTCGCCGGCCGGGTGCTCTTCGCATGGCTCCTGCTGTCGTTCCCGTCGGGTCGCCTGGGGTCGCCGCTGCACCGCGCCGCCGTCGCGGCGATCCTGGCCGCTTCGCTCGCCTTCGCCGGACTGCAATTCGTGACGCTCCAGCCGTCGGAGTTCTGCCCCTGTCCGGAGAACCCGTTCGCCGTCGCCCCGGACCTCGCCGTCCACCTGAATCCCACGAGCTTCCTGCTCGCCTTCGGCATGGCGGTCGCACTGGGCATCCTCATCGTTCGGCGAGTGGCGCTTGCCTCCGGGCCCGCCCGGCGGACGCTGATCCCCGTCATGGCGGGCGGTGCCTTCGCGCTGCTGTCCGTGCTGCCGGACGCGCTGGCCCGCACGGGGACGGGCGACCTCGCGCCGATCTCGTGGCTGCCCCTCGTCTACATCGCCCTGCCGGCGGGGTTCCTGTTCACCCTCCTGAGCGCGCGGATCGCGCGTGGCGCGGTCGCCGACCTGGTGATCCGCCTCGGATCGACGAAGGAGCCTGTCCGCTTGCGCGACACCCTTGCTGCCGCGCTGGGTGACCCGACGCTCGAGGTCCTTCGCTGGTCGCCCGACCTCGCGAGCTACGTCGGCGCCGACGGCCGCCCGACGCAATTGCCGCCGGTCGGCTCGGATCGAGCAGTGACGGTCCTGGAAACTGACGCGCCCGAAGCGGAGGGCCCGAACAGCGGCGGCCGCACCATGGCCGCCATCGTCCACGACCCCGCCCTGCTCGAGAACGCCGGTCTGGTCGAGGCGGTCGCGGCCGCGCTGCGGCTCGCGGTCGAGAACGAGCAGCTGCAGGCGGATGTCCAGGCGCAGCTGGGCGAGGTGCGGGAATCCCGGGCTCGGATCGTCCGGGCGGGCGACGAGGAACGACGCCGGCTGGAGCGGGATCTGCACGATGGCGCGCAGCAGCGGCTGGTCGCGCTCTCGCTGGCCATCCAGCAGGCGCGCGCCCAGGTGGGGTCGGACGCTCCGGCGGCCGCCGACGCAACCCTTGCCGCCACGCTGGACGCAGCCGCCGGCCAGGTCCGGGACGCGCTCGCGGAACTGCGCGACCTGGCGCGGGGCATGCACCCCACGGTCCTGACCGAGGCCGGCCTGGGCCCCGCGCTCGCCGCGCTGGCGCGTCGTTCGCCAGTTCCGGT
The DNA here is from genome assembly GCA_020847555.1 of Gemmataceae bacterium. The sequence continues at coordinate 1,870 of JADLBT010000413.1, forward strand.
CCGGGTGGATGGCATCCCCACGGCCCGGCTGTCGCCCGAGGTGGAGGCGGCCGCGTACTTCGTCGTCTCGGAAGGGCTGGCGAACGTGGCGAAGCACGCGCCCGAGGCGGACGCGGTGGTCCGGACCGCGGTTCGGGCCTCCAGGGCCTGGCCGACCGCGTGGCGGCAGTCGACGGTCGCCTCGAGGTGGTCAGCCCGCCCGGCGGCGGCACGCTCATCCGGGCACAGATCCCCGCGCCGCCCAGGAAGATCGGGGCCAGCACCTAGGCCCGACCGGTGCCGGCCGGGATGGCCCGGGCTGAATGGAGCCTCAACCTCTCCTCACGCAATCGACAGAGGAGGGTGGTCAGGGATCTCCGGCAGGCTTCGCGCATCGGATCGTTCCGCACGAGCACGGCCACACGCGCGGTCCACGAGGGCGGCGCTCGGCCGACCGAGGCGTCGACGCCGGCGCGCTCGCTGGCCCTGGTCGCGGGCGCCTGGGTCGCCACGCTCCTTCTGAGTCGCCTGCCTGAAATTGTGCTCCGCGAGGGTTTCGGGATCGCAACGCCGTGGATGCCGCTGGCGGTGGTGCTGCTTGCGGTGGCCCTGTCGCTGACGGCGCGCCTGATCGGTGCGTTCCGGCCGCTCGCGGGGTATCTCGACGTGATGGCCCTCCTCGCGGTGCTGCTGGCGGTCATGCCCGTGCTCTTCGCGTCGGCGGCCTGGTCCGGACTGGTTCCCGCATCGACGCACGAGGTGACGTCGCTGTTGGCCCAACGGCTGGTGCTGGCCGTCGCCGGCCTGGGGGTCGTCGCCTTCGTCCTGCTCACCGGGACCCGGGCCCGCGACGCGTACATCCTGCCGGGGACGGTCGTCGGCCGGTCCGGCCTGCGTGCGCCGATGCTGCGGCAACCGGTGCGGTGGTCGATCCTGGGGCCGCTCGGCCTGATCTTCCTCGTGGGGATCACGGCGGCGGTCGCGGTCGGGTCGGTGCCTGCCGTCGTCGATCTCGAGGCGGCGCTGCCGTACTTCGGCCTGGCGATCGTCGCTGCTCTCCTCAACAGCTTCTTCGAGGAGGCGGCGTATCGCTCCGCCCCGATGTCGCGGCTGGTCCCTGCGGTGGGCCCGGCGATGGCCGTGTGGCTCGTGGCCGTCTGGTTCGGACTGGGTCACTTCTACGGCGGCTCGCCATCGGGCGCGAGGGGCGCGGTGGCCTCGGCCGGGGTGGGCCTGATGCTCGGCAAGGCCATGATCGCGACGCGCGGGATTGCCTGGCCGTGGGCCTGGCACTTCGCGGTGGACCTGGTGATCTTCTCGGTCATCGTGCTCGTGTCGACGGCGCCGGGGGCCGGCGCCTGAGGGGCACGCGGCGACGGGAATCGCAACGGCCCGGCTGGGACTCCGCGACCGCATCGCATTGCGATCCGGAGCGCCCGCCGGGCCGGCGAACGTCGGGCGAACGGGTCAGCGGTGGAATCCGCCGGATCACGTCGTCGTTGTCGGGCAGTTCAGCCTCTTCGAACTCGATCGTTTCCCGCCAGGCCACGGCCTCCCGAACCTCGATCGAGTCCTGCAGCTCGCCCATCTCGGGGGCCTCGAGCGGACCTTGCTCGGGAAGCTCGAACTTCGGGGCTTCCGGCAGCGCCGGCAGCTCGGGGTGCGGCAGAGCCGCGTCGAACTTGGGGGCTTCCGGCAGTTCGACCTTCGGGACGGCCACCTCGGGCATCTCGACCTTCGGCAGCTCCGCGGCCGGCATGTCGAACTTCGGCAGCTCCGCGGCCGGCAGGTCGAACTTGGGGGCCTCCGGCATCTCGACCTTCGGGAGGGCCACCTCAGGCATCTCGACCTTCGGCAACTCCGCCGC
>JADLBT010000414.1 GCA_020847555.1 Gemmataceae bacterium
GTCGAGTGGGTGGTGGCGAACGAGCGCGGCAGCGGCTTCTTCCGCACCCGTTACAGCCCCGACCTGCTGGCCGGCCTCACGGCCAGTGTGCAGGACTCCCTGAGCGCGGTCGAGCGGTTCAACCTCGTGTCGGACACCTGGGCCTCGGTGCTGGCCGGCCTGACGCCGGTGCCGGACTTCCTGGCGATGGCGAAGCTGTTCACCACCGAGACGGACCGCAACGTCTGGGTGGCGCTGCTGGGCGGCCTGGAGTACCTGAACCGGATGATGGCGCCAGCAGACCGCCCGAAGCTCCAGGCGCTGGTGCGCGAGCTAGTCGGGCCGTCCGTGGCCCGGCTCGGCTGGGAGCGCAAGGCGGGCGAGGCCGACCTGACGGCGCAGCTACGCGGCACGCTGATCTCGGCGCTGGGCACCACCGGCGAGGACGCGGCGACGCAGGCGAAGGCCCGTGAGCTTCACGCCGCCTTCGTGCAGGACCGGACCAGCGTGGACCGCGACGTGGTGCCCGCCGTGATCGCGATCACCTCGCACACGGGCGACGCCGCCGACTACGACCTGTTCTGGTCGCGCTACAAGGAAGCGGCCTCCCCGCAGGAGGAGCAGCGCTACCTGTTCAGCCTCGCCAACTTCAAGGATCGCGGGCTGATGCAGCGCACGCTGGACCGCACCCTGACGCCGGACATCCGCACCCAGAACGCGCCGTTCTTGATCGGCTCGTTGATGGGCAACCTGGAGGGCGGCGAGCTCGCCTGGGAGTTCGTCAAGGCCCACTGGGACGAGATGGTGGCGAAGTTCCCCGACAACACGCACGTGCGGATGCTGGCGGGGATCACGGCGCTCTCGACCCCGGAGCGGGTGCCGGACATCGAGGCGTTCTTCAGCGTGCCGCGCGTGCGGCAGGGCCAGAAGACGCTCGATCAGCACCTCGAACGGCTGCGGATCAACCTGGCGTTCCGCGAGCGCGAGGCAAGCAAGCTGGCATCGTACTTCTAGACGCGGCCTGGCCGCAACCGCCCGACGCCCTCGGCATCGCCAGACGATGCCGGGGGCGTCCTGTTCTCTCGGCTTGCTCGTCGCGGCGGGGTTGGAACGCAGAGGCTACGGGCGCCGCGCGAGGAGCCGGGCCGTCCCGTGGGCGTTCTCTTCATCGTAGAGCAGGACGGTCAGCCCAAGCGCCTCGAAGGCGGCGCGTAGCTCGCCCGGCTCCAGCAGGTGCGCGGGGCTAACCTCGGAGGTCCGGCCGCCGGGCCGGTTCACGAACGTCTCGAAGACGAGCAGGCCGCCCGGCCGCAGCGCGTCGGCCATCTGCGGCCAGAGGCGGCGGTCTAGGAAGAGGACGTTCGCGAGGAGGTCGTAGCTGTCGGGCGGGATGGTGGCGGTGTCGAGGTCTACCTGCGTCGGCGTGACCGGCAGGCCGCGATGCAGCACGGCGCGGCGGTCCAGTTCGTCGCGCAGGATGGCGAGCGCCACGTCCGAGAGATCCCAGGCATCGACGGTCCAGCCCTGCTCGGCCAGCCAGACGGCATTGCGGCCCGGCCCGCAGGCAAGGTCGAGGGCGCGGGCGCCAGCGTGGGGAGGCTGTAGCTGCTCCCTGATCTCGGGGAGCCAGCGTGTCGGCTCCCAGCGCATGGGCCGCGCCGCCCGCCGGTCGCTGTAGCGCGCATTCCAGCGCGCCCGGTCCGAATCCGCCACGTCCTGCCATCCTCCCGCGTGCCTGCCTGCTGGCGGAATGGTACCGCCCGGACTGCCCCGCTCAGAACGGCAAGTCCTCCAGGGGGTCGTCATCGGTAATCGGACGCGATGCTTCCGTCCGTAACGTACCAGGAGGAGTGTCCTTCAGGCGCCAGCAAGGATCATCCGACAGGTGGAGATTATTGACCTGGAGCCAGTGCACCGGCTCCAGGTCGGCAGTCGGCGCGAACGGGCGCGTGAGGCCGACGCCGAGCAGGCAGGGCACCCCGCTCGCGAGCCGACGGGCGATATCGCGCACCAGCGCCTGCCGGGGCGTTTGGTGGTCGTCCTCCCACAAGCGCAGGTCGGTGACGCTCAGGCAGAGCGAAAACTGCCCGTCCGTGAAGCGCAGTCTGAGTGAGGGCGTGCCGTCCGGACGCGTCTCCTGCACCAACGCCGGCCGGCCTCGTGGCTCCAAGCACCCCAGTGATGCGACCCCCCGCCGCTCCTCGACAATCAGCCGCTCACGCCCGGCCCTCCGCAGATCAGGTCCGAACAGCGCGTGAAGTGACGGCCTGGCGAGGTGCTGGAGCATTTCCCAGAACAGCTGCGGCTCGATGTCCTTGGATCTACGCGCGAACCTGGGGAAGAACTCGTGATCCTCGGTCTCGGGCGGCGACGGCACGTGCGTGATCCGGCCGGGATCCACAACCGTCGCCATGTCGAATGGACCACCGTGTCGTGCGCTGAGGGCCGATTCCAGTCTCCTACCCGACACGACCGGCCGGACATGCTTCCCAGTGTCGATGTCGACGCCCGCGACGCAGATGTAGCCCCGCTGCATCCTGGTGAGGTGGGTGACGGCGATCTTCATCGATGCCCCCAGGTGCTGACTGCGAGTGAGGGTGCTATTACAGGTGGACGATCTCCAGGCCGCCCCAGGCTGCCGACAGGTGTTCCGCGACGAGCCGGCGGTGGCACCGCTCCGGCGTGGCCTCGCTGCACAGCAGTACGCTCGGGCCGGTGAACAGCGCACGGTCCAGCGTCTCGGCGGCGCAGCGCTCCCGCAAGAGGGCGGCGTACTCTGGCTCGTACTCTGGCCACCCGACCTGCTTCGACTGGTACGCCTTCAGCATCTCCGGCGTCGGGGCGAGCAGCGGCAGATGCACGTACTCGGCGGCCATGATCTCGCGCAGGAAGTACGCGAGGTCGTCGCGCTTCGTGAAGCCCGCCAGCGTGCTGGTGTTGTGCAGGCGTACGTCCAGCAGCCGCCGGACGCCCGCCGCGCGCAGCCGCTCGAAGAAGTGCGCCGCCGA
>JADLBT010000415.1 GCA_020847555.1 Gemmataceae bacterium
CGCCACTGGCCGGCGGGCGGGGGATCCTCGCGCACCGCCCGGGCCACATACACGCCCGAGACGCTGTCGGCCGGCACCGGCCACGTCGCCGACACCGCCCAGTTGCCACAGTCCGTCAAGCGCGTCTCATACTCGTACACGCACTCGGGCTGGATGTGCGGCAGCGGGGTCACCGGCTGCAGCGTCGCCACCTTGCGGGCGCCCAGGCCCCCGTAGTAGCCCATCCGATAGATGTCCACGCGATACCGCGTCGCCGGCGTCTTGATCTTGAACTGGATCGTCTCGCCCGGCACCACGCTCATCTCGGTCGGGAATCCCTGAATCGTCGGATCCCCGTGCGCGTTGATGTCCCATTCGGTCGCGTCGTGCCCCGGCTTGCAGTTCTCCGCGATGATCTTGTTCGCCGGCGCCGCGCAGGGATCCGCCGGCGGGGTTGCCGCGCCGCGCCCTTGCGCGGCGGCCGGCGCCACGCACAGCGCCAGCGCCAGGCCCGCCCCGGCCACGCCCTGCCCCCAGCGTGAGTAGTCGGAATGTCTCGTCATTGATTTCGCCTCAGCTCTCCAGGATGCCAACATCTCAGGGCGTCACACTGGCGCGGCCACGGACCGTCACGCCCGCACCCGGCGTCTCGAGGTTGCTGCTGTCATCGACCGCCCGCGTCAGAATCGTGGTCTGCGTCAGGTCGTCCGGCACCACCCACTCGTACGTCCACTGCGCCGTGCCCACCGTCGGGTGCCACGTCGCGCCCCCGTTGGTCGAAATCTCCACACCGCCCACCACCCCGTCCCCATCGGTGGCCGTGCCCGCAAGCGTCACCACGTCGGCGACCAGCGCGCCCGGCGCCGGCGTGACAAGCTGCGAGATCGGCGCCGTCGTGTCGGTCGAGGCTTCGGCGGGCACCAGGCCCGGCTGCAAGCTGCGGGGCTGAGCGCCCATGTCGGCAAACAGGTTCACCGTCGCCTGCTGGAGCGCCTTGACCGGCCCGCGCTGATCGTACCCCACCCGCATCCCGAACCGGTTGGCACGCTCGGCCGGAATGCCCGTGAAGTTGTCGTGAAAATTGTCGAGCCCCCACGTGTACTGCACCGTCCCGGCCCCGAACACCAGCGCGCCGCTCGGCACCCGGAACAGCACCAGGTGATGCGTCGCCGTGCCCGAGTCATACACCGACCCGTGATCCTGGATGTACTGCACATTGTCCACCGTCGTCTCCGACAGGTGTACGATGCCCGCCGGCCGGAAGCCGTTGTCGAGGTCCTCGTCCCACTCGTGGCCGAGAATGCCGTCGCCCAGCACCGCCTGCTCGCCGGCCGCCAGCGCCGCCACCTCCGTGTTGCGCCAGAACCGCAGCTTCGCGTATTTGGCCGGCACGATCAGCGGGTCGTTCCGATAGGCGTTCACCGTGAAGATGACCCCCATGAACGCGTTCTCCGGCTGCGCCCCCTCCGGGTTGAACCAGCGCGAGTCGCGCCATGTGCCCGTCCACTCGTCCCGCTTGGGGTCGATCTTCATGTTCGAGTGGGTCTCTTTGTAGCAGACGATCGTCCGATCGGCCGTCTCGCTCCCATCAATGCTGGGCTCGAACCGCACCTTCCAGAACACCTCGTTGCCACTGAGAAACGCCAGGTTCAGGCCGGCGTCCCGGGCCGCCTCCACGTTCTTGCGCTGCGGACCCGACCAGTACTCATCGTGGCCCACCGACAGGAACAGCTTGTGATTCTTCAGCGCCGCGCCGGCCCGATGGCTGTCGAGGCCCGCGATGTAGCTGACGTCATACCCGTTGCGCTCGAGCCAGCGCACCAGCGGGAATTCCGCATTGAAATACTGGTTGACGACGGTCCATTCCCGATTCGTGTTCGGCCGGTTGTAGCTGACCTTGTACGCCCGGAACGCGCGTCCCGCCGGCTCCCCCTGGACCCATGAGCCGTAGGTGCTCGACCCGCCGTAGCGGTTGTAGGTCGCCCATGCGATGTCCGAGGTCTGCATGACCACCTCCGACCGGCTCGCATCGTCCCGCACGATGAAGATGATGTGGCTGGCGCGCTTCTCTTTGAGCGCGTTCTTCAGCGTCCCCAGCCCGGAGGCGCCATACGAGTGCGGCGCGGCCGGGGGGCGGACGGCGGGGGGATACTGGCTGTTCTCGCTGCGCCACGTCGCCGGTTCGTCGTCCTCGCGCACGAGCCGCGCGATGTAGACCCCCGACACCGCGTCGGCCGGCACCGGCCACGACGCCGACACGGCCCAGTTGCCGCAGTCCACCAGACGGGTGACCGGATCCGACAGGCATTCGGGTTGCGCCTGCGGGAGCGGCGCCGACGGCCGCACGGTCGCGACCAGACGCGCGCCCTTCCCGCCATACCACCCGGTCCGATACAGGTCCACCCGGTACCGCGGCGAGTGCGTCTTGATCTTGAAGGACACCGTCTGCCCGACGTTCACGCTCACATCCGTGGAGAATCCCTGAATCGTCGGGTCCCCCGCGGCATGCACGTCCCAGTCGCTGGAGTCATTCCCCGGCTTGCAGTTCTCCGCAATAATCTTGTTCGCCGGCGCCGCACACGCATCGGCGCTCGGCGGCGACGCCGCCGGTC
>JADLBT010000416.1 GCA_020847555.1 Gemmataceae bacterium
GCACCCAGGTGCAGGACCGGGCAGCCGTCCGCCTCCAGGGCGTGCGAGAACGCGGACGCGCCGCGCAGCACGCACAGGGACGGCCGAACCCGCGTCCGATCCAGGTGGCGGATCAGCGCGACGAGTTGCCCCTCCGTCCCGCCCGTGTACAGGGTGTCGATCATGAAGCAGACGCGCACCGCCCGCCCCGCACCCCGCCTCGGCGGCGCGGGCTTTCGGAAGGCCGTGGCGAGGCGGAGGCCGTTGGCCGGCGCCGCGTCGCGGTCCGGGGAGCAGGTCTGCACTGCGGTCATGACGCTGTCCTCATGCCGGCCATCGGCTCCAGGGTGAGATGGCCGCGGGCGCTGGGCGCTAACCGCTCGAAGAGCCGGCGATACGCCCGCGCCTGGGCCGCGAAGGTGAAGTCGCGCAGCACCCGGACGCGGCCGCGCTCGCCCATCGTGCGGCGCAGGGGCGAATTCACGGCCCGCAGGACGGCCGCAGCCAGAACCGCCGGGTCGCCCGGTGGAACGAGGTAGCCGCTGTGGCCGTCGTCGATCACTTCCGGCGTTCCGCCGACGGCCGTCGCCACCACCGGGACCGCGGCGGCGAACGCCTCCAGGACCACGTTCGGCAGTCCCTCCGTGAACGACGGCAGCACGACCAGGTCCAGGTGCGGCACGAGCGCGTCCAGGTCGGGACGGAATCCCGCGAGAACGAAACGCTCGCCCAGTCCGGCCCGCACGATCTCGGCCTGGATCGCCGCACGCTGCGGCCCCTCGCCAAACAGCACGAAGCCGACGTCGCCTTGCCGGTCGCACACCTCGGCGGCGGCCCGGGCCAGCACGCCGAACCCCTTCTCCGGGCTGAGGCGGCCGGCGGCCCCGACGATCGCCCGCGGCGGGTTCGCAAAGAATCGGCGCAACTCGTCGCGGGCCTCCGGGCGCGGGCGCGCGAAGCGGTCGGCGCGGATTGCGTTGTGGATCACGGTGACACGCTCCGGGGCCACGCCCGCACGCCGCACCTTGACCGCCTGGCCCTCCGACACGCACACCACGCGATCCATCCAGCGCAGCGCGAGCCGGTCGAGGCGCTCGTAGAGCCGGATCTTGAAATTCTCGCCCGTCCACCCGCGCGACACCGCGACGGCCGGAACCCCGCAGCGCCGCGCCGCCGGCCGGCCCAGCAGATCCGCCTTGTACCCGTGGCAGCAGAGCACGTCGGCCTTGACGCGGTCGAGGTGCCCGGCTATCTCGCGGATCGCGCGGCGGAAGCGGGGCGTGTCGGCGGCGAGGACCGCGGCGTCGTGCCCCTCCCGGCGGAGGATGTCGAGGAAAGCGCGGTGGCCGCCTCCTTCCGCAAAGAGGAGGAACACCGTCTGATATTCCTCGCCGCGCAGCACGTCGGCCAGGCCGAGCATCTGCCGCTCCGGTCCGCCGAAACAGGTTGAACTGGTCAGGTGCATGATGGTCCGCATGCCCGCCTCCTGTGGCCTCGGGTCACGCCACCGCCCTCGCGGTGGGCGCGCGGCTGAACTGGTCCAGAAATGCGCTCAGCTCCTCGACGCGGCTGTCCCAGGTGTTGTCGCGGGCGACGGCGCGGGCCTCGTCGCCGGTGTCAACGCTGCGCAGGGCGAGCGCCTCCGCCAGTCCGCGGCGGAACTCCTCGCGCGTGACGGCGAGGCGGATCGGTCCCTCGACCGTCTCCAGTTCCGGCAACCGGGTGGACAGCACCGGCAGGCCGAGGGCCAGGTACTCCATCAGCTTCACCGGGTTGACGGCGCGGGTGAGCTGGCTGAGCACGAACGGGATCAGGCCGACGTCGAAGTAGCGGGCGTGACGCGGCAAATCGGCGTAGGGGATCAACCCGAAGCAGTGGACGTTCGGCCGGCGCGCGAGACGCTCCACACTGACCTCGCAGCGTCCCAGCACGACGAACGACGCTTCCGGGTAGCACTCGCTCAGGTAGGCGATCAGGTCCAGGTCCACCCACGCGCTGACCAGTCCGAAGAAGCCGACGATCGGCCGCGGCAGCGCCTCCAGGAAAGGCACCGGCGCGGCGGCGGCGCTGACCTGGAAGTGATCGAACTCCACGCCGTGCGGCAGGTACAGCAGCGGGCAGGCGCGCGCGCGCTTCTCGGCGAGGGGCTGACTGGTGACGATCAGGCCGTCCACGCAGTCGAGCAGTTCGGCCTCCATGCGCGCCCAGTCGCGCCGGTTCACGCCCGGGTAGTCGAGGAAGTCATCGACGCAGTAGTAGATCCGGGTCGCGTCCGGGAGCGCCTTCAGCAGGTCGATGCCGTAGGGGACCGTCGTCAGCACGATTGGATCGACGATCTCGTGCCGGGTACACAGCTTGCGATACTGGCGCACCCAGCTGAAGCGGTTGAAGCGCCGGGCCAGCGGCTTGAACCACGGCACCATCATCGGGTTGACGATGCGAACGCTGTCGCCTCTCCCGCCGGAGGAGGGCGGGCGGCTGCCGCCGCGCACCCACGAGCCGACGGTCCGGAGCACCTGCATCGCGTCCGCCCGGCTGAACCTCGGTAGCCGACTGACCGTGTTGAACCAGAAGACGCGGTTGCGCTGCGCCAGGCGGCGGCACAGGTGGATCGCCGACGTCGGCAGTCCGTCGAAGTCGTCGGAGAGGATGATGAAATCGCGTCCGGTAATCATGGCGGCGTTCTTCCAGGACAGAGGTTATTGACGCACCGGCGCCACGCGCTTCCCCCGCGCGGCCGGTCGGCCCTCGCACACCCTGGGGGCGATGGCTGGCGAGGCGTCGGGATGGGCCAGAGTGATGAGGAAATCGGCGATACGCTCGGCGGCCCGACCGTCGCCGTAGGGACTGGGAGCCTCGGCCATGAGCCGGTACGCCTCCGGATCGGTAAGCAGGCGGGAGGCCGCCTCGGCGATGGCCGCGCGCCGGGTGCCGACCACGCGCGCGGCGCCGGCCGCGACCGCCTCGGGCCGCTCGCTGGTGTGGCGCAGGACGAGTACCGGCCTGTCCAGCACTGGCGCCTCTTCCTGCACGCCTCCGGAGTCGGTCAGGATCAGATGGCACGCGCTCATCAGGTAACAGAAGACGTCGTAATCCAGCGGCGGCAGCAGGTGGACGCGCGCCACCCCGGCGAGCAGGCGCTCGACCGTCGCCCGCACGTTCGGGTTCGGGTGGACCGGATACGCCACCGCGACGTCGGGAAAACGGGCGATCAAATCGTGCAGCGCCTCGCAGATACCCGTCAGGCCGGCGCCCAGGTTCTCGCGGCGGTGGCTGGTGACGAGGAGGACGCGCCTCCCGTCGGCCAGCGCCGCGCCCAGCGCCGGGGCCAGCTGACGCAGGCGGCGCGCGGCCGCGCGGCCGCCCTGTTGCAGCGTCAGGAGCAGGGCGTCGATGACGGTGTTGCCGGTCTGCAGAATGCTCTCGCTGGCGATGCCCTCGGCCTCCAGGTTCGCGGCGGCCTGCGCGGTCGGGGCGAAGTGGTACGTCGCGAGGTGATCGACCAGCCGGCGGTTGGCCTCCTCGGGGAACGGGCTGTAGCGGTCGCCGGTGCGCAGACCCGCCTCGACGTGGCCGACCGGGATGCGCTGGTAGTAGGCGGCCAGCGCGCCGGCGAGGGCGGTCGTCGTGTCACCGTGGACCAGCACCAGGTCCGGCCGGTCGCGCTCGAAGACGCCGCCCAGGCCGGTCAGCATCCGCGCCGTCAGGTCCGGCAGCTTCTGGTCGGGCCGCATCACGTCGAGGTCCGCGTCCGGCGAGAGATCGAACAGGCGCAGCACCTGATCGAGCATGTCGCGGTGCTGCCCGGAGACGTAAACGAGCGGCTGCACCTCGGCCCCCGCCTGGGCGCGGCGACGCAGAGCGTGGACGACCGGGGCCATCTTGATGGCCTCCGGGCGCGTCCCGAAGACGGCAGCGATTCTCATGTGGCGGACCTCCGTGGAAGAACCCGATGCAGATGCAGGGATGGTGTGCAGAGGTAGGATTCTCGCTACCTCACGCCGCGAGCGGCAGCTCACAGGTCGTCAGCTTGCCGCGCATCCCCAGCACAGCGAACGCCTCCGACAGCGTGCCGAAGCGAAAATCTCCGAGTAGACGCCCTAGCCGCCGCTCCGTGCGCCGCAGACCGACGTAGTGCCGGAACCGCTTCAGCCGGCCCGCCGGCAGACGCGGCTGCTCCGGGTCCAGCTCCCACGGGTGGATGTAGGTGACGAACGGCCGCCCCTGAGCGTTGATGACCCGCAGGCCGTGGCGCGTGAGCCAGTACGGGTAGAGCCGGAAGTAGCCGCCGCCGCCAATGGGCAGCGGATAGCCCAGCTTGCGGTACACCGGCATCGGAAATTCGTGGATCAGGCCCGCCGGCCGACGGATAGCGTGTGGCGTGGCGGGCGACCCGGGACTACCGTAGCGGTCGTGGTAGGTCGGGTAGACGCTCGAATCCTGGGTGAATCCTTCCTCGATCAGCACGTCGAGCGCCCACAGGCTCGCCCGCGTGATCGAGAAGCTAGGCGCCCGGTACGCGGCCACGCGCACGCCCGCGGTCTGTTCGAGGACGCCGCGCGCCCGGCGCAGGTCAGCCCGGAACTTGTCGGGCGTTTGCGTGTAGACGAGTCGGTGCCAGTACCCGTGGCAGGCGATCTCGTGGCCGGCCGCCCGGATGGCGCGAACCAGCGCCGGCTCGCGCTCAGCCACCCAGCCGAGGATGAAGAACGTCGCTCGCACCCCGTACCGCTCCAGCTGGCCGAGGATCTTCGCCGTCCCAACCGCGACCCGCGACTCGAAAGAGCCCCAGCGCTCGCGCGGGGCGATCGGCTCGAACGCGCTGACCTGGTAGTAGTCCTCGACATCCACGGTCAGGGCGTTGAGGGGGCGGGAGTCGGCGGGAGGGGGCGGAGGCGCTCCAGGGGCCGCGAACGGCAACAGCGTCGGGTCGGGGTGGCGGGGGGGCACTGATCTCGCTCCTCGCTCGGGTATCGTCGCGTCGTTCACCGCCCAGGCACGGGCGGGATCGAGTCGTTTCCAGATAAAAACACTCTTTCCGGTCCTTGGTCGCGCGGGGTGCGGCGGCCGAACGCCCACTCCAGCAGGATGCCGGTGCCGGCGCCGACGTGAATGGCCGCGAACGCCAGCGGCAGCCACGGCAGCAGCGCCGGCCGCCGCGCGCCGAACGCAATGCCCAGCGACACCAGCAGCACCACGACCGCGTACACGGCCAGCGTCCCACCGTAGGCGGCCGCCAGCCACGGGACCAGGCACGCGAGGGGGGCGCCGGTGATGAGGCCGGCTGTGAAAGCCGCGGGGACGAAGGTACGCAGGCGGGCGGTCTCGGGGTGCTTGCGGGCCAGGCGGACCCGGCCGCGGCCGTAGCGGACCATCTGGCGGAACAGGCCGCGGAGGGTCGCGCGCGGGGCGTAGCGCGCTGCGACGCGCGGGGTGAAGAAGCATCGCAGGCCGGCCCGATCGACCCGGTGGTTGAAGTCCACGTCCTCGCAGGCGTCGAACGTCTCGTCGAACAGGCCGACGCGGTCGAACACGACGCGCCGGTAGGCGATCGCGACGCTCTGCGGCGGGACGAACCCCTCGCGGCCGTCGTAGATGTACGAGTCCGGATGGTGGCCGAGCCACGACGAGCGCGCGGCGGCGACGGCCCGCTGCAGCGCTGTCGCCCCGGTCACGTCGAGCGGCTGCGGCCGGCCGAGGCAGTCGGCGCCGCTGCGCCGGAACGCCTCCGCCACCTCGCGCAGGTAATGCGTCGGGTCCACCTCGCAGTGGCCGTCCACCAGCAGGACGATCTCGCCGCGGGCGGCGCGGACAGCCGCGTTGCGTCCGGCGCTGGACAGCCGACCCGGGTTGTCGAGCAGGCGCACCTGCGGACAGCGCGCGGCGTAATCGGCGACGAGAGCAGCCGTGGCGTCGGTGGAGCAGCCGTCAGCGACGAGGATCTCGAACCGGGAGGGGTCGTAGTCCTGACCGAGGAGACGGTCCAGCGTGGTGCGGATGAACGCCTCCTCGTTGCGGACCGGGACGATCACCGAGAGGAACGGCCAGGTCTCGGCCGCCCGCGGAGCGTCGTGCGCCAGGCCGGCCAGGGGCGTCAGGGTCGCGGTCATACCTCCCCTCCCTGGGTGGTTGGAACGCGCGGCAACTCGTCTGCTGCCCTCTCCCCTGGTTCGGGGGAGAGGGCAGCATTAATGCGGCTGGCGTCATGCCGCGGCCTTGCGGGGCTTCGCCGGCTGCGGCGCCGGCTCGGGCAGCGCCGCCTTCATCGCGTCGTCGATGGCCGCGTGGGTCGGGATGCCGAGGAGCCGGCCGGAGACGCGGAACGGGACGCCAGCCATCCGCAGGCCGGTGCAGCAGGCGATGCGGAAGTCGAGCCACAGCCCGCCCTCGCGGATGTAGTACAGATCGTGCGTCAGCTTGCGGCGGACGCTCGCCAGATCGCTGTCAGCCGGCAGCTGCACCTGGGCCAGGCCGGTCACGCCGGGCCGCACCGCCAGGCGATGGCGATACCCCGGGATGCTCCGCTCCAGTTCGCCGACGAACTCGGGCCGCTCGGGGCGCGGGCCGACCAGGCTCATGTCGCCCTTGAGGACGTTGAGGAGCTGCGGCAGCTCGTCCAGGTGGCTGACGCGGAGGAAGTGGCCGACCCAGGTGATGCGCGGGTCGCCCGGGATGGCCCAGCGCGGGCCGGTGAGCGACTCGCAGTTGTGGATCATGGTGCGGATCTTGTAGATCGTGAACGGCCGGCCGCGCAGCCCGACGCGCGTCTGCGTGTAGAACGCCGGGCCGCGCGACGTCAGCTTGACGAGCAGGGCGGACAGGAGCAGCAGCGGGGCGGTCAGGACGAGCAGCACCAGGGCGCCGGCGAACTCCGCGGCTCGCTTGACGGGTCCGTACATGCCCCCTCGCGGTCGCATGAACTCCTCCCCGGCGAGCCCTTCGGGCGGTTGCCGCCGGCGCCGCACGGCCGGCCGCCGGCCGCGCCCGCTGTTCTCCAGGTCACGAAGATCGAGACCGATCGACATGCTCTTCTCCTCTCGGCTGACCTCCCTCGCGGGGGAGGAGGATAGACCAGTTGAGGACCGGAGCGGCCCTCCGGACGCCGGGCGCGGGTTCCGGGCGCCGCGCCGGGCGGATCACGATGCGGCGAGTACCTGCCGCCGGAATGCCGGCAGCAGCTGGTTCATCAGCTCCACGCACGGGTCCGCGCTCAGCTCGCCGCCCCGCCCGAGTCCGGCGTTCAGGCCGGTCGCTTCACGGATGACGTAGAGCTTGTAGAGGATCTGCTGGCGGGCGAAGGTGAACCGTGGGTTCTCCGCCACCTCCCACTTCCCGTCGGCGTGCCACGACCAGAAGATGCGCATCTGGGTGCGGTCCCCGCCCCGGGTGTGGCGGAGCATCGAGGTGTAGAACGCGGCCCCGGGGCACGCCGAGTCGGCCGGCAGGGCGACCTCTTTCTTCGCCTCCACCTCGAACCCGCTGGCCGCGTAGCACACGTCGGGGGTGTGGATCGACACCGGGCCGGGCCGGCCGCAGCCGAGGAAGATCGTCACCGCCTTGCCGGTCGGCCGGTGGACGTACCGGCGGGCCAGGCACCCGGCGAGGCCGCTGCTCTGGCGGTTCTTCATCGGCACTTCCTCGCCCTGCCACTCGCCCAGATTGAGCGGCAAGCGGTCGAGTCGGGCGACTGCCGCGTGCAGATCCTCCAGCTCCGCCCAGCGGTCGGTCCACACCCCGTGAACCAGGCCGGAGAACAGCAGCACGACGACGGCGGCGGCGACGGGAAGCAGGCGTGTCATTGAGTTCATCCTCGAATGAACAGACCAGAGTGACGGAACGCGAAGCCGCGCGCGGCGGAACGCACGGTTGCTCACGCGGCAGCCGGGGCGGTGTACTGGTAGTGCGACCCGGTCTCGCATGTGTCGGTCGGGACGCCGTTGACGACCGCGCCAAAGACGCGGATGCCGAGGGTGGCGAGCCGCTGGTGGGCGGCGTACACGCGCGGCGCCTTGCTGACGCCGTGCAGTACCGACACGAGGACCGCGTCGGCATGCTGGCCGATCAGCAGCGAGTCGGTCGCGGGGAGGACCGGGTGCGAGTCGATGACGACGAAGTCGAACTCGTCGCGCAGCCGCTCGAACAGCGTTCGCGTCGTCTCGCGGGCCAGCTCCTGGATGACTTCACGGTCCCACTGCCCGGCCGGCATGAGCCAAAGATGTTCGTCGGTGGTGGTCGGCCGGACGGCGTCGGACAGCTCGACCTCGTTGAGGATCGCCTCGCTCAGCCCGGGCTGCAACGTCTGCTCGAACAGCTGGTGCAGGGCCGGGCGGCGCAGGTCGCAGTCGATGAGCAGGGTCCGGCGGCCGGCCCGGGCCAGGCTCAGCGCCAGGTTGCTCGCCAGTGTTGTTTTGCCCTCGCCGGCGACGGCGCTGGTGACCATGACGACCTGGGCGCCGTCGGTGCCGGCGTGCCGCAGGAGCATCGTACGCAGGGCGTCAACCGATTCGACGAGGTGGTGGTCGTACGGCGCGTCGTCGGCGCCGGAGAACTGCTTCTGGGCGGCGTGGGCAAGGGCCGGGACGGCCCCAACCACCCGCATTCCCAGGCCGACGGCCACCTCGTCGGTCGAGTGGATGCGGCGCGCCCGAAACTCCCAGTAGGACACGCCGAGCAGGCCGGCCGCCAGCGCCAGACACGGCAGGGCGAGCAGGATCATCGTCCGCTTGCGGCCGTTGCTGACCTGCCAGACGGCGTCCTGGCACCCCTGTACCCGCATCTCCGACACCTGCTCCATCTGGACGCTCAGCAGACTGCGCTCGACCTCCACCTGTTGCTGCTCGAGCGACGCGATCTCGGCCTTCTTCGCCTCCTTGGCGCTGTTCGACAGGCCGAACCCTTCCGTCTCCTGGGCGAGCTGCTCGACGCGCGCCTGCGCCTTCTTGACCACCGCCTCGACCGGGTGCAGCTCCGCCTCCAGGGCGTCCATCGCCAGCTTGTACTCGTTCGCCACCTTCTCCCGATACCGGGAGAAGACCTCGGCCCGCATCGTGTCCCGGTGCCGGTCCACCTCCTTGCGGAGCTTGGCCAGCTTCTCCCGGACGCCGCGCAGGGACGGGTCGAGCGCGCTGTGACCGGCGATCATCAGCATGTTCATCGTATTTTCGAGTTTGCCGATCGTTTGCATCTTCGGCTGGATGAGCGAGTCAGTCTGGATCATCTGAGTGATGTAGTGGTCGGGGACGTCGTCGATGGTCGGAACCTTCTTGCTGGTCTTCAGGAGCATGAGCCGGGCCTTGATCTTGTCCAGGTCGTGGTGGGCGACGAGAAGCTGGTCCTGGGCGCGACTCAGCTGGCCGAGCTTCATCTGCTGCTGCATCAGCCACTGGGACGGATCGAGCGACCCTTGCCCCTGGCTCATCGCCTGCAGCTCGGACAGCTTGGTCGCCAGCTCGCCCTTGATCTTGTCCGCCATCGCCTGCATCTTCTTGACCTTCTCGCCCCGCTCGCGCTGCTCCTTGCCGTTGATGATCGACAGGTACGAGCCGGTTAGCGCGTCCACCATGACGACCAGCTCCTCCGGCTCGTCGCCGGAGAGAGAGACGCTCATCAGCTCGTTGTTGTCCTGCGTCTCGATCTTGAGGTTCTCCTCCAGCCAGGTGAGGACGCCGAGGGTACTCGGGTGGCGCTTGACGAGGTTCAGGTTGCGCACCTTCTCCTGGCCGAGGGCCTTGAGGAGGATGTCGCGGCCCTTGAACCGGGTGGCCTGCGTCTTCATCACCGTGTTGAGGTCGGGCCGCCACCCGGCCTTGCCGATGATGTCCGGAGAGGCGGCGATCTGCACGGTGGCGAACGCGACGTAGCTCTGCGGCATCGTCAGGTAGGCGGCCGCGCCGACGGTGACGGCGGCCAGCACGGCGACGCTCGATGCCAGCAGCCAGCGGCGGCGAAACGCCCGGAGCAGGGACAGCGCGTTCGGCAGCGGCGACAGCCCTGGCGGGGCGGCCGCGGCGGGGTTGGCCCGGGAGGTACTCGGCCCGCCCGCGAACGGCAGATGCGTGGGCGCGACCGGGCGGGCGATCGGGACGGTGGGCTCGGGTTCGCTGGTGTGGTCGGGTCTGTCCGCGTCACGGGGCAGCACGGGTTTACCTCCCTGAACACCGGGGAAAAGAGGACGAGGGACCGGAGGACGGCACGGGCGCGGGGATGTCGCGAAACCTCTCCCCCTGCCCTGCGAGGGGAGGGAGGAGAGAGGAGCTAGAGCCCGCGGGGGCGCCCCGTGGGCGCGGCGCTGGGAACCTGGCCCACGGGATGCCACCCGTGGGCTTTAGCTCCTCCCTCCTCGCTCCTCACTCTCCGGTTCGGGGAGGGGCCGGAGGGTTAGGTTCTCCAGCCCCGCTCAGCCGCGGCTGAAAGGTTTGGCCACCTCCGGGCGCGTCTGACGGCGCCGGCGGAGCCTCGGGGTCTCGGGAGGCGCCGCGGCGGTGGGAGCGGAGACCGCGGCGGCTGGCCCGGCCGCGGCAGGTGCCGGCATCGGGACGGACGGATCGGCCAGCGTCGGCTTCGCGGGCGGCACCTCGATCAGCAGGTGCTTGAGGAACTTCATCTCCAGCGCCAGCAGACCGAGGGCGAACGGCATCATCAGCCAGCCAGCCAGGTCGTGGAAGACGGCGTCGGCGATCTCCTTGCCGACCGTGTCGTGCAGTACCCCGGTCACGGTGACGCGCAGGATGTTCGTCACCAGGGCGATCGGCACCGCGCTGGCGCAGATCAGCAGGCGCTCCCATAGCGGCTTCTTGATGAGGATGGCGACCGCGGTGGACAGGGCGAAGAAGACGACGAGCATGCGCAGCCCGCTGCACGCCTCAACGACGCCCAGTTCGATCTCGTTGAGCAGGATCACGTTCCCCTCGGCGACGGCCGGTCGGCCGAGCGCCTGGAGGAGGAACGTGCTCGCCTCGGTGGCCAACCGCTGCAGCGGGCCGGCCGCGGCGATCGACAGGCTGTATGGCAGCGGGATCATGAAGAACAGGACCGCGATCGCCGGCCACGCCCACGCCAGGCAGCGCAGCCCCCCGAACAGCAGGCAGATGCCGGCGAGGGCCGGGAGCAGCGAGATCGGGTCGAGCCAGGATAGGTGGAAGTACGTCCCGGTCAGGCGCAGCGCGAGCGCCCCGCCGAGGACGCCCAGGCCGAGCCAGTTCGGGCGGAAGTCAGAAGTCACCCGATCGCGCCGCAGCCAGAGCAGGAACAGCGCGAAGCCGGGGACGAGGTAGCCGTGGGAGTACTGCGGATCGTGGGTCCAGCGTTCGGCCGCCTCGGCCAGCGTGGTCCAGTAGGCCCACAGGATGGCGACGGCGGTGACGGCGATGGCGGCGAGAATCTGGGGTCGGACGGTGCGGATGGTAACGAGCGGTTGGGTCATTGCGCCCCTCCCTGGCGACGGCACTGCTTGCGGATGGCGGGCTCCTTGCGGACCAGCGTCCCGGGCCTTGCGGGGGCACGGAACGATGC
The DNA here is from genome assembly GCA_020847555.1 of Gemmataceae bacterium. Next base: position 11,491 of record JADLBT010000416.1, read on the forward strand.
GGGGACGACCGGAGCCCTCCTGAGACACCCGGCCGACCGGCAAGAATCCCGGAGCCGCTCCCTGAGCGGCCACGAGGGGGCAAGGGGCCGTTACTGCCTTGCCCCCGGGCGAAAGTAAGGGGGACCGGCGCGGCGGTCGCACCCGGGGCCGGCTGGTCAGGCGGCTCTTGCGGGGGGCCGCGTGACGGAGTGGCCAGGATTCCGGGGCGTGGCCGTGCGCGGACGACCGAACAGCCCTGCGGGCGGGAAGGTATCGCCGAGGCGGAGCCTGGCGGGTTCCGGACGAGGGTGGTGTTCGGTCTCGGGCGACCAACGAAACGTGGTGGAGCGGATGAGGCCTGTTCCAGGAGTTCCGTTTGGAGGGCGTATATTACAACCCCTGCCGGGTTCGAGTCAACGCAGGGATTCCGGGAAGAAGAAGGCTGGTGGGGGCGCAAGGGTGGGAAAGTGGGCAATTCGAGCCGACCTGAAGGAAGGGGAGAGACGTGACCCGCAGCGGTGGCGCGGGCGCGGCGAACCCGGCACATTGAGAAGGGATGCCCGGTCGCCCCGGTCGATAGCGGAACAAGCGCGGGAGAGCCGCATCCCGATCACAGGGAAGTTTTGCCTCAGGAGCCGGCCGCGGCCGGGCCGCAGGAGTGGAGGAGTCGGGAACATGCCAACAAGCAGACGCCGCCTGAGTGCCGGTGTGGCCGTCATCCTGGGGCTGTGGACCGCCGGGAGCGGGTGCAATAACTTCCCGGTCGCGTCGCTCGCCTCCGAGGGGCGGGCGCCGGTCGTGCGGGCCGCCGCGGACGCCCCGGTGCCGGTCGCCTCGACGGGCGCCTTCGTCCGCGTCAGCACCCCCACCGGACTGCAGGTGCGGTCGCAGCTGCGGTGGACTGTCGAGACGGCCGAGCCGATCGGGTCGATGAGCGGTCAGGCCGTCGTCGGTCCGGACGGCACCGTGGTACTCGGGCCTTATGGCATCTTCCAGGTGGCCGGGCTGACGGTCGAGCAAGCCCAGGCGCAGATCGAGCGGCAACTCGGCGCCTACGCCCGCGGCGCCCGGGTGCGGTTGACTTCGGCCGAGACGGCCGTCACCGCGGAATGGCGCGCCGCCGGCACGTCACACCCGAGTCCCGTCCGGCCGGCCGGCGGCCCGGACATGAGCGGGCCTGACTGGAAGGCGCCGCCGCTCCAACCTTCTCTGCAGGCCGCGCCCGTGGTTCAGCCGGTCCAGCAACCGGCGCCTCCGGTCACCGTACAGGCGGTGCCCCTGATGCAGTTCGCCGAGCAGCGGGCACCGCGGACGGCTCTCAGCCACCCGACCACGAAGCCTCTCAGGAGTGGTTGGCGGCCCGTCCAGCGCGTCAGCGCCCCAGTCCCACCCCGCACCCCTCCGGGCACGCAGGCAGTCCGCGCGCCGGCCCCGACTGCGGTCCCACAGGCGTCGCGGCTGATGCAGCGCACCGGCGGACCGGAAGGGGCGCCCCCGCCCCACTCGGTCCACGGGCCGTTGCCCGGCGAGATGGTCGCCCACGGCGTCCCGGTGGCGGACGGGCACGCGCCGGACGTACACTCGCCCGCCGGCCTCGGCCACGGTCCGGCCCCGACCGAGCAGCAGCGGATTTCGCTGCCGCCGTACCTGATCGGGCCGCCGGATATCCTGCAGATCGACTCCCTGCAAGGGCTGTTGACGCAGCCGGTACGCGGGCCGCACCTCGTGCGGCCGGACGGCACGGTGAGCATCGGCGCCTACGGGTCGGTCTACGTCACCGGCATGACCATCGACCAGGCACGGATCGAGATTGGGCGCGTCATCCACTCACGCCTCGACCCGACGAAGCAGGGCCTCAAGGACGTGCTGGACGGGCTGAGCGTGGACGTCCTGGCGTACAACAGCAAGGTGTACTACGTCATCACCGACCGGCTGGGACTCGGCGAGATCGTCCAGCGCCTGCCGATCACCGGGAGCGAGACGGTCCTGGACGCGATCAGTGCCCTCAACGGTCTGCCGCCGGAGGCGTCCAAGCGGAAAATCTGGGTGGCGCGGAAGACGCCGGGCCACAGCGGCGGGAACAACATCCTTCCGGTGGACTGGGTCGGGATCACGCAGCGCGGCGAGATGCGGACCAACTACCAGCTCATGCCGGGCGACCGGGTGTACGTCCGGGCGGAGACGGTGCAGAAGGCCGACTTCTTCCTCGCCAAGGTGCTGTCGCCGATTCAGCGGCTGTTCGGTATCACTCTGCTCGGCAGCGAGACGGTCAACTCGATCCGCGGTCGCCAGCAGTAACGATCGTGCGGCGTGCGGCGCCGCGGCGCCACACGCCTTTAACTTGCCCGCGTTGGGCCGGCAGGGTAACGTGAAATGGGGGCGATCCCGCCCGGACCGCCCCCGGCCCCGGGCAACCTGCCCGGACGTGTGACGCGACGCGCCCAACCGGAGCGACAGCCATGAAGCGACTACTAATCCTATCCTGTCTCCTGACCCTGGCAACGACGAGTCGGGCGTCGGCGCAGTACGGCAACTTCGTGCGGCCCTCGGTTTCGCCCTATGCCGGGTCGGGGGCGCTCAGTTCGCCACTGAGCCCGATGCTGAACCTGCGGCTCGGCACCAACCCGGCGGTGAACTTCTTTAGCGGGGTGGTGCCGGCGCAACGGATGCGGGCGTTCACCGCCCAGGCACTCACGACCGAGCCGGCGGCCTCCTCGGTGCGGCCGGAACTGCTCGTCGAGAGCGGCGACACGCTCCCCACCCTGCCGGAGACGGGGCACCCGACCCGGTTCCTGAACTACGGCTCGTACTTCAACCTGGCCGGCCCCGGCGGCACCCAGCGTGCCGGCTTCCTCAGTCCTACCCCGTTCCGGGCGCCGCCCCGGCGCTGAGGCACCGCGTCGCGGGGGAGACGGGACCATCAATGGTCCCCCTCCTCCGCGGCGGGAACCTGCCGTGACCGACCCTTCTTCTCCTCCCGAGCGGTCCATCCGCCTCGTCCGCGCGCCGACGCTCGACGGGGTCGGCGTGTTCGCGATTAGCGTCGGACGAACCGCGACGTTCTACACCTTCCACGAGATCCCGTGCGCGATCGGCGGCCGCGGCTTCGCGGTCCATCGACTCGGGCTGGGGAACCTCTACCACGTCCGGATCGGCCGGCGTAGCGACTGCTCGTGCGAGTGCCTGGGTTTCCTCGCCCACGGGCGCTGTCGGCACATCCTCGGTCTGCTGGCGCTCGCGCGCCACGGCAAGGTGTGAGAGGGCGAGGCGGAAACCCGATGCAGGAACAAGGGAGGTGGAAGGAGTTTTCGTAAAGCCCACGGGTGGCGCCCTGTGGGCCAAATGCCAGGGACTTGACCCACGGGGCGCCACCCGTGGGCTTTACCAATGCCATTCGCCGGCCCGGAGGGAGGGGTTCCCGCCCTCAAGTTGGAACCCCGGATCGGCCGACGTTACTGTGTGGCCCCGACGCGCTCCAGGGACGGAACTCGCCCAGCAGGAGGTCACCCCTTCGATGGAGCTGACTCCCGAGCCCCCTCTCGATCCGACGCCGCCCGAACCCAGCCCAACGCCTGCGGAGGAACCGGCCGCCGTGCCTTCCGTCAGCGGGGACGCCCTCGACCTGACGCTGCCGGTCGAGGCCCGCGTGCTACCGCGCTTCGACCAGGGCTTCCACGTTGGCGCACGCCAGGCGGCCCTTCTCACGCGGGCTCCGTGGACGCGCACCCTCGGCAAGGTCGGGCTGGAGGTGAGCACCCACGGCTGGCGCTTCCCGGCTCCGCTGGAGCACTTCCACCCGCCGAAGCCGCGCCTCTTCCAGCCGGCCCCGGAACCGGCCGAAACGACCGAACCCGCGGAGAAGCGTGAGGAGCCGTCCGGCGGGCAGCGGACCCGGGTGCGCCCGCCGAGCGAGGTGGTCCAGTTCAAGGACCGCCTGCTCTACCTGCTCCAGCCACCGCTCGAGGATCTGTTCGCCGGCAAGCAGATCCAGCTGCCGTTCAAGCCGTACCCCTACCAGCTGAAGGGCATTGCCTTCCTGATGCCCCGCCATGCCGCCCTCATCGCCGACGAGATGGGGCTGGGCAAGACGGCCCAGGTGATCATCGCCCTTCGCCTGCTCTTTCACAGCGGGATGATCCGGCGCGCCCTCGTCGTCTGCCCGAAGCCGCTCGTCGTCAACTGGACGCGCGAGCTGCGCCTGTGGGCCGAGGACGTCCCGTTCGAGGTGATCGGCGGCGACGCGCAGACGCGGAAGACGTCGTGGTTCGTCTCCCGGGCGCCGCTCAAGCTCGTCAACTACGAACTCCTGACGCGCGATGCGGCCTGGGCTGCCGACGAGAAGGTGCGTTTCGACGTGGTCGTGCTCGACGAGGCGCAGCGCATCAAGAACCGCGAGTCGAAGACGGCCCAGGTGGTGCGCGGCCTCCACCGCGATCGCAGCTGGGCGATGACCGGCACGCCGATCGAGAACCGAACCGACGACCTGGTGAACATCTTCGCGTTCGTCGATCCGGGCCGCATTCCGCCGGAGACGCCGGCCAAGCTGCTGCCGCAGCTGACGAGCGACTGCATCCTGCGCCGCGTCAAGGAGGACGTGGCGACCGATATGCCGCCGAAGGTGATCCGCGACGCCTATCTGGAGCTGGCCCCGGCCCAGCGGGCCGCCTACGACCTGGCCGAGAAGGAGGGGGTGGTGCGGCTGAATGCGCTTGGCGACACGATCACGGTGCAGCACGTCTTCGAGCTGGTGATGCGCCTCAAGCAGATCTGCAACTTCGACCCGCTGACCGGCCAGAGCGCCAAGCTCGAGCAACTGGTCGCGGACATCGCCGAGGTGGCCGAGAGCGGGCGCAAGGCGATTATCTTCTCCCAGTGGGTCGAGCCGCTGGAGGCGCTCGCCCGGGCGCTGGAGCCCTACGGCCCGCTGCTGTACCACGGCAAGATCCCGCACCGGGAGCGCCAACCGATTCTCGATCAGTTCAAGGCGGACGCGACCAGACACGTCATCCTGATGAGCTACGGGACCGGGAGCGTCGGGCTGAACCTGCAGTTCACGAACTACGTGTTCCTGTTCGACCGCTGGTGGAACCCGGCCATCGAGGACCAGGCGATCAACCGGGCCCACCGGCTCGGTCAGAAGGAGACGGTGTTCGTGACGCGGTTCGTCAGTCAGGGGACGATCGAGGGGCGCATCGCGGAGGTTTTGGAGCGCAAACGGCAGCTGTTCAACGACCTGATCGCGCAGAACGGCCCGCCGCCGTCGCTCGGGCTGAACGAGGAGGAGTTCTTCGGCCTCTTCGACGTTCGGGCGCGGCCGAAGCGCGGTGCCGCCTGACGCCCCTCGCGCCGCGTGGCGTTGCGGCCGTCGATCTGGTATAGTTCGCTGCGTTCCGCGCCGCCAACCGCACGCGAAGGACAACGCCGATGACCGCCGCGCCGCCGCTGGACGCCGAGCAGCTCGAGCGCCTGTTGCGCGCCGCCGACCCGGCCGTCTCCCTCGTCGCCCCCCGGGTGCTGCGCCGCCTCATCAAGCGCCACACCGGCGCGGCCGGGTTCGGTCCTCTGCTGCCGCACGCACACAGCTATACCCTCGACGCCGCCACGGCCCTCCGCCACGCCGACCGGGCCGACCTCCACCTTCCCCCCGCGGGACCGCCGCCCGGGACTCTCATCCTTCTGGAACGGCCCGCCCCCGAGGCGCTCGCCGGCCCGAGCCCGGGCGAGGTGCTGGTGGGCTACTGGCGCCGCCTCTTCCACGCCCGCGTTCATCTGGTTCTCGCCCAGCGGGCCGCTGCCGGCAAGCTCACCGACGCGGACGTCAGGCAGCGCATCGAACGCATCGGCCAGACCGAATTCGACGAGGTGCGCACCGTCCTGCGCCAGGAGCGGGCGCTGCTCCCGCCCGCGGACGACCGCACGGCCTACGTCGAGTTCGCCGCCGTGTACCTGGAGCTGCGCCACTTCGCCCCCGAACGGCTCACGCACTACTTCCCCGCCCTGCTCGACCGGGCGCGTGTCGAGGCGCTCCTGGCCGAGGATGTCGATGCGGGTGCCCTTTTCAGCGCCATCCGGCCGCCCGCGGCGCCTGACCCGGAAAGTGTTGCTGGCACGCACCACGACGCCGAGCCCCTCGCCCAGGCGGCGCCGCCCCCGCCGCCGGAAGCCGCCGAGGCGTTGCGGGCCGAGGCTCGCGCCGTCGAGGCACAGGGCAACGTGGCTCGTGCCGCCAGCCTGCGTGTTCGCGCGGCGGGTGCGGTCGTGGGCACCGAACTGGATCGGCTCGTGGAGCGGTTGCAGCGCGCCCTTGGGCTGACCGACGAGCAATCGGCGGCCCTCCGCCGGGCTCTGCCGCCGCTGCTGGCGCGTGCCGCCCTCGGCGGGTGGACTGTCGAGGCGCGGCTGCTCTACGACCTGCAAAAAGCCTGCGTGGATGAGGAGCGCGGCATCGTGCAGGTCCAGCTGGTGCGCTGGGCCGTCTCGCTCGGCCGCCGCCCGCTGAAGCGTCCCATGCCCAACGAGCGCCGCGTGCTCGTCTTCCGCCACGTCCGCAGCGCCGCCGCCAGGGTGGACCGCGTCCACCTCCCCGCGGCCGACCGCGAAAACCTGGCCGCCGCCCTGGGCGATGTGGTCGAACACACCGCCGCTCACCTGCGCGACCACTTCCGGCCGCTGCTTGCCGGGGCGTTCGACCGCGTTGGCCTGGAGCCGGCGAACCTGCCCGAGCGCGTCGCCCGCGACAAGCTGGTCGAGGAACTGCTCGACCACATCGTCGCGAAGGGATTCCTCACGCTGGGCGACCTGCGCGACGGGATCGCGCGCAACCAGCTCAAGCTCGGCGACCTGTCCGGGCCGCGGGAATGGGTGACCGGCGACAGGCTACTGAAGCTGAACGCCCAGCTGGCCGAAGTGTTGGAGGGCGTCTACCGCAAGGGCGAGGTGTATCTGCGCGGGCTGCAGCGGCTCAGCTCCCTCGCGTTCGGGACGCGCCCCGGCCGACTGCTGACCCGGTTCATCGCGCTGCCGTTCGGCGGGGCATTCGTCGCCCTGGCCGGCGTGCAGTTTCTCCTCGAAGAGGTCGGGATTCACGTCCACCTGATCGAGGATCCGTGGACGGTCGGCGCGCTGGGCGTGTTTTTCTTCCTGCTGCTCCACGTCCCGGCCTTCCGGCGCCAGGTTCGGGCCGGCCTCGTGGTGGTGGGCCGCGCGGCCCGCGCCACGTTCCTCAACGCCCCGGCGTGGCTCCTCGGTCGCCCCTGGGTGCGGGCCGTACTCGCCAGCGCCCCTGCCCGGTTGCTGGCCCGCCACCTGCTGCTGCCGTCGATCGTGGCCGGCGTGGGGGCCGCGGTTGCCAGGCTGTCCGGGGCCGGCCCGCCGACCGTCGGCACGGTGGCCGGGAGCCTTTTCGTTGCCGCGTGGGCGGTGTTCAACTCCCAGCTGGGCGCGGAACTGGTGGAACTCGCCGGCGATCGGCTGGCGACGGGGTGGGAGCGCCTCCGCCGGGATTTCGTCCCGGCCCTGTTCCGGGCGATCATGGCCTTCTTCAAGGCGATGCTGGAGTACGTCGAGCGCGTGCTGTATGCAGTCGATGAACGGCTGCGCTTCCGCAGCGGTGACAGCTCCCTGTCACTTGCCCTGAAGGCAATCGCCGGGTCGGTGTGGGCGGTGTTCGCATACGTCGTCCGCTTCGCCCTGGTGCTGCTCGTCGAACCGCAGGTCAACCCGCTCAAGCACTTCCCGACCGTGACGGTGGCGCACAAACTGCTGCTCCCCCTGATCCCACAGCTCGCCGCCCTGCTCAACCCGGACGACCCGCTGGCCGCCGCCCCGCAGGCGACACTCATCATCACCGCGATCCCGGGCATTTTCGGGTTCCTGGTGTGGGAGCTGAAGGAGAACTGGAAACTGTACCGCGCCAACCGCGCGCCGACGCTGTGCCCGGTTCTCGTCGGCAGCCACGGCGAGACAGTGCCGCGGCTGCTCAGACCGGGCTTCCACTCGGGGACCGTGCCGAAGCTGTACGCAAAGTTGCGCAAGGCGGAACGCAGAGGGAAGGACGCGGCGGCGCACAGGTATCAGGAGGGACTGCACCACGTCGAGGAGGATGTGCGGCACTTCGTCGAGCGCGAGCTTCTCCGCCTGCTGAGCCTGAGCAGGGGCTGGGGCGGCCTGAGAGTGGAACTCCGCGCCGTCGGCCTGGCGAGCAACCGCATCCGCCTCGACCTGGCGTGCCCGGAACTGGCCGAGGAAGCGTTCGAGGTCGTCCTCGACCACCGCGTGGGGTGGCTGGTGGCGAGCGTGTCCCGGGCGGGCTGGCTACGGCAGCTGACTGCGGAACAGAGAGGGGCATTGACGCTGAGCCTGGCGGGACTTTACAAGCGCGCGGGCGTGGACCTGACGCGCGAGCAGATCGAGGCCGCTTTCGCCCCGACGCCGGTGGGGTACACGTTCTCGCGAGCCGGGTTGGTGGTGTGGCTGGCAGGGGCATACGAGCGTGCGGCAGTCTACGAGGTGACCGACGGCGAGACGGTGAGGCCCCGAGGCGCGGAGGGGGCAGCGGTCGAGTTGCCGGTGATGCGGCGGGACCAGCTATCGTTCCGCGATGTGCCGATTACCTGGAGTGCGTGGGTGGAGGCGTGGGAGCGCGACCAGGCCGGGGAACCGCAGACGGCCCCTGTCGTCGAGGAGCGGAAGTTGGTGCCTGCGGTGACGCAGGCCTAATCCCGAATCGCCCTGGCCGTTCTTCGGCCCGCTTGCGGCCTGGGGGATCGCCCGCCAGGCCGCAAGCGGCAGGCGTACCGGATTGCCGGGACAGATTCTGGAGTCCGCCCACGTCTCACGCCTTGACCACGCGGCAGCCGCCGGCCGCCCCCACCCGCCGCGCGGCGTTGCGCGTATCGACCATCAGCCGGGCGTGGCGACTGATCCATTCGTAGTCGTACGCGCTGTGGTCGGTCACGATCAGCACGCAATCCTGGGCGGCGAGGTTCTCCTCAGTCAGCGGGGTGCTGTCACGCTGAATCGTGTGGTGGCGCATCCGCGGCAGGGTCGGGACGTGCGGATCGTTGTACGCCACCGCCGCCCCGCGCCGGTCGAGCAGCTCCATGATCTCGAACGCTGGCGACTCGCGCGGGTCGTCCACGTCCTTCTTGTACGCCACGCCAAGCACCAGGAGACGGCTCCCCTTCAGCGGCTTGCCGTCCTCGTTGAGCGCCTCGGCGACGCGATTGACGACGTACTGCGGCATCGCCGTGTTCACCTCGCCGGCCAGCTCGATGAAGCGCGTGTGGATGCCGTGGCGCCGGGCCGCCCACGTCAGATAGAACGGGTCGATCGGGATGCAGTGCCCGCCGAGGCCCGGCCCCGGATAGAACGCCTGGAACCCGAACGGCTTTGTCTTGGCGGCCGCAATCACCTCCCACACGTCGATGCCCATCCGGTCGAACACCACCTTTAGCTCGTTGACGAGCGCGATGTTGACCGCCCGGTACGTGTTCTCCAGGATCTTGCACGCCTCCGCCACGCCGGTGCTGGAGACCGGCACGACGCCTTCCACGACCGGCGCGTACAGGGCGGTGGCGAGGTCGCGGCTATCCGCGTTGATGCCGCCGACCACCTTCGGAATGGTGCGCGTCGAGAAGTCGCGGTTGCCCGGATCCTCGCGCTCGGGGCTGTAGGCGAGGAAGAAGTCCTTGCCGGCGCGCAGCCCGCTCTCCTCCAGGATCGGTCGCAGGAGATCCTCGGTCGTGCCGGGGTAGGTGGTGCTCTCCAGAACGACAAGTTGGCCCTGCCTGAGGTGGTCGCGCAGGACGCGGCCGGTGGCGACGATGTACGACAGGTCCGGCTCGCGCGCCTCGGTGAGCGGGGTCGGGACGCAAATGATGATCGCGTCCGCCTCGGCGAACCGGCACGGGTCGGTCGTCGCCGCGAACCGCCCGGAGGCGACCATCTCCGCGACGCGGGCCGCGTCGATGTGGCCGATGTAACTCTGCCCGGCGTTCAGCTTGCCGACCTTGTCGGCGTCGATGTCAAAGCCGAGGACGGGAAAGCCGCCCCAGGCGAACGTCTCGGCCAGGGGCAGGCCGACGTAGCCCATGCCGACGACCGCGACGCGGGCCGTCCGTGCCTCGATGCGAGCCCGCAGCCGGTCGGCGAGCGTTGCCTTCCTGGCGACCTGGGTGGGGGTCATGAGAGTCCCTCCGTGGGTTGAGTGGTGTGGGGGAAGGGGTCAGGGGTCAGAGCCAAGCCTGCGGGCGGCGGCCCAGGCGATTCACTTCCCCCTCTCCCTTCGTGGGAGAGGGGGAGGGATCGGACTGCCTCCTCCAGATCTCGAATCAGCGTTACTGCAACTCGGCCTTCAGCCGCTGGAACGCCTCGCGCTCCGCGGGGTGGAGACGCTCGGCGGTCAGGCCGGCGGTGGTGGCACGCTGCAGGGCCTGCCGCGCCGCCTGGGTGTTGCGCGACTTTTGGTGCGCC
>JADLBT010000417.1 GCA_020847555.1 Gemmataceae bacterium
CCCCTGGTGGGAGAGGGGTTGGGGGTGAGGGGAAAGGCGCAGGCAAACCCCCTCACCCCCGGCCCCTCCCCCACCAGGGGCGCGGGGAGCCTTCTTCCTGCCGCTCGCCTTAAATGCCACGGGTGGCGTCCCGTGGCCTTTGCTCATTTGGTCTGCTGCTTCGGCAGGATCACCAGGCCGCGCACGCCGGTCAGATCGAGCCGGAACAGGCCGCCGGCGCCGGCCTCCTTGCCAAGGCCGCCGGTGACGTACAGCTGGTCCATCCGCGGTCCGCCAAAGCCGACGTTACTCGTCGTCAGGTTGCCGCCCGGGTAGCGGCGGATCAGCTTCCCCGCCGGGCTGAGCACCTGCACCTGGCGCATCCCGTAGTGGGCGACGTAGAGGTTGCCGTCGGCGTCGAGGCACATGCCGTCCGGCTGGTTGTCGATCTGCTCGCCCTTCTTCTCGGGCAGGTCGGCGAAGACCTTCCTCTTGCCGAGCCGGCCCGGGGTCAGCACCGGGTACTCCAGGACGCGGTTGCGCTTGCTCTCGGCGACGAGCAGCGTCTTGCCGTCGGGGCGCAGGACGATGCCGTTCGGGTACGCCAGTCCGCCCGCGCAGAGATACGTCTTGCCCTTCGCATCAACGTAGTGGACGGTGCCGATCGGTTTTTTGTCGTCCGACCCGCCCGGGTCGGTGAAGTAGAATCCGCCCTTTGGGTCGAGGGTCAGGTCATTCGGCCCGCGCAACGGTTTGCCGTCGCACTCGGATGCCGCCTTGCCAACGATCTTGCCGCCCGCGTCGAGGCGCAGGACCGCGTGGTGACTGGCGTCGCAGACGAGGTGGGAGCCGTCGGCGAGGATCTTGTGGCCGTTGGGGGCGCCGGTCTTCGCCCAGGTGCTGACCTTCAGGTCCGGGGTGAACTTCGCGATCATCTCGCCGTGCGAGATGTAGCCGTTGCCCTGGTGATCGAAGACGATGCCCTCGCAGTAATGGGGCACCTCGAACAGTTTGACCGCCTTGACCTTGTCCGCGGGGGGCAGCTCGCCGCCGAGCAGGGTCGCCAGCCCGGCCAGCCACAACACGGGACGCATCGCATGGACCTCCGGGAAAGGGGAGTTGTCGCCTGGGGCAGCATAGGCGCGGGCAAAGGAGTTTGCCACGGGGCACGCCGTTTTTGGTACAGTGTGGGCGAGGAAGTAGCAGTGAGGAGTGAAAGTCCACGGGCGGCGGCCTGTGGGTGAAGTGCTGGAGACCTGACCCACGGGCCGCCGCCCGTGGACTTTCACTCCTCACTCCTTGCAGGGGTTGAATCCCCAACCAGCAGGCGGCGTCCCATGAGGCAGCACTACGTCATTTGCGGGCTCGGGTGGGTCGGCGGGCGCGTGCTCGACTACCTGCACGCGGCCCAGGCCGAGGTGGTCGTCGTCGATGAAAGCCTGACGCCGGACGACCCGCGTCTGGGCGGAGCACGCCTCGTCCAGGGCGACTGCCGGCGCGAGGACGTGTTGCGGGCCGCCGGGGTCACGTCGGCCCGCGGCGTCCTCATCCTCACCAGCAACGACCTGGTGAACATCTCCGCCACCCTGACCGTCCGCACCCTGTCGCGCGAGGTGCGCGTAGTCGTGCGGATGTTCAACCAGAACCTCGTCGCCCGGCTCGGCAAGGCGCTCGACAACGTCTCGGCGATGAGCACCGAGGGGCTGACGGCCCCGCTCCTGGCGGCGATCGCCCGGTCCGGCGAGGCGCTCGGGGCGTTCCGGCTGGGCGACGGGCGCCGCCAGATCACCGAGGTGACGATCCACGCCGGCTCGTCGCTCCAGGGGCAGACCGTCGCCCAGGTGGCGGCCGGCCACAACGCCCAGGCGGTCGCCCACGTCCCGGCCGGCGCCACCCCCCGGTTGCTGCGCGACGTCGAGCCAGCGGCCCGGCTGGAGGCGGGCGACAGGCTGGTTCTGTGCGGCCACCCGCGGAGCCTGGCGCCGGTCGTCGCCAAGGCGGAACAGGAGTTCCTGCCCGACCTGCTGTGGGCCGGCCCGCTCCGGCGCCTCGGCCGGATGGCGCTGCGCACCCTGAGCGAGATGGACCTGGGCGTGAAGATCTGCACGAGCATCTTGTTCGCGACGATCGGCGTCTGCACGCTGATCTTCGTCGTCGGCAAGCACGAGAACCTGGCCAACGCGCTGTTTCGGACGATCAGCCTGATGGCCACCGGCGCCGACATGCGCGGCGGCGAACTGCCGGAGGAGCTGAAGGTCTTCGCGAGCGCCATGCGCCTGATCGGCGCGGCGCTGATCGCGGCGTTCACCGCCATCCTGACGAACTACCTCGTCCGGGCTCAGCTGCGCGGCGCGCTGGAGGTGCGCCGCATCCCGGACAGGGGTCACGTCATCGTCTGCGGGATGGGGAACGTCGGGTTCCGGGTGGTTGAGGATCTGCTCCACGAGGGCGAGCAGGTGGTCGGCATCGAGCGGGCGCGCGACAGCGCGTTCATCCCGACGGCTCGGCGGATGGGGGCGGCGGTCATCATCGGCGATGCGACCATGCCGGAGGTGCTGCGCCAGGCAAACGCGGCCGGGGCCAGGGCCGTGGTGGCGAGTACCAACAACGAACTGGCCAACCTGGAAATCGCCCTGGTGGCGCGCGACATCAACCCGGCCGCGCGCGCCCTCGTGCGGCTAAACGATCCGCGCCTGGCGGAACTGCTGCGCGAGGCGGCCAACGTCCGGCTGGCGCTGTCGCTGCCGGAGCTGGCGGCCCCGGCGTTTGTCGCGACCCTGTTCGGGGACCGGGTGCGCAGCGTGTTCTTCGTCGCCGGCCACCTGCTCGCGGTGCTGGACCTGATCCCCCAGCCGGGCGACGGGTTCCTGGACGGGAGTTCGGTGCGCGCCCTCGCGAAGGACTACCGGCTCATGCCAATCGCCCTGCGGGGCGCGGACAGGCAGCCCAAACCCGACCTGCTCGACGCCCAGCTGCAGGCGGGCGATTGCCTGACGGTCGTGGTCGGCCAGTCCGACCTGCAGCGCCTGCTGCGGCGCGAGATGGGCTGACCCCGGAACCCCCGGATCACACTTCCGGCTGCCCGCGCCGGCGGTCGGCGTCGCGCGCAATCCGGCGGACGTCTTCCCGGAGCGCGGCCCGGTCGCCGGACGGGCAGGTCAGCCCCCGGCGACGGAGGTACTGCCAGAGCCGGTGATACGGTCCGTCCGCCGCCGCGTCCTCCTCGCGGGCGCGGACGGTGGCGGCAGATCGGCGGCGCACCTCGGCGTCGGCCATGTGCGAGTCGAAGAAGGCACAGCTGTACGGGGCGCGATCGTGGACGGTACACTTGCCGTCGAAGTGCCAGTGGCAGTGGCCATCCGGGCCGCGGGCCGGGACAAGAGTCGGGAACGGCTTGTCGGTGACGGCCCGGAGGTGCGCCTCCGCCCACGCGAAAAGATCCTGCCCGGGCGGGCAAAGGCGCTCCAGGTCCGCCGGATCGAGGCTGCCGGGGACATGGCGGCACGGCGCCGTGCAGAACGCGCAGGCGCACTCGGTCCGCTGAAAGCCGTGTCCCTCGCGCGGCGCCTCGCCCTCGCCCATCGCCCGCCCTCGTCGCCCAGTTCGTCGAACCGCTGCCTGTCATCATATCACGCGCCCCGGCCGGTTCAGCGAGCGGGAATGGCCCCCAACTCCCGCAGTCGGCCGCGCAGGGCGGGCCGCGCGACCTCGACCGCAAGGGTTCGGTGCTGGACCGGCCGGCCCTGCACCCACGACGTCTCGGCGCTGATCTCACGCCACGCGGCAATGAGTCCGCGGCCGTCCCGCAACACCTCGTCCAGGAGGGCGGTCCCGCGGGCGGCCCACGCCGGCGCTACCAGCACGGCAATCTCGGCGGCCAGCGCCTTGCGGAACCCGTCCTGCACGGCCTCGTCCGGCGACCAGCCGACGCCCTGCACGATGACCCGAGCCGGCGGGACGTGCCGGCCCTTGTGCCCGGCCCGCGGTCCCGGACAGTGCTCCTCCTGTGGCCGGACCTCGGTCGTGATGAGGTTCACCGCGACCGGCGCGAGGATGCCGGTGAACATGACGGACAGGATGGCCCGGAAGCAGCCGGATCGTTTTGTCGCCATACCTCCTCCTTGAGCAGTCTGTGCTCGCTCCTGTTCCTGGTCCAGGCAAAACGCAAACCCCGCGCCTGCCCTGCGCCACGAACAGCGTGCGGGGCCGTTTTTCCGGCTCTGATTTGCCGATCGTGCGGGGTGCGGTGCGGGCGCGGACTGCGGATAACGAGAAGAACGGGGTGGCGCGGCGCGATGGCGAAGGTCGCGAAACGACAAGAGGCCGGCGGCGCTGTCGCGCCGCCGGCTTGGGTGGTGTGGGTCGTTGAAGTGGGTCCAGGTATGAGAGTGGGCCGCGGGATACAGCCCGACGGGTGTCCGGTTGCGGACTCTACTTACTTATGCAGTTGCCGTGCCGCAACCGGACACCCTGAGCCTGAGTTCCTTCAAGTCATTGCCTTGTCAGAGGATACAGCAGCCGGCGTGATCGCAGGCTACGCGACGAGGGTGGCGGACGTTGTAGTTTTTACAACCGGGTCGTGTATCGGGCTGGTCCGTGCAGAGCGAAGGCTCCTCTGCCGCGCCCCGCGCGTCATTTCCCGCCGACGAATTTCAGCTCGCCGTAGTCCTCGTAGCGGTGGAACTCCGGCTGCGTCAGCGGCGCGCTCGACGACAACTCGGGCCGGTCGAACGCCGTCGAGTAATCGTACCGGCACAGCGCGAAGCGCCACACGGCCCCCACCTTCGGGCGCCCGCCCGTCGCCTGAAACGCCGTCCACGGAATCGCCCCTTCCACCGCCCACCCGTCGTCACGGTCCTGCCACTTGTTCAATGTCCCGCGTAGCTTGACCTGGGACGCGATGCCGAGCCGCCCGCCCTTGCCGAAGCGAGGGTAGCCGCCGGCGCCGCGCGACGGCAGCAGCATCTCAAGCTGGGTGTTCAGAGCGTTCACCTGGAACTCGTAGTACGTCAGCCTGTCGGCGGATGGCTTGAAGAACAGCTCGAAGACATCGTTGAGCCAGCACATACCGTTGTGCTCCTTGACGTCCGCGTACAGGTCGGCGTCCTCCATCTCGGCTGCGAAGTACAGACGCTCGTCGTCCCAGAGGAGGCGGGCCTTTGTCGCCGACTTCGCCTTGCGCTTCTGCCAGTAGACGGCGAAAGCGCTCAGCACCGGAGCCTCCTTCCAGGCGGCCTCGTCCAGTACGCCGTCGAGGGTGATCCGACCGGCGGCGCGGCGGCACTCGGCCGAACGAACGACGGGCGGCAGACCGCCCTCGCCCGCAGGCGCGGGTTGCTCGGTCGTCACACTTCCGGCGAACAGGGCGGCCAGGAGGACCGTCCCGAGGAGAATCGCATGCGGCATGAGGACTCCTTCTTCGGCGCCAGGGGCCACGCTAATCATAGCGTGGTACGGGCGGCCCGTCTGCACCGCCAACTCGCGATGTCGGCTCGGGTGGCCATGCTCGCCTGCCGGCTCGGACGGGGCCGCGTCCCCTCTTGCACCCTTCCTCCCTCACAAGTACACTCAGTGAAAGCGCTCGAACCGGGTCCGTCCCGCGCCGGGCGCTCCCCCCACAACCGCCCCGCCTGAACGGGAACCTGCCGAAGGTACGAGTCCCACCCCAAAGGAGTTGTCTGATGCGCATGCGCCCCCTCTGCTACCTGGCCGTGCTGTGCTGCGCCGCGCTGCCGCTGGCCGCGGCCCCCCCCGCCCGCAACGGTTACGACTGGCCCCAGTGGCGCGGCCCCAACCGCGACGGCGTGTCGAAGGAAAAGGGACTCCTGGAGGTGTGGCCCGCCGACGGACCGAAATTGCTGTGGGAGACAAAGGGCATCGGCCGCGGGTACTCCAGCGTGTCCGTCGCTGGCGGCCGCGTCTTCACCATCGGCGACCGCAAGAGAGAATGCGCGGTGATTGCCTTTGATGAGGCGACCGGCAAGGAACTGTGGGCGACGCGCATCGCCAACGCTCAGGGCGACGGCCCGCGCTGCACGCCAACGGTGGACGGCGACCGCGTCTACGCCCTCAGCCGTCAGGGCGAGTTGGTCTGCCTCGGCGTCGAGAAGGGCGACGTCCGCTGGCGGAAGAATTACAAGGCCGACCTGGGCGGGCGCATGATGTCCGGGTGGGACTACAGCGAGTCCGTGCTGATCGACGGCGACAAGCTGATCTGCACCCCCGGGGGCGAGGACGCCGCGCTGGCGGCGCTCAACAAGTTGACCGGGGAGGTCATCTGGAAGGCGGCTGTCCCGAAGGCGGGCGGCGCCGGGTACGCCTCGGTCGTCGTCGCCGAGGTCGGCGGCGTGCGACAGTACGTCACCCTGCTGCGGCGCGGCATCGTCGGCGTGGACGCGCGCGACGGCCGCTTCCTGTGGGGCTACAACAGGATCGCGAACGGGACCGCCAACATCCCGACCGCGATTGCCCGCGGCGACCTGATCTTCACCTCGACCGGGTACGGGACCGGGGCTGCGCTGCTGCAGTTGATCCCCAACAACGCCGGGATCGAGGTCAAGGAGCGCTACTTCCTTCGCGGCAACGTGCTGCAGAACCACCACGGCGGCATGGTGCTGATCGGCGACCACGTCTACGGCGGGCACGGCCACAGCAACGGCCTGCCGTTCTGCCTGCACCTGGAGTCCGGCAAGTTCGCGTGGGGTCCGGACCGCGGTCCGGGGGATCGCTCGGCCGCTGTCGTTTACGCCGACGGCCACCTCTACTACCGCTACGAGAACGGGGTGATGGCGCTGGTTGAGGCGACGCCGCAGGCCTACCGGGTCAAGAGTTCGTTCAGCCTGCCGCGCTACACCGGCACGCCGAGCTGGCCGCACCCGGTCGTTGCCAACGGCCGGCTGTATATCCGCGGGAACGACGTGCTGCTCTGCTACGACGTCAAGCGGCCGTAGCGCAGGTGTCCGAGCCGCGCACGCGGCGCGTCATTGCGCCGGAACTGGCGGCCATCACCATGCGCGCCCTGGAGCGGGAACCCAGGGACAGGGGGGTGAGCAGCGCCACCACGGTGGCGCTGCTGGTCCTGCCCGAATCAAGCGCCCTGTACGGGAATCGAACCCGTTTCGCCTGTTAGACAGACAGACTGGCACGCCAGCTTCATCACAGGGCCATCGAGAGCACCCGGCGGGAGTTGAACCCACCTGTCCACCTTGGCGGGATGGTGCCTGGAACCGCTCGGCCACAGGCGCATCATCCAGAAGACCAGCAAGGGCGGAACGCTGCTGACGGTGCCTCGTTCACGAACTCGGCGCGGGACAGGAACCCGGCGTACCACCAACCCAGCGCGGCCATGCACCTCGTCCGCCTTGATCTTCCTGTCCTGAAACTCCAGGTCGCGGGTGGCGCAGGCGTCGTGGATAAAGAGGCAGCGCAGCCCCAGGTCATACGCAGCGATGGCGGATTCGCGGAGTTATTTCAACCTTACTGCGCCGAACAGGTCGCACTCGCCGGTACACCTGGAGCGGAGCGCGGCCAGGTTGCGCGGGCCAGACGGGCCGCCCTAGGCAGACGGGCGGCAGGTGCGGAAGGCACGCAGGATCTCGTACAGATCAGCGGTGATGGATACCTCGTCTTCGAGGAAGTCGTCCAGCCAGAGGTAATTCCGGCGCTGGGCGATGGCGACGAGGGGCAGCAGGTCGCGCAGGCTGACCCGGACCGTCGGCTCCTGCGCCTCGGGCCACGAAGCGTCCGGCGAGGAAGGATACACGCGGAGATGCGCAGCCATTTGGGAACCTCCCTGTAGTGCAGCGGTGGACCGGACCGCCGCGAGTTTGCGCCTGCTGGGCAGAAGTCTGCGCCGCAGGCTGGCAACCCCGCAGAGGACAGGTTCCGCATGACGTGTGTCGGTTGCGCGTGTTGGGGCACCGCACCCGGCCGCCGCCGGCACTCGCGATCTTCTGAGTGCTCTTCTGTCTCCATCGGCAGCGCAGCCCGTCCGACTTCGGCCATTTTCGCGCGGGCGCCGCCGTCGGCCGGAGCTGGGACGCGTGGCAGCGGTTATAATGACGGGAACGGCTGCCCGCCGCCCGCCCATACCAGGAGGAGCGCCGCCAAGCCATGCCAACTCGCTTCGCCGTCCTCGGCGCCGGCGCGTGGGGGACCGCCGTCAGCCTGGTTCTGGCTCAGGATCCGGAACACCGGGTCGCCCTCTGGAGCGCTCGCCCGGAGAACGCGCGGGAACTGCTGGCGCGGCGCGAAAACGTGCGCCTCCTGCCTGGCGTTCCCATCCCGCCCGCCGTCCACCTCACCGCCGACATCGCCGACGCCGTCGCCGGTGCCGAGCTGGTGGCCGTGGCCGTCCCGACCGTTTACCTCCGGGCCACCCTCCGCCGCATCGCGCCTGCCCTGAACCCGGCTGTCCCGCTGGTCAGCCTGGTCAAGGGGATCGAGATCGACACGTTTGCGCGGCCGACCGAGATTCTCACCCAGGAAACGGGCGTCGAGCGCGTGGCGGTCCTCAGCGGGCCAAGTCACGCCGAGGAGGTCAGCCGCGGGCTGCCGACGGGCCTGGTCGTCGCGAGCACCGACCTGGACCTGGCCCGCTGGATCCAGCGGCGTTTTACCACGGATCGCTTTCGCGTCTACACCAACCTGGACGTGATCGGGGTCGAACTGGCCGGGGCGCTGAAGAACGTGATCGGTATCGCCGCCGGCATCAGCGACGGACTCGGCTTCGGCGACAACACGAAGGCGGCGCTGCTGACGCGCGGGCTGGTCGAGATGACGCGCTTCGGGGTTGCGCTGGGGGCGGAACCGCAGACCTTTAGCGGACTGGCGGGGATAGGCGATCTGATCACGACCTGCATCAGCCGCCACGGGCGCAACCGCCACGTCGGCGAGAGCCTGGCGCGCGGCGAGAAGTTGCCCGATCTCCTGGCCCGGATGAACATGGTGGCGGAGGGGGTCTGCACCGCCCGGAGCGCCCACGAGCGGGCGGGAAAGATGGGCATCGCCATGCCGATCACCGCGGAGGTCTACCGCGTCCTGTACGAGGGCAAGGAGCCGCGTGCGGCCGTCGTTGACCTGATGCTGCGCGAGCCGAAGAGTGAAAAGTGGCACGGATAGACGGGAGAGGGGCGAAGGGAGGAGTTAAAGCCCACGGGTGGCGTCCCGTGAGCGAAGAGCTGGAGAGCTGGTCCACGGGGCGCCGCCCGTGAGCTTTAACTCCCCCTTCCCGCTCCCCGCACAGGGAAAGAGAGCCAAAGGGCTCAGGTGGGAGCACGCACGATGCTGAAGCACGCATTCAAGGAATGGGCCGTCATCTGCCAGGCGCTCGCCGAGGGCAAGCAGGCGCTGCTCCTGCGCAAGGGCGGCATCGCCGAGTTCGGCGGTGACTTCCAGGTAGAGCACACGCGCTTCTGGCTCTACCCGACGTGGACGCACCAGCAACCGGGCGGGCTGCGTGAAGAGGCGCTACCGCTGCTGGCGCAGGCCGACGCGGAGCGCCCGCCGGCTGGCATCGTCCGCCTCACCCACTTCGCCGAGGTAACCGGCGCTTACCATGTCCACAACCTCACCGCCGCTCTGCTCCTCGCCCACCTGCACTACTGGTCCGAGGAGACGGTACGCAAGCGCTTCGCCTACCGCCAACCGGGGCTGTTCGTCCTGCCGGTGCGCGTCTACCGATCGGCCCAGGTGTTCGACCTGCCCGACACCGCCTGCTACCAGGGCTGCCGCAGCTGGGTCGAACTCGAGCGCGCGCTGCCGACCGACGGCGCGACTCCGGTGCTGACCGACGCGCCAATGGAGGAGCTGCAGCGCAGCCTCGACCTCCTCCTCAACCCGACCGCGCTTGCATGAGTTGCCCCACTCCCCGACCCGTTACAATGACGGGGACGGCCCGCGCGACGACGGGCCGGGCCGCTGAGGGCCGCTCTGATGCTGCGCCTGGCTGACCTGCGCGAGATCCTGCGCTACGTCCCGCAGTACCGTGACGGGGTGTTCGTGATCGCCCTGGACGGGGCCGTCATCGAGGATGGGAATTTCCGCAACCTGCTCCTCGATATCGCCCTGCTGCGCAGCCTGCGCATCGGGGTGGCACTGGTCCACGGCGCCGGCCTCCAGGTCCGCCGCCTCGCCGAGCAGACAGGTGTGACGCCGTCCAACCTCGACGGCACCGGCGTCACCGACCCGGCCACGCTGCAGCTCGCCCTGACGGCGGCCAACCGCGTCACCCACGAGATCCTCGAAGGGCTGTCGGCGACCGACTTGCGCGGCGCCTGCAGCAACGCCGTCGTCGCCCACCCGGCCGGCATCCTTCAGGGGCTCGATCACCAGCTCACCGGCCGCGTCGAGCGCGTCGATACGGCCCTGCTCGAGGCGCTGCTCCAGAACGACATCATTCCGGTGATCCCGCCGCTCGGGTGCGACGGCGAGGGGAACACGTACCGCCTCAACTCCGATGCGGTCGCGGTCGAGGTGGCCCGTGCCTTGCAGGCCGTCAAGCTGATCTACATCACCAATGCCGAGGGGGTGTTCGTGCGCCGCGGAGGGCCGTCCGCTCCGGCTGAGCTGCTGCGCCAGCTGACCGTGGACGAGGCCGATACCCTGCTGCGGAAGCACCGCCAGGACATCGCCTCGACGACCATCTCGAAGCTCGTCTCGGCGGTCCGGGCGGCGCGGAACGGCGTGCCGCGGGTCCACATCATTGACGGGCGCGTGGAGGAGGGGCTGCTGGCCGAGGTGTTCTCGAACGAGGGGATCGGGACGCTCGTCCACACGAACGAGTACCAGGCGATCCGGCCGGCGCGCAGGAAGGATGTGCGGGCGATCCTGGAGTTGATCCAGTCCGGGGTCGAGAACGAGGAACTGGTGCAGCGGTCCGTCGCCGACATCGAGCGGCAGGTCGATGACTTCTTCGTTTTCGAGGTGGACGGCAGCCCGGGCGGATGCGCGGCGCTGCACATCTACCCGGACGAGAACAAGGGCGAGCTGGCGTGCGTGTGCGTGTCGCCGAAGTACGAGAACCAGGGGATCGGCGGGCGGCTGATGCAGTTCATCGAGGCGCAGGCACGGGCGGCCGGGCTGGGCGAGCTGTTCTGCCTCTCGACGCAGGCAGTCAACTACTTCGTCCAGAAGGGCGGGTTCCGCCTGGGCACGCCCGACGATCTGCCGCCGCTGCGGCGCGAGCGCTACGAGCGCAGCGGGCGGCGCTCGCAGGTGCTGACGAAACCCCTGCGGGGGTCGCCTCGCACCCACCAGTCCGGCGCGCCCCCG
>JADLBT010000418.1 GCA_020847555.1 Gemmataceae bacterium
CGGAGTTCCTCGATGGGTATCGGCTCGGCATGCTGGTGCCAGAGCAGTTTCTGCATGTCCGAGCCGCCGTGAAAAGGCGGCAGACCCGTGAGCAGAAAGTAGAAGGTGCAGCCCAGGCTGTAGACATCCGCCCGGGTATCCACGCTGCGCGGATCGAGAGCCTGTTCGGGCGCCAGGTAATCGGCCGTGCCGAGCAGTGTGCCGGTCCGGGTCCGGTTACCGTTCTGACCCGGCTGGAGCAAGCGGGCCAGGCCCAGATCGAGGAGCTTGACTCGATCGCCGGCAAGCATCAGGTTGGAGGGCTTGACATCGCGATGCACCAGGCCGCGCTCGTGTGCGTGCTGCAAGGCCAGTGCCGCCTGGCGAACGCACTCGCAGGCTCTGCTCACCGAGAGCGGACCCTGCTCCTTCACGAGGCGAGCCAGGTCGTTTCCCTCCACCAGCTCCATGATGAGGTAGTAGCGCTCGCCCGCCTGGCCGCCGTCATGAGCCTGGACGATGTTGGGGTGATGCAGCTGGCCGGCCACCTGCATTTCCCACAGGAAGCGGGCCGTCGCTTCCGCCGTGCCGAGCAGATCCGGCCCGATGAGCTTGAGCGCAACCAGGCGATTCATGAAGCGATGACGCGCCTTGAAGACCGTGCCCATGCCCCCCTCGCCCAGGCGCTCCAGCAAGATGTACGACCCCAGAACCAGGTCAGCCCCGCGGTGCTGGAGCAGCCGGTTGACCTGAAACGAGGTCAGCCAACCGCGTTGCAGGAGTTCGCCTGCCAGGCGGCGCGGCTCCGGAACGGTCGCGGCGAGAGCCTGACACTCCTGCATTTGTGCGGCGCCGAGCAGCCCCAGGTTGCGGAGTTGTCCCACGAATTCCACGACCGCGGCGATCGTCATGGCGATACTCTCCGTGGACAAGGTCAGCTTGGCGGGACGCGAAGGTTGCTGTCGTCCGAGCCGCGCACGCAGCGCAGACGGCGGCAACCGGACCACGAGTACTCAACGGCAAAATGCGGCCACGCCTCCCCGAGGAGTTTACCATGCCGCAGCGAGCCGATCCAGATTGGGGATTGGCGGCTCTCGAACGGCGAGCCCGTGCGCAAAAAACGCGCGGCGGGCAAAGGTCTGCTCACCTTCGCCCGCCGCGAATGTTGTGGGGCGGCGCCGAGGCGCCGCCCCACCTCGTATCGGTTGTCAATCAGACGCAGGCCAGCTCCCGGTCCTTGCGGCGGCCCTTGCGCCGCCCCCGCGTCTTGGCGCCACCCTCGCGCGCCTTTTCCAGCTGCTGGCGCAGGCGGTTGCGGGCCACGTGCAGGCGGCGCTTGATCGTGCCGACCGGCGTCTCGAACTCGCGGCTCATCTGCTTCAGGCTCCGACCGCGGATGTAGAACGCGACCAGCGTGTCGCGGTCCACCTCCTTCAGCCGGTCCAGCCCGCGCTGCAGCTCGGCGCACGCCTCCGCGCGCACCAGCTCGTCCAGCGGGGTGTCGCCGTCGTCGGCCGCGTTTTGCAGCACCTCCGGCTCCGCCCCCTGCAGCGGCCCGCGCCGCGTCACGCGGTTGATCGCCATGCGCACCGTGATCTGCCGCAGCCACCCGGCGAAGCAGTTCGCGTCGCGCAGCTGGCCGAGCTTCGTCATGCCGTGGATGAACACCTCCTGCGTCAGCTCCTGCGCCTCGGCCGGGTTGCGCAGGCGGGCCAGCGCCAGCGCGTACACGCTCGGCTGGAAGCGGGTGACCAGCTCCCCGTAGGCGACCCGGTCCCCCCCGCGGGCCCGCTCGACCAGCTCGAAGATCTCGTTCCAGGTCATGTTGATTGTTACCTGTCCCGATCCCTGCCCTGAGTTTTGGCTGCACCGCGTCGAACGGGTCGCGCCCGCCCAGGATCGGCGGCGGACGCGCGGCTACCCTCCGCGATCCCCGATGACGCTCGGGGGACGGACGGCCCCGCAGCCGTTCGCGGTGACTGCGACAGCTCGACCGGCCCGGGTCAGGCGCCGCTGCGCCGCCGTGGAATAATGGACCCACGACGGAGGCGCGCCGCGCTCCGGCCGGCGGATGGTCTCGCGCTTCTTACTGGTTAGCCAGATAGATGCTGGGAAGCCCGACGACGGAATCGACAGCACAGGCCGGGGGCGTGGACGTCCCCGTCCCTAAAACGGCGCTGTGGCCTGATCCCGTGGCGTCATGGCGTCACCGTCCTCAGGCAGAAGCCGAGCGCATCCCCTGGAGCGACCAGTACCTGGCCGACTCCGCCTCGCCGCGTTCGCCGGCGCCTTCGGGCCGCGAGAATGCCAATCTCGCGGCCGGCTGTCCGGTTACGCACTGCGAGGACTGGGGATGACCGAGCGACAGGTCCGCCAGCGTTATCCCCCGGACCGGCAACCGGCCCGAGGAATCGCAACCCGCGAACGCCGTCCCTCCCGTGCTCACCGGCCACCCTGATAGGATGGCCGGCCTCGCGCTTCTCGCGAGGGGACTGCTGCCGAGGACACCAGCGAGGCTTCCGGACCGACCGGCCCGTGGCGCGGCGCGCCCCACCGCATAGGTGGTGGCGTGTTCCCCGCGCTTGTCGGGGTTCGGATCGTTATCCGGATCGCCCAGGGGCAGGTGCCGTGCGAAGGACGTGGGAGCCGTCATGGCCTCCCCGGCGGCCTGGCAGGAACCGATGCGCTCCAGGACGAAGACGCCGTCGCTGACGACGCAAACGCCACGCAGCACCAGGTTGTCCAGCTTCAGCTGAGCCATGAGAGACCTCCGGCGAGCAAAAAAGAGAAGCAGAGTTGACCCGCTCACTCGCGGGTCAGGTAGTGCAAGGTTGGTCGTGTCGTGTTCTCATCCGGCGCATTTTCACTCCGATCCCTTCACGCGCGACTCACCTGTCCGGCCCCTGTCAATCAAGACGCGACCGGCCTTTGCCTCGTTACACCGAGGGGACGGTTTTTCGTCCTGGGCTCGACGGGGGGGAAGTGTGAACCGATGAAGGCTACACTCCTGGACTGTCGAGGAGGTGAAAAGGTTCGCGGAATTGCCCAGCATTTTTTCTCTATGCACCTCTCATGCCAATCGCCGAACCGGGGCGCCGAATCTGCACGCAACCTGCTTGCTGAAAAAGCTTAAAGACAATCCACCCAGTGGCGAGGCAAGTTAAGTACCGAGGCCGATTTGGGGGGGTGGATCGTCTTGCAACAACGCGGTGCGTTACTTTGGCACACGGAAGACCCCCTCACCCCCGGCCCCTCCCCCACGAGGGGGGAGGGGGGAAAGACAAACCAGACACCAGCCCCGCGTCGTACATCAGGGCGACAGGCGCATCCGTCGGTCGAGCCGCTCGAGTACCGCCCGCGCCTCGCCGGTCACCCATGCGCCGGGCGCCCCCTCCGCGACACGCCGCAGCACGGCCTGCGCCTCCTCCGTGCCGATTCGTTCGAGCACCTGCAGCGCCCGTGTCTGCCGCAACTCCTCGGGCGTGGCCGGGTGCCGGTTGAGCGGGGCGAGCAGCGATTCGACGCGCGTGCGGACCTCGGACGAAAGCTTCTCCCGGAGCGCCTCGCGCAGATCCGCCTCGATCGCCGGACCGAGCTTCTTCAACTCCCGGAAGGCGGCCTCGCGGACCGCGAACCGCTTGCTGTCGAGGTTGGCCAGGAACTGCTTGACGCGCGGCCCCGCCGACACGGCCGGCGCCAGCCGCGCCCGGAGCAGGCCGACGGCCTTTTCGCCCGCCTCCACCAGCGCCCACTGCGCCTCGTAGGCGGTCTTCGCATCCTTGCCCCCCAGTTCCTCCCAGAGCCGGGCCAGTCCCGCCGCGCCGAGGGCGTCCGCGTTCTTGCCCGCCGCCCAGCCCGCTCGCCTGATTTCGTGAAATCGCACGGTGCCATCCGCGCGGCCGACCGCCACCTTGCGGCAGTCGGGGGAGATGGCGACGAGGGGGGCGTTCTCCTCCGGGAGTTGCAGCAACTCGGTGCCGCTCGCCAGCTCCCACAGGGCGACGCGGCGGTGGCGCGTCTGGTTCTCGATGACGAACCGGCCGGCGTGGACGCGGCTGCCCCACGCGGTCGCCAGGAACTTGCCGTCGGGGGAGTAAGCCATCGAGCCGCCCTGGCCGGTGATCGGCAGCCGCGTCTGGCCGTCCGGGGTCGCCACGCCGACGCGCGGGCCGCCCTGGATCGTCACCCCGCCGCCGACCGGCTGCCCGGTCATGAACAGCCCGCCGCCGGCAACCGTCTGGCCGTCCCCGGCGAAGGCGACGAGCGTGCCGCGCACGTCCAGCTTGCGCAGCGGTTGGCCGGTGGCCGCATCCCACAGGTGGATCTGGTCGGAGTGAGTCGCGCCAACGAAGAAGCCCGGGATGGTGGCCGTCGCCGTCCCGCCGGACGCCAGCACCTTGCCGTCGGGCGCGAACGCCAGGCCGGTGACCTTCAGCTCGTGGCCGTGGAAGGTACGCAGCAGCTTGCCCGTCGCCGCGTCCCACAGGCGGATGGTCTTGTCCGCGCCGCCCGAGGCGACCGTCTTGCCGTCGGGCGAGAGCGCGACCGCGAAGACCTCCTGCCTGTGGCCCCGGAGTTCGCGGAGCGGCTTGCGCGTGCGCGCGTCCCACAGGCGCACCAGACCGTCCCCGCCAGCGGTCGCGAGTACCTTGCCGTCGGGCGACAGGGCCAGGCCAAAGGTGCCGTCCCTGTGGGCGTCGAAGCGTTCGCGCTCGCCGTTGGTGGACACGTCCCAGACGCGGACGGACCCGGTCATGGAGGCCGAGAACAGCGTCTTGCCGTCGGGAGTGAAGGCCAGGCCGGTCGCCTCGGCCGTGCGGTTGATCGCCTGGGCGTTCGCCGTGGGCGCCGGCACGAGCAGGGCGCAGGCAGCGAGGAGCAGGGTTGCGCGCGACCGCGACATGTGCCACCTCCGCAATGGACCAACGGGGCGAACGCGAGCGCCAGGGGAGGCGCCGTTAACAGGATACCAGATGCGGCGCCGCTCGGCCGCACCGCCAGACATTCGGAAAGCCCACGGGTGGCGTCCCGTGGGGCAAGCGCTGGGGACTCGACCCACGGGGCGCCACCCGTGGGCTTTCAGCTAGGGGTGGAACAGCCGCGCCACCCCGAGCAGCGACCCTCTCTCAAATATTTGCACGTCCGCGTCGGCGTACTCCGGGACGAGCCGGCGTACCACCTCCGCACCGCCCCCGGTCAGGAAGATGCGCCCGAACCGCTCCCCGACGCCGAGGTTCTTCACCGCCTTGCGGTGGTGGCGCAGCATCGCCGCCAGCAGGGCCGCCAGCAGGTCGAGCCGGTCGGTCGTCACTGTCAGGTCACGGAACGCCGCCCGGTGCGCCTCGATCTCCAGTCGGTCGCCCCCCCGATATGCCGGGTCGAGCGTCACGCGTGTCGGACGTTCCATCGCCTCGGGGACCGTGCGGCGGTAGAAGTCGTCCTCGCTCTGGTCGCGGAAACAGAGCTGGTGCAGCCACGCCAGCGCGCCGCCGCCGACCGGGTTGTGGGTCACGGTCGCGTACCCGTCGCCGACCCCGAACAGGCGCGTCAGCCGCTCGGCCGCAGGCCGTGGGCGGTCTGTCAGCGCCTCCAGCACCTGCGTGGTGCCGACGACGTGGAGCAGATCCCCGGACCGCAGCCCGACGGCCAGGGCAGCGCTGCTCGTGTCGGCCGTCCCGAGCTTGAGCGGCACGCCCGCCGGAACGCCCAGCTCCGCCGCCACCGCCGCCCGCACCGTCCCGACCGTCGCCGTCCCGTCGAGGATCGGGGGTAGCCAGCTCCTTTCCGCCTCGAAATAGTCGCACCAGTGCTGCGACCACTGACGATCCGTCATGGTGTTGAACAGGCCGGTAAAGCTGGCGTTGGCCGGATCGAACGCCGGCTGCCCGGTCAGGTGCAGGGCGAGCCAGCCGTTGAGGTGCAGGTAGTGACGGACGTGGTGGCCCAGGTACGGCTCGGCCTCCAGCTGCTGGCGGTAGCAGGTCGCCGACATGCCGCCGGGGAGCGGGCGGTTGCCGGTGGTGGCGAGGAACTCCGGGCCGACCGCGTGCCATGTCTGCCGCGCTACCTGCCGTGCCCGCCGGTCGAGGTGGGTCCAGACCGGCGCGACCGGGCGGTGGTTTCGGTCGAGCAGGACCAGCGCCGGGCTCTGGCACGACAGCCCCACCCCCTCGACGACCGGATGCCCGAGGGCGGCCTCGCGGGCCGCCTGCACGACGGCCTGCCGGAGGCGCGCGAGCGGCACCTCGGCGGCGTCCGGGGTTGGGGTGTCGAGGTCATAAGGTGCCCGCGCCACCGGGCCGAGCGGTCGGGCCGCCGCCGCGTCCAGCACCGCCGCCTTGACCGACGCGGTGCCCACGTCGAGAGCCAGAATGCGCATCATCACTCGTTCGCCTTCCTCGCCGCAGGGGCCATCTTCGGCTTGTCCCAAACTCTGTCCGCCGGTACGATCCGTCGTCGATGGACGGTTCACCCCCCCGGCCGGTAAGGACGCCGCCGCCCGCTCGCCGCCTGCCCAGCGTCTGGCCCCTCCTTTTCCTGGGCCTCGTCGCGTGGCAGGGGTGGATGACGCTCGGCCTGTTCGGGGCCGACAACCCGTGGGAACATCTCGTCAGCGACGAGCCGATCCTGTCCGGCCGCCATCCGCTGCACCTGTATCACGGCTACCTCGGCGCCCGGGCTCTGCTCACCACCGGGCGGACCTCCTGCTACGACCCGGCCAACCACATAGGTTACCCCAAAACCCCCATCTTCGACAGCGGCAGCCGACCCGCCGAACTCTTCCTGGCGCTCGTCGGCGGCACCTACCAGCCGGCCGCGTACAAGGTCGGCCTGGCGGTCGCGTGCCTGCTCGTGCCGTGGCTCCTGCTGATTGCGTGTCGAGGAGTGGGGCTGTGCCCGCCCGCGACCGTGCTCGCGGTGGCCGCGGGGCAGCTCGTCTGGTGGGGCACGCCAGGGCGCCGGGCGCTGGCGGGCGGCGACATCGACCTGCTGCTGGCGGCCCTGGCGGCTCTCGCCCACGTCGGGCTGCTGGTTCGCTTCGACCGCGCGCCGACCATTCGCGTCTGGGTGGGGATGTTCGTCACCGGGGCGCTGAGCTGGTTTGCCCACCCGTTGCTGTTCCCGATGCTGCTGCCGCTCCTGCTCGTCTACTACCTGAGCATCGGCGCCCGCCATCTGCGGCTCAGCTGGCACGTCGCGCTGCTGGCTGCGGAGGCCGGGGCGGTGGTGGTCAACCTGTTCTGGCTGACGGAGTGGGTCGGTTACTGGTGGCTGCGCCGCCCGCCGCCGCCCGCCATCGAGATGCTGGAACATCGCACCCTGCAAACGGTCTGGCAGGCGAGGCTGTGGGGGGAGCCGTCCGACCGCGATCTGGCGGTACTCCTGCTGGGGAGCGCGCTGGTCGGCGTGGCGGTGTTCAACCAGTGCCAGCAGCGCGTGGCGGCCCGCCTGCTGGGGCTGGGCGCCGGGGCGCTGGGGGCGTTGGCGGTCCTGGGCATCACCTGGAAACCACTGGGCGAGGTGGGGACCAGCGTCCTGCTGGCGCCGGCCCTGTGGTTCGCCGCGCTGCCGGCCGCCCACGCCTGGGTATGCATCGTGCGCCTTCTGCCGCGCGTCATGCGCGGCCGGCTCAGCGGGATCGTTGCCGGCGTGTCCCTGCTGGCCGTGGCGGCCCTTGCGCGCGAGGACACGGTGCGCACGTTCGTCGAGCGCTGCGAAGGCGCGACCCCCCTGACCGTCGGGCTCGGGCCGGACCGGCGGGCGATCGTGGACGCCCTCGCCCAGTACACCACGGACGAGGCGCGTATCCTGTGGGAGGACCGGCCAGCGACCCGGGAGGCGTCGCGCTGGACCGCGCTGCTGCCGCTGCTGACAGGGCGGCACTACATCGGCGGGCTGGACCCGGACGCCGGTATCGAGCACATGGTCGCGGGGCTGAAGGCCGGCGCACTGGCGCGCCGGCCGGTTGGGGGACTGACCGATGCCGTCCTGGAGGACTACTGCCGGCACTACAACGTCGGCTGGGTCGTCTGCTGGTCGCCCGTCGCCATCGCCCGCTTCCGCGCGTGGACAGACGGGGCGACCGAGCTGACCCGCGTGACCGACGACGGCGACGGCGTGCTGTTCCGTATCCACCGCAAGGCGCCGTCGATCGCGCTGAAAGGACAGGCGCGCTTGCTGCACGCCGACAGCCATCACATCACCCTGGGCGACGTCGTCCCGGAGAATGGCCGGGTGGTCCTGAGCCTGCACTACCAGGCCGGCCTGCGGGCCTCGCCGGCGCGCGTCGAGGTGGAGCCGCAGCCGGACGCACACGACTCCGTCCCGTTCGTGCGCCTGCGCGTCGCCAGCCCCGTGGCCCGCGTCACTCTGAGATGGGACGACCGTCCCTGAAGCCCGCTGCGCAGGAAGAACCAAACCAGCCGCGAGCGCCAGCGCGCGGGGCCGACTGCGCGCTGGCGGCTGGTCAGCACGTCAACTGCAACCGAACACGGGTTTGTTTGGTTCCTGGTTCTTGGTTCTTCCCGGACGAGTGGGTAAGATTTCGTCAACCACCTACCCGCGCAGCAAGGGCGTGCAGCATGAAACTCGGCCTCATCAACTCCACCTGGGTCCAGGCCGGTCGCGACACGGCGTATGGCATCCGCCAGACCCGCGAACTCGGTTTCGACACCATCGACATCCACACTGACCCGCTCGACATCGGCATCAAGGAACGCCGCCTCATCAAACGCGAGTGCGATCGGGTCGGCCTGCCGATCGTCAGCATCTGCTGCGCCGCCGTCGGGCTGATCGACTTCAATCCGTCCGTCCAGCACTTCCACCTCCAGCGCTGCCGCGCCTACCTCGACCTCGCCTACGAGTACGAGGCGAAGAACGTCCTGCTCGTCCTCGGCGAGTACATCTGGGAACGGCAGGTCATCCCGCCGGCGGAGCAGTGGCAGACGGGCGTACACAACGTCCGCGAGCTGGGCAAGTATGCGGCCGACCTCGGCGTACAGATCGCCCTGGAACTGGAGCCGTTCAAGCTGTCGCTGGTCAACAACGTGGACACCATGACGCGCTTCCTCGACGACGTCGGCCATCCGGCGGTCAAGGCGAACATCGACGTGTCGCACCTGCAGCTGTCCGGGACGGCCCCCGAGGAGCTACGACGCCTCAAGGGCAAGGCGATCCACGTCCACCTGAGCGACTGCGACGGGAAGGTCCACGGGGATCTGCCGCCCGGGCGCGGGGTGATGGACTTCGGCCCGTACCTGCGCGAGATCCGCGACCTCGGTATCGACGGAAGCATCAGCCTTGAGCTGGAGTACTCGCCCGAGCCGGAAAAGATCGTGGACTGGGTGCGCGAGGCGTACCAGACGGCCGACCGCCTGATGCGCGAGGCGAACCTGCGCGGGTGACGGGGCCGGCCGTCCCCTTCACTGCCGGACGGTCGCGAGGGCGTCGGCGCGCGATGCGCGGATCGGCCACAGGTGGTCGAGCTTCGTGACGGCGAGGATCTCGCACTCGTGGTCGGACAGGTTGCAGAACGCCATCTTGCCGCCCCGCGCGCTGACACGCTTCCACAGCTTGACGAAGAAGGCCAGCGCGGTCGAGCCGTAGGTGTCGGTGCTGCGGAAGTCCATGACGAGGTTGCGCGGCCCGCTGCCGACCAGCGCGAGCAGACTCCGGGCTCCTGCCTCGATGTGCGCGTATTCCAGCTCGCGCAGGTCGCGGGTCGGGGTGACGATGAGCGTGTCCCCGTCCACCTCGATCGCGAAGACATCATCCGAGGCGTTCATTGGCCCCTCCTTTCCCGCGGATTCACGGCGGCGGTGCGGCGGTTCAGTCCAGGAGGTGGAGCAGGTGACTGGCCAGTCCGGCGGCGCAGCCCAGCGTCGCCGCGGCGAGGAGGAGCTTCCACCCCCAGTGGTGGGGCCGGCGCACATCGTTCACGGCGATGCGGCGGGTGGCGTCGTCCAGCGTCAGGGTCGGCGTCGTGCGGGTAGCGGCCAGGTCGGCGACGGTATCCTGTCGCGTCCGGGCGGTTACCTGGGTGGCGGGCTGGCGGGGCAGGGAGATGCAGAACGGCGCCAGCACGTCAGCCACTTCTTCCGCACTCTGGAAGCGGTCCGCCGGCCGCAGGGCGAGCAACCGGCGGACGACGGCTGCCAGGCGCGACGGCACGTCCGCACGGAGCCGCTCCACCGGCGCGGCGGCGCGGGGCCGGCGGCCGGCGCGCGGGAAGGCGGGGCGTCCGGTCAGCGCGAGGTACAGGCAGCAGCCGAGGCCGAACAGATCGCTGCGCGGACCCGGGGCAGGGCGTTGCTGCGTCTGCTCCGGAGCCAGGCAGTCGCCCTCGTCCTGACCGCCGTCCGCCCGCGCCGCCCACGCTTGCCCGAGGTTGATCACCTTGCACGGCGGGCACGCGAGCCCGGCCTGCTCCAGGTACAGGTCGGCGGCCGAGGCGCTGGCCGGTCCCTCGGCGACAAGCAAGTTGTCCGGCTCGACGAGCTGGTGCAGCAGCCCATGCTCGTGCGCGTGGTGCAGCCCCCGGGCCGCCTGCAGGGCGAGGCCGCAGGCGGTAGGGATCGGCAGCGGGCCGTCGCGCTGTACCACTCCGTTCAGGTTGATGCCGGCGACCCATTCGGTCACGAGGACATGCGCCTGCCCCTTCTCGAAAGCGTCCAGGGCGACGACAAGATTCGGGTGGGTCAGGCGGGCGGCGAGGCCGCTCTCGCGCTCGAACCGCGCTCGCGCCGCGCGGTCGTGGTGAGGCGGGAGCGGCAACACCTTGAGCGCGACCGCGCGGTCCAGCGCGGTGTGGATGGCGCGAAAAGCGCGCCGCCCGCCGGCCCGGTCGAGGAGCCGGTACGGTCCGAGAACCAGCTGTCCGCCCTTGCTGCTCAGCAGGCGGCTGGCCTGGAACAGGGTGAGCAGGCGGCGCCGCACGAGTTCCCGGGCCAGGTCGTGCCCGGTCGCGGCGCGCAGACGAAGCTCGCGGACGGTGGTCTCGACCTCGAAATCGTCGAGCAGGCCGCTGGCGCGCAGCTCCCGGACAAAGGTGGTGGCGTCCATTGTCGTTCGCGCTTTCTGTCCGATCGCGGGCGGACCAGAACGACTGTCTGGAATTCATTATCCCCGCCCCCGGCGCTGTCTGCAAACGGTTTGCGAGCCGGGGCGGCCGCCCGCCAGGCCGCAAGCGGCAAGGCGAGTCGATATTACATGATGACGAATCGGACGAAAAGCAGCAACAGCAGCAGGACACTTGTGACGGTGGCGACGGCGGCTACCCACATCCACGGGCTGGCGGGCGTCCGCCCCGGCAGGGCGTTCGTGTCCAGGATGAGGAGCAGCGGTTCCGGCTCCGGCGGGGTGCCGCCAGTCGCCTGCGCCACCACGGCCAGCACGGGTATCGGCGTAATCGGGGGGGAGAGGGGGGCTACCGCGGCAAGCCACGACGCCGGGGCGGACCCGCGGAACGGGGCGAGTGCGTCTGCAACCTCGGCGGCGGTCTGGTAGCGATCCTCCGGTCGCTTCGCCATCAGCCGGCGCAGCACCTCCGCCACGGCGGGCGGGACGTCGGGCCGAGACGACCCCACGGGCGCGGGCTCGTCGAGTTGGTGGCGCAG
The DNA here is from genome assembly GCA_020847555.1 of Gemmataceae bacterium. The sequence continues at coordinate 11,595 of JADLBT010000418.1, forward strand.
CAGCTTCTCCAGCGCGGTCCCACCGGGAAAGGGGGGCTGGCCGGTCAACGCGAAGTAGAAGGTACACCCGAGGCTGTAGACGTCGCTGCGGGCGTCGGCGGACCGGCTGTCGCGCGCCTGTTCCGGGGCCATGTAGTCGGCCGTCCCCATGACCACGCCGAGCTGCGTCAGCGCCAGGCGGCGCGGGTTGCCCTCATCCGGATCCTCGTTCAGCCGGGCCACGCCGAGATCGAGGATCTTGGCCGCGTCCGGCGGCGTCCCGTCGCTGCCGGCGAGGGTTCCGACGGCCACCATCAGGTTGCCCGGCTTGACGTCGCGGTGGACCAGGCCGTGCGCGTGGATGTGGTGCAGCCCGCAAGCCGCCTGGGCGATGAAGTCGCACGCCAGCGGGACCGGGAGCGGGCCGCGCTCCTTGACGAGCCGGGCCAGGTCGGTGCCGGGGACGTACTGCATCGCGAAGTAGTAGGTGCCGTCCGCCTCGCCCGCGTCGTAGGCGCGGACGAGGTTGGGGTGAGACAGCTTGGCCGCCGACTCGACCTCCCGGTGAAACCGGCCGACGGTGACCGGGTGGGTGACCCGCTCCGGTCGGATCAGCTTGAGAGCGACGACGCGGTGCAGCCGGGTGTGCCGGGCCTTGAAGACCTGGCCCATCCCCCCCTCGCCGAGGCGCTCGAGGATGCGGTACGGGCCGACCGCGAGCAGCGGACCCTTGCCGGTAAGGATCTGGTTGGCCTGGTACGGGGTGAGGAGGTTGAGTTGAAGCAGCTCGCGCGCCAGGTCGCGCCCGCTGGGGTGACGTTTCTCCAGCTCCAGGAGTCGGCGCTCGACCGCCTCGTCCTCGGGCCACAGGCCGAGGTCGCGCAGGTGGGTGATCAGCGTCGTGCTGTCCATGACAAGGCCCAGGGCACGAGCGAGGCGCGGGAGCCCCGTTGCCCTGCCAGGGCTCCCGGCGGCGCGACTCCTTGCGGTTAATAGTCACTTCATTCTGTCGGGAGGCCATTGAGGCGGCAAGAGCATTCCCCCGGCGGCGTCGGACCGGACCAGTCCGGAGCGCCAGCGCCGGGCTGGTCC
>JADLBT010000419.1 GCA_020847555.1 Gemmataceae bacterium
AGTAGATTGATGTTGCAAGTTATTCGCAGAGAATGACTTGCAGCAAACGCTCGGGGTGCATCTTGCGAGGCGGTGTGTCTCGGTAGGGCACGTCGGGCAGCCCGGTCGGCTGTGATCGGGTAGCTGGTTCTTTGACAACTAGGCGGCGGTGAGAGTTGCCTCACAACACGTCGAGGCGTTTTGCGGCTTCCTGCTGCAGGGCGGCTCGGCAAGACGTGAGGGGAATCTCTTATGAGCCCTTGGAAACGTAAGATCGAGCAGGATCGTTACCCCCCATGTGTCACCGCATGGGGACCAGGGTAGCGGCAGGCGATCCCGGTGTTCGGGCGGGGCGACCCGCGTGGAGGAGGGGATCACTGCGGCCAAGCTACCAAGGGCGTGTGGGGGATGTCTTGGCGCCAGGAGGCGAAGAAGGGCGTGGAAGACTGCGATAAGCCCGGGGGAGCCGTCAAACAGGCGTTGATCCCGGGGTGCCCGAATGACCTCAGGCTGAATCCATAGGTCTGAGGGGCGAACGGGGGGAACTGAAACATCTCAGTACCCCCAGGAGAGGAAAGCAAAAGCGACTCCGTCAGTAGCGGCGAGCGAACGCGGATCAGCCCAAACCACCGGGACTCGTCCCGGTGGGGTTGTAGGGCCGGGCTCCCTTTGATGGGAGGAAGTGAGCAAACCTTTTCCTAGCGGAACCGTTCTGGAAAGTACGACCGTAGCGGGTGACAGTCCCGTACGCGGCAGGAAAGGGTCTTCCGTCCGGTACCTGAGTAAGGCTCAACACGTGAAAGTGAGCCCGAAGCGGCGGGGTCCATCCCGCAAGGCTAAGTACTCCCTGGCGACCGATAGCGAACCGAGTAGCGCGAGCGAAAGATGGGAAGAACCCCTATAAGGGGAGGATAGTGAACCTGAAACCACACGCCTACAAGCGGTCAGAGCCCGTCTGGCCCAGTCCTTCGGGGTTGGGCTCGGGGTGATGGCGTGCCTTTTGCATAATGATCCGGCGACTTACCGTCACCGGCGAGGTTAAGTGACTCTGTCACGCAGCCGTAGCGAAAGCGAGTCCGAACAGGGCGACGAAGTCGGGGGCGGTAGACGCGAAACCACGTGAACTACGCATGGGCAGGCTGAAGTGGGGGTAATACCCCATGGAGGGCCGAACTCACTAGTGTTGAAAAACTAGGGGATGACCTGTGCGGAGGATTGAAAGTATCATCAAACGTGGAGATAGCTCGTTCTCCCCGAAATAACTTTAGGGTTAACGTCGGATTAGTTGGCACTGGGGGTAGAGCGACTGAATCGGAAAGGGGGCCTACCCGGCTACCCTTCCGAACCAAACTCCGAATACCAGTGTACCAAGGTTCGGCAGCTAGACGGCGGGGGATAAGCTCCGTCGTCGAGAGGGGAACAACCCAGACCGCCCGCTAAGGCCCCCAAGCCATGCTGAGTGCGAAAGGAAGTTGGACTCCGGAGACAGCCAGGATGTTGGCTTAGAAGCAGCCACCATTTCAAAAGTGCGTAATAGCTTACTGGTCGAGGAGTCCTGCGCCGATAATGAACGGGACTAAGCATGGCGCCGAAGCGGCGGATGTACTCTTAGGAGTACGTGGTAGGGGAGCGTCGCACGAACCAGTGAAGGCGGACCGGCAAGGACCGCTGGAGGGTGTGCGAGTGATCATGCCGGAACGAGTAACGATAAGACGGGTGAGAATCCCGTCCGCCGAAAGCCTAAGGTTTCCTGGGGAAGGTAAATCCGCCCAGGGTTAGTCGGTCCCTAAGACGAGGCCGAAAGGCGTAGTCGATGGACGGCAGGTTAATATTCCTGCACCACGCCCGGCGGTCGAAGGCGTCAGGACGCCGCGTGTAAGGCGAGCGCTCCGTCAGAATGGGGCGTCCCCCGCAAGGGGGCGAGGACGTATATGATTCCGAAGTCGTCGGCAGCGTGGCCGAGAAAAGCCGGCGCTGGACAAGGGGCGTGACCGTACTAAAACTGACACAGGTAGGCGGGATGAAGATTCCAAGGCGCTCGAGAGAACGCTGGTGAAGGAACTCGGCAAATTAGCCCCGTAACTTCGGGATAAGGGGCGCCCTCTGAGGTGTTACAGCTTCGGGGGGCCGCAGAGAAATGGGTCTGGCGACTGTTTACTAAAAACACAGGTCTGTGCCAACGCGAAAGCGGACGTATACAGACTGACGCCTGCCCGGTGCCGGTAAGTTAAGGAAGGAGGTTAGCTCCGCAAGGGGTGAGGCCTGCAACCGAAGCTCCGGTAAACGGCGGCCGTAACTATGACGGTCCTAAGGTAGCGAAGTTCCTTGTCGGGTAAGTTCCGACCTGCATGAATGGCGTAACGACCGGACCACTGTCTCCACCAGCGACTCGGTGAAACTGTAGTTGTTGTGAAGATGCAACATACCCGCGATTAGACGGACAGACCCCGTGAACCTTTACTGCAGCTTAGTATTGGGCTTAGGCCCAGCATGCGTAGAGTAGGTGGGAGGCTGTGAAGGCGCTACCCCGGTAGTGTCGGAGCCGACGATGAAACACCACCCTTGTTGTGCTTGCGTTCTAACCCCGACCCGTGAAGCCGGGCGGCGGACAGTGCTAAGTGGGCAGTTTGACTGGGGCGGTCTCCTCCTAAAGGGTAACGGAGGAGCCCAAAGGTGCCCTCAGCCCGGTCGGCAATCGGGCATTGAGCGTAAAGGTAGAAGGGCGCTTGACTGCGAGACCCATGTGTCGAGCAGGTGCGAAAGCAGGGCTTAGTGATCCGGCGGTGCTGGATGGAAAGGCCGTCGCTCAACAGATAAAAGGTACTCCGGGGATAACAGGCTTATCTCCTCTGAGCGTTCACAGCGGCGAGGAGGTTTGGCACCTCGATGTCGGCTCATCGCATCCTGGGGGTGGAGAAGCTCCCAAGGGTTTGGCTGTTCGCCAATGAAAGCGGTACGTGAGCTGGGTTTAGACCGTCGTGAGACAGGTCGGTCCCTATCTGTCGCGGGCGTAGGAGGCTTGAGCGGTTCCCTCCCTAGTACGAGAGGATTGGGAGGGACGCACCTCTGGTGTGCCAGTTGTCGCGCTAGCGGCAGCGCTGGGTAGCCACGTGCGGCCGGGATAAACGCTGAAGGCATATAAGCGTGAAGCCCCCCGCGAGATGAGGCCTCCGGCCCTTCGGGGCGCAGGCTCCCGGAAGACGACCGGGTCGATAGGCCGGGTGTGTAAGTGTAGCAATACACTCAGCTAACCGGTACTAACAGCCGACCGCTTGGCCGCATTGATCCCCTGCTCGCGCGGGGTGAGTGGGCATGCCCCCGCTCGCCCCGCACCACGGGCTCATGAGAGACCCCCACGGCTCCCACCGCCGCCTTTTGACTACACGCCCCCCCAGCGGGGGGCACCCGACTTTCCGGTGACCATACCGGGCTGGCCACACCCGTTCCCATTCCGAACACGGCCGTTAAGCAGCCCGGGCCGATGGTAGTGCGAACAGCGCGAGAGTAGGTTATCGCCGGGAATTTGTTGAAAGGCCCGCGGGTCAACCCCGCGGGCCTTTCGCATTGGTATCGACTTCCCTTCGCTCCGTGGGCTCTTCCCCTCGCGGCGCATAGATTCACTGCTGGCCCCTGGGGAATCGCCAGCCCATCGTTGCGAGGAGACCATGAGCCTAGCGCCTGAAGTCCTCTGCGCCGGAATCATCGTTGCCGATCACGTTTGCAGTCCCATCTCACACCTGCCTGCCGCCGGGGAACTCGTTACGGCCGAACGGATGCTCCTGACCATCGGCGGGTGTGCCGCGAACGTTGGCGTGGACCTGGTCAAAATGGGTGTGCGCGCCGCCGTCGCCGGCCGAGTGGGGGACGACATTTTCGGCCGGGTGGTGGCCGACCTGCTCACCGAGTCCGGTGCCGACGCCTCCGCCATCACCGTCACCCACGGGGCCGAAACCAGTCAAACGATGATCGTGAACGTGGCAGGGCAGGACCGCCGGTTCATCCACACCTTCGGAGCCAACGCTGTTTTCCGCGCCGCCGACATTCCCTCCGACCGCCTGCACGGGTGCAAGATCCTCTATCTCGGCGGCTACCTCCTCATGCAGAACGTGTTACAGGAGGAGTTGATCCCGGTGTTCAGCGCGGCCCGGTCGGCCGGTGTGAAAACGGTCCTCGACGTTGCCACCCCCGGACCAGCCGACTACCTGGCCCGCCTGGAAAAACTCCTGCCGTACGTTGACGTCTTCCTCCCGAACAATCACGAGGCGGAACTGATCACGGGCGAGAAGGATCCGCTCCGCCAGGCCGAGTTGTTCCACCACCTCGGGGCACGCACCTCGGTCGTGACGCTCGGCTCCGACGGGGCGCTGCTCGTGCAGGACGGCCTGAAAGTCCGGGCCGGGATTTACTCGGTCCCCTACGTCGATGCCAGCGGCGGCGGCGACGCCTTCGACGCCGGGTACATCTACGGCCTGCTCCACGGCCTCGACCCGGAGAACTGCCTGCGCATCGCCAGCGCGCTCGGGGCGAGTTGCGTCCGGACAATCGGCACGACGCCCGGCGTTTTCACCCGGCCGGAATGCGAGGACTTTCTCCGGGAACACACGCTCCACATTGAGCGACTATGACAGCGCTGCCTTCGCGATACCGTCGTACCTGCTGTTAGTGCGTTCACCAGGGACGTGCGGCAACCGTTCTGCGCGACCCGTAAAGAAACCGGCCAACCGAGCGAAGTAAGAGGGGAGTGCGTCAGGGTTACAACCACCACCGCCAAACCTCGAGCAAATAACCACTTTCAACCAGACCCAACAACTTGACACCGCATGCGCACTCCATTAGTCTACTTGCACACCGGGCCGGTTGCTGGCACCAGTCACTCGGCAACCCAGGCATGACCTGCACCTGCCCAGAGCGCTGCCCGGTCGCACTCCGTCAAGAGTACGTCCTTTCAGGGCCAACCGATGTCCACATCACCAGCTACGTCCCCACCGACTTCACGATCTGAAATTCGGATCGTCAGCCACAGTGGCCTCTTCTACTGGTGGCCGGTCTGGGCCATCGGCTACCTGATGGCTCTCTTCACCTGGTTTGAACACGACAGGCTGGCAGTCGTACCTGAGGGCACTATCCTGGCCACGGACGCGACGGGACAGGCCACCATCGCAAAAGATCCGACGCAAAATCAGAACCTCGCCGGCCGTGTCGTCTGGATCGCCCCTGAGAAATTTGTCCTTCCGAAGGATCCCAAGGAGCGGGCGAAAGCGGTCCAGGATCGCGAAGCGAGACTGCACATCAGTCGCAGCAAAAATCCCGGGGTGGTGTGGTGCATTACCCTTCTGCTCGTGGTCACCATCACCAACATCCCCCTTCGGGGACTCTGGTCGGTGATCGTGATCATCTTCATCGTCATGCTCGCGCTGATCTTCGCCCTGGCCGGGATCTGGGGGACCATCCTGCAAACGTTAAGCTTCCTCGACATCCGCATTACGCAGGGGGGATACATCCTGATCTCCACCGTCCTGCTCCTCCTCTGGTCGATCGCCTTCTTCCTCTTCGATCACCAGATGTACATCGTCTTCACTCCCGGCCAGTTCCGGGTCCGCCTGGAAATCGGCGAGGGTGAGACGGCCCACGACTCAACCGGGATGACCGTCCAGAAGCAGCGGAGCGACCTCTTCCGCCACTGGATCCTCGGGCTGGGTTCCGGCGACCTGATCGTGCGCACCTCCGGCGCCCACCCGATGGAGTTCCACCTGCACAACGTCCTCTTTCTGAGCAGCAAACTGCGGCAGATCGAGGAAATGCTGCGTTCCCGTCCCGTGGTGGCCGCCACCCAGAACGCCTGACAGGATTCACCGCCACACACAGGGGCAGGTTCGTTTGGAAGGGTCAGGAAATACCCACCGGGGTAGTCTATCCGCGTTAAGAAGTGGTTGCAAAACCAGTTCCGAGTGTCAGCGACGGGCGCTTGCAGCGCCCGTCGCTGACACTCAGGGCTGGTAAGGAGGTTTTGAAACCACTCCCAGGCTACCCTGGCTGACCTACCCTTCCTCGGCCCTCACCGACGGTCGGAGATTTGCACCATGCGATGCGACGATTGGCCCCGCTCCTGGCTCGTCCTGCTCGCCGCTGTACCCCTGACCGCCTTCACCCACGGTCGGGCCGCGGCCGATCTCCCCAGGGGCCAACCCGTCGAGTTCAACCGCGACGTTCGCCCGATCCTCTCGAATTCCTGCTTCGTCTGCCACGGCCCCGACACCAAACGGCGCAAGGGTGACCTGCGCCTGGACGTCGAGGAGGACGTCTTCGCCGATCGCGGCGGGTACAGGCTCCTCGTCCCCGGCAAGATCGACCAGAGCGAGCTGTACCGCCGGATCGCGGCGAAGGATCCCGGCAAACGCATGCCGCCCGCGAAGCACGGCAAGCAACTCACCCCGCGGCAGATCGAGGTGGTCAAGACCTGGATCGAGCAGGGCGCGAAGTGGCAGGGCCACTGGGCGTTCGTCGTGCCGAAACGGCCGGCGCTGCCGCCGATCGCGAATCGGGCGTGGCCGCTCAACCCGATCGACTACTTCGTTCTGGCGCGGCTGGAGCAGGAGGGCGTGCAGCCCTCGCCTGAGGCTGACCGCCGCACGGCGCTGCGCCGCCTCAGCTTCGACCTGACCGGGCTGCCGCCCGCGCCGGAAGAGGTTGACCGCTTTCTCGCCGACACCTCACCGCGCGCTTACGAGCGAGCCGTCGAGCGGTTGCTCACCTCGCCCCACCACGGCGAGCGCCTGGCCATGTACTGGCTCGACGTGGTGCGCTACGCCGACACGGGCTGTTACCACAGCGACAACCACCGCGATGTCGCCCCCTACCGCGACTACGTCATCGCCGCCTTCAACCAGAACAAGCACTTCGACCAGTTCACGATCGAGCAGCTGGCCGGCGATCTGCTGCCGAACGCCACGGTGGCGCAGCAGGTTGCATCGGGTTACAACCGGCTGCTGCAAACGACCGAGGAAGGCGGCTCGCAGCCGAAGGAGTACACGGCGAAATACGCGGCCGACCGCGTCCGCAATACTGCGGCGGCGTGGCTGGGCGTGACGCTCGGGTGCGCCGAGTGCCACAACCACAAGTTCGACCCGTTCTCGTCAAAGGATTTCTACTCGTTCGCCGCCTTCTTCGCGGACCTCAAGGAGCGCGCGGTTGGTCGGCAGGAGCAAACGCTCCTGCCCACCCCCGAGCAGTCGGTCAGGTTGAAACAGCTCGACGTCCGGATCGCCGAGTTGCAGAAGACCCTCACCGCCCCGCGGCCCGACCTGGACGCCGCACAGACGAAGTGGGAGGCGGCCGCCCTCAAGGCGAAGGGACTGCCGAAGGAGGTGAGCGCCGCCCTCCGGGTCGAGGCAGAGAAGCGGAACGCCAGGCAGAAGCAGGTAATCGCGATCCACTACCGCGGGCTGGTGCCGGACCTGGCCGAATCTCGCAGGCAGCTTGTCCAGATCAAGCAGGCGAAGGACACGCTGACGAAGCAGTTCCCGTCCACCCTGGTATCGATGTCCGGGTTGCCGCGAGTGGTGCGCATCCTGCCACGCGGCAACTGGCTGGACGACTCCGGCCCGATCGTCGAGCCCGCGACGCCCGCCGCGCTGCCGGGTCAGAAGACCGCGTCCGGCCGTCTGACGCGCCTCGACCTGGCCCGGTGGCTGACGGCGCCGGACAACCCGCTGACGGCGCGCGTGTTCGTCAATCGGCTGTGGAAGCTGCTGTTCGGTGAGGGGATTGTGCGGACGCTGGACGACTTCGGGGCGCAGGGCGCGTGGCCGACGCACCCGGCCTTGCTCGACTGGCTGGCGGTCGAGTTCCGCGAGAGCGGCTGGGACGTCAGACACCTGATCAAGCTGATGGTCACCTCGCGCACCTATCGCCAAACATCGCGCGTGAGCGAGACGCTGCGGCAGCGCGACCCGTTCAACTACCTGCTCGGCCGGCAGGCGCGCTTCCGTCTCGACGCCGAGATGGTGCGCGACAACGCCTTGGCGGTCAGCGGCCTGCTGTCGCGCAAGCTCGGCGGGCCGAGCGTCAAGCCGTACCAGCCGACCGGGTACTGGGCGGCGCTCAACTTCCCGAAGCGCGAGTGGCAGAAGGACAGCGGCGAGAGCGTCTACCGGCGCGGGCTCTACACCTACTGGTGCCGCACGTTCCTGCATCCGAGCCTGCTGGCGTTCGACGCCAGCACGCGCGAGGAGTGTACCGTCGAGCGGCCGCGCTCCAACATCCCACAGCAGGCGCTGGTGCTGCTCAACGACCCGACCTACGTCGAGGCAGCCCGCGTCCTGGCTGAGCGCGTTCTGCGCGAAGGGGGGCAGGACACCGCCGGGCGCGTCCACTTCCTTTTCCGCCAGGTACTGGGCCGACGGGCCGAGCCGGCGGAGCTGAAACTGCTCGTGGGACTGTATGGAGCGCACCTGGAGCAGTACCGGCAGGACCGCCACTCGGCCGAGACGCTGCTGCGCGTCGGAGACCGGCCGCCGGCCGAGGTCGCGCGGGCGCCCGAAGTCGCGGCATGGACCTCGGTGGTGCGGGTGGTGTTGAACCTGCACGAAACGATCACCCGGAACTGACACCGCCTTCGCGGAGCAGATACTCATGCACCCTGTCGATGAACTACGTCACCGTCTGACCCGGCGGGCGTTCCTGCGCGACACGGCAGCGGGCCTGGGGACGGTCGCCCTCGCCGAACTGCTGAACCGCGGCCAGGCAGCGGCCGACAACACGGCGCGCGGCCTGGTGCCGCGCTGGCGCGGTGTGGTGAACCCGCTCCACTTCGCCCCGAAGGCGAAGCGGATTATCTGGCTGTACATGGCCGGCGGGCCGAGCCACCTGGAGACGCTGGACTGCAAGCCCGTGCTGACACGCCTGGGCGGCCAGCCGATGCCCGAGTCGTACACGCGCGGCCAGCCCATCGCCCAGCTGCAGAACGCCCGCCTGACCTGCTTCACGCCGCAGCAACCCTTCCGTCGTTTCGGCCGCTCCGGACAGGAGATCGCCGAGATCTTCCCGCACGTCGGCTCGATCGCGGACGAGATCTGCATCGTCCGGTCGCTGAAGACCGAGGCGATCAACCACGACCCGGCGCACACGTTCATGAACACCGGCACGACCATCTCCGGCCGGCCGGCGATGGGGTCGTGGCTGCTCTACGGGCTGGGCTCGGAGGGCGAGGATTTGCCGGGGTTCGTTGTCCTGACATCGCAGGGGCGGTTCGGCCAGGCGCAGCCGATCGCGGCCCGCCAGTGGCACAGCGGGTTCCTGCCGAGCCGCTTCCAGGGCGTCGAGTTCCGGTCCACCGGCGACCCGGTGCTGTACCTCACCCCGCCGCGCGGCGTGAACAACGACCGGCAGCGCGACATTGTGGATGCGGTCCAGGCTCTCAACCGGCTGCAGGACGGGGCCGTCGGGGATCCCGAGATCGCCACCCGCATCGCCCAGTACGAGATGGCGTTCCGCATGCAGACATCGGTCCCGCAGCTGATGGACGTTTCCCGCGAGCCGCAGCGCATCAAGGAGATGTACGGCACCCAGGGGGCCGACGGGTCGTTCGCGGCCAACTGCCTGCTGGCCCGGCGGCTGGCCGAGCGCGGCGTGCGCTTCATCCAGCTGTACCACCGCGGCTGGGACCACCACGGCAACATCAAGAACAGCATCCAGAACACGGCCCGCGAGGTCGATCAACCGGCGGCGGCGCTGGTCCGCGACCTGAAGGAACGCGGTATGCTCAACGAAACCCTCGTGATCTGGGGCGGCGAGTTCGGGCGCACC
>JADLBT010000420.1 GCA_020847555.1 Gemmataceae bacterium
AGGAATACGGTGTTTCTGGTTGCAAGCCCAGCGATTCTGGAAAGAAAAGATGAATTGAGACTAATTATGGCTCAATGAAATGTCAAGGATAACTTTCTTGCAATCAACTAAATGATAAAATAATGAGAACAAACAGGCGCGACAGGCAGATATATTATAAAAAAATTAGAAATCATCGGCAGGGCTGCGCGCGCTCGGGTGCGGTGACCTTCGGTCCGCCGGCTGCGGGCTGTTCCTTGCAATCGCCCACCGCGAGGCGTATAGTGCAATCTTGTTCGCCGTCCGCGCCCGTCGCCCCGGCCGCGCGCTTCCTCGGACAGCCGCCCCGGCTCCCGGAGCGCTCGCTGTCCCCGGGCATTTCCGCCGGCCCCGCCTCCGTCGGACAACGCCGTGCTCGCCCCCAAGGGATGGACGCCGAGGATCGTCTTCAAGGAGCCGCTAACCATGCGCCGTATTCGCTGTGCCGACCCCCAGGGCGCCTCTCAGCTCGCCACCCTGCGCGCCCAGCTCGCCACCCAGGCCGACGTCGTCTCGCCGCGCGGCCGCCAGCTCACCGAGGTCGTTTTCGGGGAGGCGCTGCCGCCGGCCCGAGCCGTCGAGCGCATCTGCGCCGACGTGCGCGCCCGCGGGCTGGAGGCTGTCCTCCACTACACCGAGCAGCTCGACCGCGCTCGCCTCGACGCGACGACCGTGCGCGTCAGCGGTAAGGAGCTGGCCGAGGCGCACGCCGCCGCCGACCCGGCGTTCCTCGAAACCGTCCGCCGGGTCCGGCAGAACGTGATGGCGTTTCAGCTCGGCCTCCTCCACAGTGACGCCATCCTGACCGTCGCCGGCAGGCACGAATTGCGCCTCCGCTACCGGCCGGTTCGGCGGGTCGGCGTGTGCGTCCCGGGCGGAGCGGCGGCGTACCCGTCCACGCTGCTGATGACGGTGTGCCCGGCCCGGGCCGCTGGCGTCAGAGAGATCGCGGTGGTGATGCCGCCGACCGCCAACGGGGCGTACAACCGCGACCTGCTCGCCGTCTGCCACGAACTCGGCGTCGAGGAGATATACCGCGTCGGCGGCGCCCAGGCGGTGGCGGCGCTGGCATACGGCGTCGAGGGCATCCGGCCGGTCGATATGATCGTTGGGCCGGGCAACCTCTTCGTCGCCCTGGCCAAGCGCCACGTCAGCGGCCAGGTAGCGATCGACTGCTTCGCCGGTCCCAGCGAGGTCGTCGTGCTGGCCGACGACTCGGCCCCGCCAGCGTATGTGGCGGCTGACCTGCTCGCCCAGGCGGAGCACGACCCGGGAGTTAGCGTCCTGATCACCTGGCACGAGGAGTTGCTCGACCAGGTGGCGGCCGCCCTCGACCGGCAGCTCGCCACCCTCGACCGCGGCGAGCAGGCGCGGGCGTGCCTGGACAACTTCGGCGCGATGGTGCTGGCCCGCTCGGCCGACGAGGCGGTGGCGTGGACAAACCGGATCGCCCCGGAACACCTCCACATCGCGACGCGCGACCCGGAGGCGCTGGTGGACCGGATCCAGCACGCGGGCGCCATCTTTCTCGGCCACTACACCCCGGTCGCGCTGGGGGACTACGTCGCCGGCCCGTCCCACGTTTTGCCCACCGGCGGGACGGCCCGGTTCGCCAGCGGGCTGTCGGCGAACGACTTCCTGCGCCGGTCCAGCGTCCTGTCGTTCACCCGCGCCGGGCTGGAGACGCTGGCCGAGGACGTGCGCCTCCTGGCCCACAAGGAGGGCCTGACGGCCCACGGCGCGAGCGTCGATGTCCGCCTGGCCGAACCCGCACTGGTCGCGGCGAACCACAACGGCTCGACGCGCGCCGGCGCGTCCCACCCGGCCGACCGCTAACGGATCAACGAGGAACGGTCCGAAGCCCGCGGGCTGCGTTCCGCGGGCGAAGCGCCGGAGTTCTGACCCACGAGACGCAGCCCGTGGGCTTTTGGGCTTCTGCCCGACCCCTCCCCCATGACCCAGTTCCTGCGTCCGAGCGTCCGCGCGATGGCCGGCTACACCCCCGGCGAGCAGCCGCGCGACGAGGTGTTCGTCAAGCTCAACACCAACGAGAACCCGTACCCGCCGTCGCCGCGCGTGCTCGCCGCGCTGGCCGAGGCGCTCACCGGCGAGCGGCTGCGCAAGTACCCCGACCCGCACGGCACCGCGTTCCGCCACGCCGCCGCCCGCACCTTCGCCATCGACCCGGACGGCATCCTGATCGGCAACGGGTCCGACGACGTGCTGACCATCCTGACGCGCACGTTCGTTCCGGAAGGCGGGCTGATCGTCGCGCCGTCGCCGAGCTACCTGCTCTACCGCACCCTCGCCGACATCCAGGGGGCGCACTTCCAGACGGTGCCCTTCACCCCGGACTGGCGCCTCCCGCGCCCGTGGCCGGTCCGCGGGGCCAGCCTGACGTTCGTTGCCAACCCAAACTCGCCGACCGGGACGCTGGTGCCGACCGCCGACCTGGAACGGCTCGCCGAGGAAATCGACGGCCCGCTCGCGATCGACGAGGCGTATGTCGATTTCGCACCGGAAAACGCCCTCCGCCTGGCCCGCCGGCCGAACGTGATCGTGACGCGCACCCTGAGCAAGTCGTACGCGCTGGCCGGCCTTCGGTTCGGGTTCGCGGTCGCCGATCCGGCCCTGGTGCGCGAGTTCAACAAGGTGAAGGATTCGTACAACTGCGACACGCTGAGCCTGGCGGCGGCGGCCGCGGCGGTGCTGGACCAGGATTACCTGCGGGAGACGCGCGGCAAGGTACTCGCCACCCGCGCCCGGCTGACGGACGCGCTGCGCGGCCTGGGGTTCGAGGTGCTCCCGAGTCAGGCCAACTTCGTCTGGTGCCGGCGCCCGGACCGGCCGGTCCGGGCGATCTACGAGGAGCTGAAGCAGCGGCACATCCTCGTGCGCTACATGAGCTACGCGGGGTACGGCGACGGGCTGCGCATCAGCGTTGGCACCGATGCCGAGATTGATCACCTCCTTGCGGAACTCGCTCGCCTCGCGTAATACGTTGCAGCGGCTGCGGTAACCAGCCGCGAGCGCCAGTCAGGATGCCCCTAGAACGGTTCGCCAACGGGTTGCCTACGGGGGCAAGTTAGCCCGACGCGCCAGCGCGGGTCGCGGTTGCCCGCGTAGGCACCCCGTTGGCGAACCGCTCTAAATGAATCGGCGGCCCACTTGACACCTGCAGGGATTGTAACTACCTTTATTACTTTCCCCATTGCAGCGCTGGGAAGAGATCAGCGCGAGGAGAGTTCCCTTGGCCGGCTTTGCCAACGAGCGTATTCGCATCCGCATGGAGGCGTTCGATCACGAGGTTCTCGACCGGACGGCCCACGAAATCGTGGACACCGCCCAGCGGACCGGCGCCACCGTTCACGGCCCGATCCCGCTGCCGACCCGGATCGAGCGCTACACGGTCCTGCGCAGCCCGCACATCGACCGGAAATCGCGCGAGCAGTTCGAGATCCGGACGCACAAGCGGTTGATCGACATTCTCCAGCCGACCGGCAAGACGATCGAGGCTCTCAACAAGGGCTTGAGCCTGCCGCCCGGGGTCGATATCAAGATCCGCGTGCTGGCCGCCGGCGCTGCCGGTTGAGCCGCGACGCGGGGTGCCCTTCCAGCCCACAGGCGAGAGCCCGTGGGCTTCGTTCACTCTACTGACGCAGCAGGGCCGGGCTGCCCCCGGCGAGCGCGGGGCGCGGCCCTGTGTTGTTTGCGGTGAAAGGTGTCAACCGTGGCGACTACCGAAGCGACGGCCGGGGCCGACAAACTGACCCTGAACGTCTACAACACTCAGGGCCAGACGATCGGCACGGTCGAGGTGGATCCCGCCGAGTTCGGCGGCGCCGTCAATAAGCAACTGCTGCACGAGGTCGTCCTGATGTACCTGGCGAACCAGCGCGCCGGCACCCACTCGACGCTCCGCCGCGGCGAGGTGGCCGGCAGCACCAAGAAGCTGTTTCGCCAGAAGGGGACCGGCAACGCCCGCGTCGGCACGCGCCGCACCAATAAGCGGCGCGGCGGCGGCACCGCCAAGGGTCCCAAGCCGCGCGACTACGAGTACCACCTGCCGCGCAAGGCCGTCCGCGCCGCCACCCGCATGGCCATCCTGAGCAAACTTCAGGACAACGAGACGGTCGTGATCGACGAGCTGAAGCTTCCGGAGATCAAGACCAAGCAGGTCGTGCAAGTCCTCGACGCCCTGAACCTGGACGGCACGAGTTGCCTGATCGGCCTGGGCACCGGCGAGGTCGATGAGGAGAAGCGCGTCTACATGTCCGCCCGCAACATCCCGGCCGTCCAGGTCCACCCGGCGACGCAGTTCAACGCCTACGCCGTCCTCCGGCCCAAGCGGCTGCTGCTGACGCGGGCGGCGCTGAGCGAGTTGTGCCAGGGCGCGAAGTGGAACCTGGCGGGCGCGGGGCAGAGCACCTAATCCCCACGGGCTGCGCCCCGTGGAGTCCGCGAGAGCAAGAAGGGGAGTCACGCCATGGCGATGACGCGCAAGAACCTGAGGCCGGACCGCGGCCCGAAGCTGGAGCCGCATCAGGTGATCCTCGCCCCGCTCGTCACCGAGAAGGGGACGCACCAGTCCACCAACGACCACCACAACGCCTACTCGTTCCAGGTCAACCTGTGGGCGACCAAGACGCAGATCAAGCACGCCATCGAGGATCTGTTCGACGTCAAGGTCGAGAAGGTCCGGACGCAGATGCGCAACGGCAAGACACGCCGCCACCGTTTCAAGGTCGGCCGCCTGTCGAACTGGAAGAAGGCCATCGTCAAGCTGGCCCCCGAGAACAAGATTGAGTTCTTCTAAAGAGGTGCTCAGCGGTCGGCCAGGCACAATGGCCGGAGGCGACCGCCGAGTGCTGACCGCTGAGCGCCGAGGGCTGTTTCATGGGTATCCGTCACTACAAGCCGACGTCGAACGGCCGCCGCGGCGGGTCGGTGAGCGACTTCGCCGAGATCACCGACCGCAAGAAGAAGCCGGAAAAGTCGCTGCTGGAGCCGAAGCCCAAAAAGGGCGGACGCAACAACCAGGGCGTCATCACGTCGCGCTTCCGCGGCGGCGGTCACAAGAAGATGTACCGCATCATCGACTTCAAGCGTCGCAAGGACAACGTCTGGGCGACGGTGGTGTCGATCGAGTACGACCCGAATCGGTCGTCCCGGATTGCCCTGATCCAGTACGAGGACGGGGTGAAGGCATACATCATTGCCCCCGAGGGGCTCAAGGCCGGCGACCGGATCATGAGCGGCGAGGAGTGTGAGCCGCGCGTCGGCAACTGCCTGCCGCTGCGCCGCATCCCGCTGGGCATGGAAATCCACAACCTGGAGCTGCAACCCGGCCGCGGCGCCCAGGTGTGCCGCAGCGCCGGCACCGGCGCCACCCTGACCGCCCGCGAGGCGAACTGGGCTCAGGTCACCATGCCGTCCGGCGAGGTGCGCCGCGTCAGCGCCGAGTGCCGCGCGACGATTGGTGCCGTCGGCAACCCGGACCACATGAACGTCAGCCTCGGCAAGGCCGGCCGCAAGCGCTGGCTGGGCCGCAAGCCGCACAACCGCGGCACGTCCATGAACCCCGTCAGCCACCCGATGGGCGGCGGCGAGGGCCGCACGGCCGGCGGCCGCCACCCGTGCGGGCCGACAGGCGTGCTGGCCAAGGGCGGCAAGACCCGCAACAAGCGCAAGCCGTCGAACGCGGCGATCATTCGCCGTCGCCGCCCTGGCAAGCACCAGAAGGGGTAAGAGGAAACCCCTCCCCCCTGCCCCAATCGGAGAGCAAGGAGTGGGGAGGAAGATGGGAGGGGAAAGCCCGCGGGGAGCCGCCCGTGGGCTCTGGCTCCTCACTCACCCTTCCCTCGCAGGGAAGGGGGCCGGGGGGTTAGGCCCGAGGAGCGGGAACGGCCGGTAAAATTATCGGCAAGAGGGCTGGCCAATTCTTGCAGCCGCCTTACAATGAACTTTCTCTGGTAAGGGTTGTACGCATGAGTCGGTCGAAGAAACTGCAAGAACGAGGCCCCTATGTGGACCAGCGTCTGCTCGCCAAGGTCGAGCGTCAGGGCGGCGGCCACCGCGAGCCGCTAAAGACCTGGGCACGCGACTGCACCGTGGTTCCCGAGTTCGTCGGCAACACGTTCCTCGTTCACAACGGCAAGCAGTTCATCAAGGTGTACATCACCGAGGACATGGTCGGCCACAAGCTCGGCGAGTTCTCTCCGACACGCATGTTCCGCGGTCACAGTGGCGGCAAGGGCAAGAAGTAGCCGGCAGACAACCAGCCAGATACATGACCCGGGGTGGAGCAGTGGTAGCTCGCCAGGCTCATAACCTGGAGGTCGCAGGTTCAAATCCTGCCCCCGGAATTTGCGACGGCCCGATTGACTAAGATCGGTCGTCAATGAGCGCGAAGGCGGAGACGGGAGGCTCACGCCTCCCGGTTGTGTACCGGGAGGCGTGAGCCTCCCGCTTACAAGCAGGGTTAACCTGCCACACGCCTGTCCCGATCACCAGCGCGCCAGATGAGAGAGACTCGTTTCTCCCGGGAATGGCTCTCGGGGGGACGGGCTGTTGTTTTTCTTCCAGCAGGTGGAGCGAGGCCGCAGAGGTTGTCATGGAGTACCGAGCCATCCACCGTTACGCGGACATGTCGCCCCGGAAGGTCCGCCCCTTCGCGTCGCTGATCCGCGGACGGAACGCCGACGAGGCGCTCGAGTTGCTTCGCTTCCTGCCGAACAAGAGCGCGCGGCTGCTGGAGCAGGTGCTCAAAAGCGCCCTGGGCAACGCGGAGGACCGCGGCGCCCGCGACATCGAGGATCTCGTGGTGGTCGAATCCCGCGTGGACGGCGGGCCGATGCTCAAGCGCATCATGCCGCGGGCGCGCGGGACGGCGTACCCGATCAAACGCCGCTACTCGCACATTCACGTCACCCTCTCCGACCTGGAATCCGAGCAGGAGGAGTAGGGGACTGACGGCGGCCGCGCGGGAGCCAGCCGGGCCTGAGGAGGCAGCCCGGTTGGCTCCCGGCGCGTCTGACGGGGCGACGAGGAGATTCGGTTTTGCAGGAGGCGGTTCCGCCCGCCGATTGGGGAGCGAGGTCGGCGGACGGAGCCGCCTCCTGCAAAACCTTGCGATCGTTTTGAAGGGATCAGACTCATGGGGCAGAAAGTTCGGCCGACCGGGTTCCGCACCGGCATCATGACCGACTGGCTGAGCCGGTGGTTCGCCAACAAGCAGGACTTTCCCGAGTTGCTGGTCGAGGACCAGAAGATCCGCCGCTACGTCAAGAAGCGGTACGGTCACGCCGGCATCTCGAAGATCCGCATCGAGCGGACGCGCGAGAAGGTGGTGGTGTACATCTACGCGGCCCGGGTCGGCATCATCATCGGCAAGAAGGGGCAGGAAGTCGATAAGCTAACGCACGAACTCGAGACGCTGGCGCACCGCCACATCGAGGTCAAGACGATGGAGGTCAACCGGCCGGAGACGGACCCGCAACTGGTGGCGGAGGACATCGCCGGGCAGCTGGAGAAGCGGGCCAGTTTCCGCCGGACCATGAAGCGCGCCCTCGACCAGACGATGGAGGCCGGGGCCAGGGGCGTGCGCCTGCAGCTGTCCGGCCGGCTGGGCGGGGCCGAGATGGCCCGCCAGGAGACGTCGATGGCCGGCAGCATCCCGCTCTCGACGCTGCGGGCGAAGATCGAATACGGGTTTGCCGAGGCCAAGACCGCCCAGGGGCACATCGGCGTGAAGGTGTGGATCAACAACGGGGATTACCTGGACCCCCAGGAGGCTCAAGATGCCCCTCATGCCCAAGCGAGTAAAGTTTCGAAAAAGCCAACGCGGCAAGGTAAAAGGTAACGCGAGCCGCGGCAACACGGTGACGTTCGGCGAGTTCGGCCTGCAAGCCCTCGATGGCGGGTGGCTCAGCGCCGAGGCGATCGAGGCCGGTCGTATCACCGCCGCTCACGCCGTCCGTGGCGAGGGCCGACTGTACATCCGCGTCTTCCCGCACAAGTCGGTAACGGCGATCCCGGCCGAGACGCGCATGGGCAAGGGCAAGGGCGAACCGGAGTTCTGGGCTGCCGTCATCAAGCCTGGCATGATCCTGTTCGAGATCGCCGGCATCCCGGAGGCGGCTGCCCGCGACACCCTCGCCCGCGTCGCCTACAAGATGCCGTTCCGGTGCCGGTTTGTCCATCGCCGGCCGAACGTCTAGGAAACTCCAGGCCCACGGGCCCGCACCCGTGGGCCTTGCGTTAGCGGGAGGCCGTCATGGCAAAAGCAACGAAGCCGGCCGAGTACCGGCAGATGAGCGACGAGCAGCTCAACCTGACGCTGAAGGAGGTGCAGAAGAATCTGTTCCACCTCCGCTTCCAGTCGGCGACCGAGCGGCTCGAGACGCCCAGCGAGATCACCAAGGCGAAGCGCGAGGTAGCACGGATTCTGACCATCCAGCGCGAGCGCCAGCGAGAACGGGAGCAGCAGGCCGCCGCGCAGCCGGCGGGAGGGAAGGCATGAACGAGCACGCACGCGGGACGCGCCGGGTGGAAATCGGCGTCGTGACCAGCGACCGGATGAACAAGACGCGGCGGGTCGAGATCCCGCGCCTGGTCAAGCACGCCCGGTACGGCAAGTACGTCCGGCGCCGGACCGTCTGCCACGTCCACGACGCGCAGAACGATTCGCACGTCGGCGACACGGTCGAGATCATGGAGACGCGCCCGCTGTCGAAGACCAAGTGCTGGCGGCTGGTGCGCATCGTCACCCGCGCCCCGCAGACTGTCGCCGCCGCCCGCGCCGCCGCGCAGGGCGCCGGGCAGCCAACCCAGCCAACCTCGTGAGTGATGAATCCAGCCCGACAGGGTCGAGGCTGACGTTTCCGCGGCAATCCGATCCAGCGCGGCAGATCGGTCGGGTGGAGAGGAAGGTGGGTCATGATTCAGCAATACAGTTACCTTGACGTTGCGGACAACACCGGCGCCAAGGAGTGCATGTGCATCAAGGTGCTTGGCGGGAGTCGGCGCCGGTACGCCGGCCTTGGCGACATCATCATCGCCAGCGTCAAGAAGGCCATCCCCGGCGGGGACGTCAAGCCGGGCGACGTGGTCAAGGGCGTGGTGGTGCGGGTCAAGAAGGGGACGCGCCGCGAGGACGGCAGCTACGTCCGCTTCGACCGCAACGCCATGGTGATCCTGAACAAGGAAGACGAGAACCCGCGCGGCACGCGCATCTTCGGCGCCGTCGCCCGCGAGTTGCGCGACCGCGGCTACCTGAAGATCGTTAGCCTGGCCGCCGAGGTGGTCTGACCGGCGGGAGGGGGTTGCGATGAACATCAAGAAAGACGACACCGTGCAGGTGATCACCGGCGACGACGCCGGCAAGACGGGCCGGGTTCTCTCGGTCCTGCCGAAGGCAGGCAAGGTCGTGGTGGAGGGCGTCAATCGGGTGTACAAGCACCTCAAGCCCAACCGCCGCAACCCGCAGGGCGGGCGTCTCTCCAAGGAGATGCCGATCGCCCTGTCCAACGTGCTGCTGGTCTGCCCCACCTGCCGCGGGGGGCGCCGCGTCGGCCGCCGATATCTGGCCGACGGCGCGAAGGAGCGCTACTGCAAGAAGTGCGGCACCGGCCTGGGCCGACTGAGCAAGCCGCGCCCGGCCTACGCCCAGCAGTCCGGCGGAACGACCCAGGGTTAACCCCGTCGAGTCGGGACCGCGTGGGACTTTCGACGTCCGCGTGCATACAACGAGATCCGGGCGGGTTGCCGTCCAGTAGAAGTGTTCGAGGTAGGCCATGGCCCGGTTGATGGACCGCTACAAGAACGAGGTCGTCCCCCAGCTGCGGGAGAAGCTCGGTCGCAAGAACGTCCTGAGCCTGCCGCGCTTGCAGAAGATCGTGGTCAACATGGGCGTCGGCAAGGCGCTGCAGGACAAGAGTCGGATGGAGCAGTCGGCCGACCAGCTGACGCAGATTGCCGGTCAGCGCGCTCTCGTCACCAAGGCGAAGGCGGCCATCAGCGGGTTCCGCCTCCGCGAGGGCAACGAGATCGGCGCCAAGGTGACGCTCCGCGGCCGGCGCATGTACGAGTTCCTCGATCGACTGATCAGCGTCGCCCTGCCGCGTATCCGCGACTTCCGCGGCGTCAATCCGAAATCGTTCGACGGCCACGGCAACTACAGCCTGGGCCTGACGGAGCAGATGGTCTTCCCCGAGATCGATCCGGACAAGGTCACCTTTACTCAGGGCATGGATGTGACGTTCGTCATCAGCACCAACAGCGACGACGAGTCGCGTGAGCTGCTTCGGGCGTTCGGCATGCCGTTCCGCGAGGCGTGAATACCGCGTGGTCAGTGGTTGGTGGTCGGTGGTTAGTGAAGACAGAGGACTCGAACCCACGAGACTCTGCTCGCCGACCACGGATGACTGGCCACTAATCACTAACCACTAACCACTACTTCTATGTCCACTGAAGCCAAGCGCGTCGAGTTCCAGCGGCAGCTCAAGCAGCTGGAAGAGAACAAGAAAGACCCCGCCAAGGTCAAGCTGCGGCCGCGCGACAAGATCCGCATCCGGCTGCGCTGCCGGCTGTGCGGCCGCCCGCGCGCCGTCTACCGGAAGTTCGGCATCTGCCGCATCTGCTTCCGCGACATGGCCAGCAACGGGCTGATCCCGGGCGTCAAGAAGGCCAGCTGGTGAGGGGCAACGACCATGATGACCGACCCGATCGCTGACATGCTGACCCGGATCCGCAACGCGAGCCGTATCGAGCGGCCGTGGGTCGATATGCCCGCCACCCACCTGAAGCAGCGGATCGCCCAGGTGCTCAAGGACGAGGGGTTCATCCTCGACCACCAGATCGGCAAGGAAGCCGCCGACGACCAGGGACACACCCGGTTCGAGCAGGTGAGCGGGCTGGGTGAGCCGCATGTGATGCTGCGCGTCTACCTCAAGTACGGTCCCGAGGGCGAGCGCGTCATCCGCCGGATCGACCGGGCGAGCAAGCCGGGCCGCCGCCTGTACCGGAGCCACACCGAACTGCGGCCCGTGCTCGATGGCCTGGGCATTGCCATCCTGAGCACCAACAAGGGCGTGATGAGCGACCGCCAGGCGCGAGCCCAGCGCGTCGGCGGCGAATTGCTCTGCACCGTCTACTAACGGCGGGCGGCGAGCAGGGGGAGGAAGACCATGTCCCGTATTGGCAAGCAGCCCGTCGTTTACCCAGCCGGTGTCAAGGTCCAGCTGGCCGACGGGACGATCCGCGTCGAAGGCCCCAGGGGCAAGCTCGACCTGGCGTACCATCCCAGGATGGGCGTCGAGCACGACGACAAGGGGCGCGTCATCAAGGTCATCCGGCCCGACGACGAGCGCGAGAACCGGGCTCTGCATGGTCTGACACGCAGCCTGATCGCCAACATGGTCGAGGGCGTCACCAAGGGGTACGAGAAGCGCCTCAAGATCGAGGGCATCGGTTACCAGGCGCGCATGGACAAGAAGAGCGTTGTCCTCACCGTCGGGTACGCCAACGCCATCGAGTTGACGCCCCCCGAAGGGGTGACGGTCGAGTTGACCGACCCGACGTCGATTGTTGTTCGGGGCGCCGACAAGCAGAAGGTGGGCCAGTTCGCCGCCGAGATCCGCGCCTCGCGCAAGCCCGAGCCGTACAAGGGCAAGGGTATCCGCTACGACAACGAGCAGGTCCGCCGGAAGGAAGGCAAGTCCTTCGCCAGCGGCGGCTAATCTCTGGGATTCAAGGGGTGCGCCCGCGGACCGCTCCCGATCGGCGGGCGCGCCTCTGCAAGCTGAAATGGCATCATGGACCACCAGAAGGCAAAACACAAGCAGCAACTCCGCCGCCGCCGGCATGTGCGCTCGAACATCACCGGCACCGCCGAGCGGCCGCGTCTGAGCGTCTTCCGCAGCAACCTGCACATCTACGCCCAGCTGATCGACGACATCAACGGCGTGACCCTGGCGGCGGCCAGCAGCTGCACGCCGGAGATGCGGCAGGCGGTCCCCTACGGCGGGAACGTCAACGCGGCGAAGGCGGTCGGTAAGAAGCTAGGCGAGGTCGCCGTCGCCAAGGGGATCACCAGGGCGGCCTTCGACCGCGGCCACTACCGCTTCCACGGCCGGATCGAGGCGCTCGCCCAGGCCGCCAACGAGGCCGGGCTGAAGTGCTGCGAGCACAAGCCGGGCAAGAAGGTGAAGGAGCCGAAGGCGAAGAAGGCGGCGCCGGCACCGAAGGCCAAGGGGAAGGCCGAGGCGCCCAAGAAGAAGGAAAAGGCAAAGACCTAACGCACACACCGCGCCGTCCGTCGGCGGCGCCACGAGATAGAGGAGCATGGGGATGGCCAGGGACCGGGAACGCGATCGCGAGCGTGAACAGCGCCAGGAGATGTACGAAGAGCGCGTCGTCAAGATCCGCCGCTGCGCCGCGGTGGTCAAGGGCGGTCGCCGCTTTAGCTTCAATGCCCTGGTCGTCGTCGGCGACCGGCGCGGCCGGGTCGCCCACGGCTACGGCAAGGCCAACGAGGTGCCGCCAGCGGTCGAGAAGGCGACGAAGGACGCCGAGGGGCGCATGAAGCGGCAGTCGAAGATCCAGATGCGCGGCGAGACGATCCCGCACCGGGTCATCGGCCGCTACGGGGCCAGCCGTGTCGTCCTCGTCCCGGCTGGTCCGGGCACCGGCGTCAAGGCCGGCCCCGGCGTGCGCGACGTGCTGGAGGCGTGCGGGATCCGCAACATCCTGACCAAGACCCACGGCAGCACCAACCCGATCAACCTGGTGAAGGCGACCATCCAGGGTCTCCTGGAACTGCGCACCCGCGAAGAGGTCGCCCGCCTGCGAGGAGTATCCCTGTAATGGACCTGAGCACCGTACACGTCGGCATCACGAAGCGGACGCGCAAGAAGCGCGTCGGCCGCGGCGTCGGCAGCGGGATGGGCAAGACGGCCACGCGCGGCCACAAGGGCCAGTGGGCCAGCGCCGGCGCCGGGCATCCGAGTGAGGTGTTCGAGGGCGGCCAGATGCCGCTGTTCCGCCGCATCCCCAAGCGCGGCTTCAGCCACGCGACGTGGGACCGGGAATACTGCATTGTCAACGTCAGCGACCTCGACAGGCACTTCGACGACGGCGCCGAGGTGAACCCCGACACGCTCCGCCAGGCCGGTCTGTGGAAGGGCCGGTACGACGGCGTCCGCGTCCTGGGTGACGGCGAGTTGACCAAACGGTTGGTCATCCGGGCTCACCACTTCTCGAAGTCGGCGAAGGAGAAGATCGCGGCGAAGGGCGGCACCACGGAGGTCATTCCGCCGCCGAAGAAGCCGAAGCGCAACAAGATGAAGCCGCGCACGCCCAAAACCCAGGGCTGACCGGCGAGCCACCGACACTGCAGGAGGGGGCTCCGGCCCCCGAGCCGCACGAGATCGCCGGACGGAACCGGCTCCTGCGGTGTTCTGGGGCCGTGATGCGGCCCCCGAAGGGAGAGGCGCAGCAAAGGAAGAAGGGGAGGAGAACCGGCCTGGCTCGATCTCCTCTTGCCTTTTTCCTTTGTCCGTTTTACCCTCTCCTTTCGACCTTCCGAGGAACGATCATGGCAATCACAACAAAAGCCTTCCGGACGTTCGGGCAAACCCGGCTGGCCACGATATTCAAGATCAAGGAACTCCGGCAGAAGATCATCATCACCCTGCTGTTCCTGGCGATCTACCGCATCGGCTTCCATGTGCCGCTGCCGATGATCGATCAGCGCGAAATGGCCAAGGCCATGCAGGGGAGCGACGAGGGCATCCTCGGGATGATCTCGATGTTCTCCGGCGGCAGCCTCAGCCAGAGCACCATCTTTGGCCTGGGCATCATGCCCTACATCTCCGCCTCGATTATCTTCC
The DNA here is from genome assembly GCA_020847555.1 of Gemmataceae bacterium. The sequence continues at coordinate 13,908 of JADLBT010000420.1, forward strand.
AGCTCCTCGCCAGCGTTTACACGCCGCTCGAGAAGCTGCAGAAGGAAGGCGAGAGCGGCCGCAAGAAGATCAACGAGTACACGCGCTACGCGACCGTTGCAATCTGCTTCATCCAGGCCTGGTTCTGGGTGCAGTACATCGCTCGACCGCGAACGGAAGGGGGTATGGGCCTCGCCCTCAACGGCTATGACGGCTTCTGGTACATCCTCGTTTCGATCTGCCTCATGACGGCCGGCACCGTCTTCCTCATGTGGATTGGCGAGCAGATCGACGAGTACGGGATCGGTAACGGCATCAGCCTCATCATCATGGCGGGCATCATCGCCCGCATCCCGGACGCGACGCAGAGCCTGCTGTTCGAGCGCGGCCGGCTGAAGTCGTCCATCTTCACCCTCGGCGGGAGTGGGACCGGCGGGGACGTCGGGCTGGAAAAGCTGATCGTTCTTGTCGTCCTGTTCGTCGCCGTCGTGGTGGCGGTCGTCGCGATCACCAAGGGACAGCGCCGCATCCCGACTCAGTCGGCCAAGCACGTCCGCGGCCGGCGCGTCTACGGCGGGACGCGGCAGTTCCTGCCGCTGAAGGTCAACCAGGCCGGCGTCATGCCGGTCATCTTCGCCAGTTCACTGCTGCTCATCCCGATGTTCCTCTTCCGCTGGATGTCGCAAACCTTCCAGTGGAGCTGGACGTGGTGGCTGCAGAACGCCTTCGAGCGGCAGGGGTACATCTACAACATCTTCTACATCCTGCTGATTTACTTCTTCTGCTACTTCTGGACCGCCATCACCTTCAACCCGAAGGACATGGCGAACAACCTGAAGGACTACGGCAGCTTCATCCCGGGCTACCGGCCGGGCAAGCGAACGGCCGACTACCTGGAGCGCGTCATCCTGCGTATCACCTACGTCGGGGCGGCGTTCCTGGCGGTCGTCGCGATCATTCCGAGCATGGTATCGGCAGCCCTGGAGGTGAACTACACCGTCGCCAGCTTCTACGGCGGCACCGGCCTGCTGATCGTCATCAGCGTCGCTCTCGATCTGGTCAAGAAGATCAACAGCCATCTCGTGATGCGGAACTATCAGGGTCTGACTGAAGACTAAGGAGCCAGCGGACCAAACCCCAGGCACCTTGCCCCTGGTTTGGGATTTGGTTCCTGGTATTTGTGTGGTTCCTGGTTCTTCCCGCGCAACGGACGGGTTTCTGCCGACCTTCCCCGCGCCGCCCGTTTTCGGGACAATGGGGACATGTCGCACATCCCCATCCTCGGCCCGGACGGCGCCATTGCCGACCGGCTAAGTAACTACGAGGTCCGCCCCCAGCAGCTGGAGATGGCCGACGCCGTCGCCCGCGCCATCCAGGACCGGCGCCATCTCATGGTCGAGGCCGGAACCGGCGTCGGCAAGTCGTTCGCCTACCTCGTCCCCGCCGCCCTCGCCGCCCTCGACAACAAGGAATGCCGCGTCGTCGTCTCGACCCACACCATTAGCTTGCAGGAACAGCTCGTCCGCAAGGACATTCCGTTCCTGCAAGGCGTTCTGGGGCGGCCGCTAAATGCCGTCCTCGTCAAGGGCCGGTCGAACTATCTGAGCCTGCGCCGGCTGCGCGTCGCCCAGCAGCGCGCCCGCATCCTCCTGGAGGACGACACCCAGGCGGACCAGTTGCTGCGCGTCGGCCGGTGGTCGCGCCAGACGCACGACGGCAGCCGCAGCGACCTGTCCTTTCAACCGCTGCCCGCCGTCTGGGATCTCGTCGAGAGCGACAGCAACAACTGCCTCGGCCGCAACTGTCCGGACCACGACCAGTGCTTCTACTTCCGGGCACGCAAGCGAATGTTCGGCGCGCACGTCCTCGTGGTGAATCACGCGCTGTTTTTCAGCGACCTCGCCCTGCGCCGCAGCGGGGCGTCCATCCTGCCGAAGTACCAGGTCGCGATCCTCGACGAGGCCCACACCCTGGAGGACGTGGCGGCCGAACACATGGGTCTGGGTGTCACGCGCGGGCAGATCGACCACCTCCTCAAGCGCCTCTACGCCGAGCGGCGCGGCCGGGTCCACGGGCTGCTGTCGATCCACGACAACCAGGACGGACCCGAGCAGGTCTACAAGGTGCGCGCCGCCGCCGAGCAGTTCTTCGGCGGCATTCAGGCGTGGCGCCTCGCCCAGCCGCGCCGGCCCGCCGGCCCCAGGGGCCAGAACCAGAGCCAGGCGGCGGAGTCGGTGCGCGTCCGCGCGCAGGGCATCGTCGCGGACACCCTGTCGCCGGAGCTGAAGGAACTGGGGAGCCTCATCAGCCGGATCGCCGAGCGGGTGAAGTCGGAGGAGGAGCAGATCGAGCTGACGTCCGCCGCCACCCGCTGCGAGGGGCTGGCCGCAGACCTGCGGGCGTGGCTCGGGCAGGATCTGCCGGGACAGGTCTACTGGATCGACGTGACCGGCGAACGAGCGCAGCGCGTCGCGCTGGCGAGCGCGCCCATCGACGTCGGTCCGGCCCTGCGCGACCAGCTCTACTCGCAGGTGCCGAGCGTCATCCTGACCAGCGCAACGCTCAGCGCCGGCGGCAAGCAGGGGTTCGATTACTTCCGCCACCGCCTGGGGCTGGACAACTGCGACACGCTGCAACTCGGCAGTCCTTTCGACTACCAGGCGCAGGCGGAACTGCACCTGTTTCGCAAGATGCCCGATCCGTCGGCTCTCCCGGACAGGTTCGAGGAGGTGGCGCTGGAGAAGATCCGGGAGTACGTGCAGCGCAGCGGCGGCCGGGCGTTCGTGCTATTCACGAGCTACCAGGCGATGCAGCGGGCGGCGGCGCGGCTGCGGCCGTGGTTCGCGCAGCAGGGCTTTCTGCTGCTCTCCCAGGCCGACGGGCTGCCGCGAACGCAGATGGTCGAGCGCTTCCGCAGCGCCGGCAACGCGGTGCTGTTCGGTGTCGATAGCTTCTGGCAGGGCGTGGACGTGCAGGGCGAGGCGCTGTCGAACGTAATCATCACCCGGCTGCCGTTCGCGGTGCCGGACCGGCCGATCGTCGCGGCGCGCGTCGAGGCGATCGAGGAGGCGGGCGGCCAGGCGTTCATGGACTATCAGGTGCCGCAGGCGGTGCTGAAGCTCAAGCAGGGGTTTGGCCGGCTGATCCGCACGCGCACCGACACCGGCATGGTGGTGATTCTCGACCCGCGCGTGCTGACCAAGGGCTACGGCCGCAACTTCCTGCTGGCGCTGCCCGACTGCCGCAAGTTCATCGACGGCGAGCCGGTGTCAGGACTGGCGGACCAAACGCCATGACGCTTGCGGCTCGTCGGCGTCATGGC
>JADLBT010000421.1 GCA_020847555.1 Gemmataceae bacterium
GATCACCGCCGCCGCGCTGCTGCACTTCATTCAGGATTTCGGATCGCCGCCACACACCACCGGCATCAGTGAGGAGTTGCACGGGCAGATGGAGCGCTGGGTGGAGGAGAAGCAAATCACGCTCGCCGGCTGTACGCCGCGCCTGCGCAGGCGAGCCGCCTGCACCACGGGGAAAACGCGCAGACTTTCCCCTGCTCTTTCCCCCTCACTCGGGTATCATGGAGGGCAACCGACTCCTGCCCAGCGTTCGCACCCGAGGCCGAAGATGCACCGACTCCTGGCCGTATTCCTGGCCGCGCTCCTGCTTTTCGCCCCGACCCCCTCCGCTATCCGGGCCGCGCCGCCGCAGCGCGAGGTCGCGCACAAAAGCCCCGTCTGGGCGGTGGCGTGGTCGGCCGACGGCAAAACGCTTGCGTCGGGCGGTCAGGACGGCACCGTCATCCTCACCGACGTGGCGTCGGGCAAGGAACTCACCCACCTCGCCCAGCAGGGCGGCGTCAAGGGCGTGGCCCTGTCGCCGGACGGCAAGACGCTTGCCGTGCGCACCGAGCCCGGAACGATCACCCTTCTCGATCCCGCGACTGGCAAGCAGATCAAGAGCCTGACGACCGGCCTGAACCGCTACCGCTCGCACCTGATGGCCTTCACGCCCGACGGAGCCACGCTGACCGCGGCGGGCGTCGGCGAGTGGCTGCGCTGGCAGCACACCCGCGGCGGCGCCAGCGCCAGCCGCCAGGGCAACCCGCCGGCCGATGGCTTCGCGGCCGTCTGCCCCGACGGGAAGCAGGTCGCCTGGGGCTCCCCGAACAAGTTCATCCAGGTCTACGACATGGAGGGGCGGCGCCATCACGCGCTCCGCCCCGGGGCGGCCCGGGCGATTGCGTTCTCGCCGGACGGCCGCTTCCTCGCGATCGGCATGGACGATAAGTCCGTCCGCCTGTGGGATCTGAACGGGAACAACGAGGTGCGCCGGTACGAGGGGCTGCAGCAGTCGGCCGAGCGCCTCTGTTTCTCCAGCGACGGCAAGGTGCTGGCGGCCCTCGTTTCCGGCGGCCTGACGGTGCGCTTCTGGGACGCGGAGCGCGGCCGGGTCCGGCGCCAGCTGACCGCCCTGCCGGCCGCCCTCACCGAACTCGCCCTGTCGCCGGACGGCAAGCGGCTCGCTGCTGCCAGCGCGGACGGCAAGGCCCGCATCTGGAACGTTGCCGGCCGCGAACTGGAGAGGCCGGCGAAGCTCGTCACGCTCTCGCCGCAGGACCTCGACCGCCTGTGGACGGACCTGGGCGGGGCCGACTACGACCGGGCGGAGAAGGCGTTCGTCGCCCTGGGGGCGGCCGAGAACGCGGTCCCATTCCTGCGCGAGCGAGTGCGCCGGGTGGCGATCCCGGATTTCGACGCGAAGCGCCTGGAAAAGCTGGTGGACGACCTGGACGCGCGGACCTACGCGCTGCGCCAGAAGGCGTTCGTCGAACTGACGAAGTACGGCGAGCTGGCCGAGTTGCCGCTGCGGAAGCTGCTGGCGAAGGCGCCGTCCGCCGAGGCCGAGCGGCGGGCGAACCAGCTGCTGCAACGACTCAAGGAACCGGCGCTGACGCCGGACCGGCTACGGGCGCTGGAGTCGATCGAGCTGCTCGAAGCGCTGAGCCGCCCCGAGGCGCGGCGAGTGCTGGAGGAACTGGCCCGCGAAGCCCTTATCCCGCGGCTGCGGGGCGAGGCCGCCGAGGCGCTGCAGCGCCTGGGCGGGCATTCGTGAGGGCGGGACGGATCTGATACAAAGGATGGGCAGAGGATGAGGTGAGGGGATTACCAAAGCCCACGGGCGGCGTCCCGTGGGCGAAGCGCTGGCGACTTCGCCCACGGGACGCCACCCGTGGGCTTTCGGGGGAGCTTCCTCCGGCTCAGCCCTCTGTCAACGGCACAAGGGAACCAAACGTGAGTCGCAAGAACCGGGACCGAATCCATAAAGCAACCACCCCGCCGAGCCAGCCCGCCGCGCCGCCTTCCTTCTCCGGCGTCGGGCCGCTGCTTCTGCTCATGGCCGGCCTGTTCGTCGCTGTGCTGGGCGGCGGGTTCCTCGTCTTCTATCTGCTCCGCAGCGGATCTGGGCCGGTCGTTGTCATCGAGACGTCCGCCGGCACCATCAGGGCCGAGTTGTTCGAGGCCGACGCCCCGATCACCGTGAAGAACTTCCTGCGTTACGTGGACAGGAAGACTTACGACGGCACCATCTTCCACCGCGTCATCCCGAACTTCATGATTCAGGGCGGCGGGTTCGAGCCCGGCGAGGAGATGAAGGAGCGGCCGACCTACGCCCCGATTCGGAACGAGTCGTACAACGGACTGCGCAACGAGCGCGGCACGCTGGCGATGGCCCGCACCAACGATCCGGACAGCGCCACCGCGCAGTTCTACATCAACCTTGTCGATAACAAGTCCCTCGACCGCGGCCGGGGCAACCCCGGCTATGCGGTGTTCGGCAAGGTAATCGAGGGCATGGACGTGGTCGATAAGATCGCCCGCGTCGAGATCGGCCGCCGCGGTCCGCACGACGACGTCCCCCGCGAGGATATCATCATCAAGTCGATCCGCCGCGCCGCCTCGGAGTGACCTTCAGGCAGGAGGAACCCCGTGTACGGCAAGCGCCTCGTTCCCCTTCTCCTCCTGGCGGCCCTGACCGCGACCCCGCCGCCCGGCGCCGGCCAGCCGCCGAAACCGCCTGTCCTCCCGCCCGTCGCGCCCAACCTGGCGCGCCCCGACCAGACGTTCCAGGGACTCGACGGCCCGGGGTTCGCGATCGCGGCCGGGGACGCCGCCAGCACTCGTTTGGAGCCAGAAGTTAGCGGACCAAACTGCTGTCCGAGCCCGAAGCGTCAGCGAGGGGAAAGACGCCACCTGCGCTGATGCTCAGACGGGATGGCTGCTGCAGCGGTTGGTCCGGTAGTCATTGGACCTTGCCGCGCATGTCATCGCGCCGCCGCGCGTCCGGTATTCCTGGACGAGTTGCTCGGTCAGCGCCCCGAGGCGGACCGGGCCGGCAACACACGCGAGCCGGAGGGCACCACCGGGTGTCCTCCGGCCCGCACGAAAACGATCCGGATTGTCGTCAGGGCAACTTGATTTCCGGCATGCCCTTGCCGCCCAGGCCCTTGAGCATCCCGCCCATCATGGCCTTGGCCATCCGCTCGCCGGCGGCCTTCAACTCACCCTCGTACTTCTTGGCCATCGCCTCCTTCTTCTCCTTCGACCAGTCCTTGGTCTTCTTCTCGATTTCCTCCCCTCGCTGCTTGAGCTTTTCCACCTCCGGTTGGATCTTTTTCGCTTCCTCGGGGTTGCCGGCCGCCTTCTCCATGAGGGTGGCCATCTCGTTCATGATCCCGATCTGCTCTTTCATGATGGCATCGTCGCCACTCGCGCCGCAGCCGACAAGCAGCGTCATCAGCAAAATGCCGCTACCGAGCACAACTGCCCTGTTCATCCCAGGCTCCTTTCTCGTATCGCATTTGGGCAAAGAAAATCCGCCGACGTTGGCGGTGCGACGCTATGGTAGGGAAACGGTCAGGAGATTACAGGGGCGACGGGGTTTTCCGCCCCGGTGTTCTCCCTCTGGGATTGGCTACATCGCCGGCTCGATCTCCGCCGACATCGATCCCTTGCAGCGCGGGATGCCCTTGTCCGGCCCGAAGGCGTGGATCTGGTCGCGCTTCGGCTCACCCCACTCGGCCGGCTCAAACGCAAGGCGAAAGTTGATCGTCTTTAACGCCATCAGGTACTCATCAAGAACCTCATGCGTCCTGGCCCATTCCCCCCACCGCGCCAGTTTCTCCAGCTCTTGTGGAGAAATGGATACCTTGTAGCGCGTAACGCCATTCTCCGTCACGGCATCACCCCCGCAACTGTTCGATCGCCCGGATCGCGTCATCGAGGGTGACGCTGGTGGCGTCCAGTTCGGCGAGTTCGGCCCTGGTGAAGAGAGGAGGTTCGGGTTCTGCCGTCCCGCTGGTGAGCAGCGCGCGCAGTTCGACCTCGCTGGCCACGATCGCAAACAGCCTGTCCAGACGAGTTACCGACAGGATCGAGCGGAGGTCCGAGTTGACGAGCAGGACGATCCGGCAACCGCGTTTGCGGAGTTGCCGCTGTAGCCCCATCAGCGTGCCCATGCCTCGGGAAGAGAGATGCCGCACGTTCCTCAGATCGAGAACGGCGACGCGGAGAGAAGTCTCGCGCGCGGCCTCCAGGAGGTACGCCAGCAGATCGTCCCCGAGCAGTTGGTCGGCGGTTATGTCCGAGACGCGCTCGCCCGCCAGCCCCAGCGCCAGCACGCCCTCGGCCAGCTGCAGATCTCCACGCAGCGTAAGACCCTTCGGGATCATCATCGCTACTCGCTCCCTGGGGCGGTTCGGGGTAGGAAGGCTACATCGCCGGCTCGATCTCCGCCGACATCGATCCCTTGCAGCGCGGGATGCCCTTGTCCGGCCCGAAGGCGTGGATCTGGTCGCGCTTCAGCTCGGCCCGCTCGCGGCTGGTCGTGTCCACGATCACGCGCCCCTCGGTGTGGACCTGCCACGCCAGCTGCAGACCCTTCTCGCGCGGGTGGCCGAACAGCTGTTGCAGCATGCCGATGACGTACTCGAAACTGTGGTCGTCGTCGTTGAGCAGCACCACGTGGTACGGTGGCTGCTTCTTGACCTTCTCCTCGGTTTTCTCCTTCGTCCCCGGCAGGGTGATCGTCTCGCTCATGATCGTGGCCTCTCGTCTCCGTTAGGCGGTCCGTCCGAAGCACACTACCGTGATGTCGTCGTGCGGCTTGCAGCCCAGGGCGTGCTGCTTGAGGGCGGCGATCAGCCGCTCGCCGATCGCCTTTGCCGTCGTCGGGCCGGCCAGGATCGTGGCCGGGATGCGGTTATTCGTCTGGAACTCCTCGCCGGCCTTGTTCTTCGCCTCCGTCACGCCGTCGCTGAAGATCGTCACCACGTCCCCCGGCTGCAGCTCGACCGTCACCGAGTCGTAAGGGAAGCCGTCCGCCACGCCCAGCGGGAACCCGGCCACCTCGAGGGTGGTCGCCTCCTCGATCGTCCCGGTCGCCTTGCGATAGATGAGCGGCGGCAGGTGCCCGGCGTTGACGAACGTCACCTGATGTGCCGCCGGGTCGAGGACGCCGGCTGCGAGGGTGACGAACCGATCGAGCATGCCGGCCTCCTGCATCAGTTCATTGAGCCGGTAGACGGCCTGGGACGGCTCCTTCTCCGTCAACATGGTGAAGCGCGCGTCGGACGATACCTTCGCCATGAGCAGGGCGGCCGGGACGCCCTTGCCGGCGACATCGCCGAGCATGGCGGCCAGGCGGCCCTCCGGTAGCGGGATGAAGTCGTAGTAGTCGCCGCCGACCTCCTGGGCCGGTTCGTAGTGGGCGTAGAACTCGTACCCGGCCACCTGGGGCGGCTTCTTCGGCAGGAAGCTCATCTGCACCTGATGGGCCAGTCTCAGGTCGCGCTCCAGCCCGGCCCGCGCGACCAGGTTCTCGTGCAGCCGAGCGTTCTCCAGGGCGATGGCCGCCTGGCCGGCGACCGCCATGAGGAGCTTGAGATCGTCCTGGGTGAACTTGCGCGGGCCGCCGATGCCCTGCGTGTCGAGCTGGATGACGCCGAACGCCTTGCCGGTGCTGCGCATCACCAGCGGGGCCGCCATGACGGACCGGATGCGGCAGTCGGCGATCGACTGGCTCAGGTCGAAGCGCTTGTCGGCGGACGCATCTTCGCTGAGCAGCGCCTCGGCCTTCTCCAGCCCGCGGCGGACGATGCTGCGGCTGAACCGGGCGTTGCCCTCCTCGCCGGCGCGGCGCGTCTTGACGACGCGCGGCTGCAGCCGTTCGGACCCCTCCTCGCCAAAAATGATGAAGCACCGATCGGCCTGCTTGAACACCTGGAACAGGTTGTCGGCAATCTTCGGCAGCAGGTCGTCGAGGTTGAGAGTCTGGGTCAGCTCGGCGGTGATCGACAGGAGAAAGGCGAGCTTCTCGGCCGGCTGGGTTTCGAGGATCTGCTTGCTCGAATGGCTGATGGTCGCCTCGACCGTGCTGGAGCTTTCCTCCCCCTCCTCCGGCTCGGGCGCCTCGCCGGCCAGGTTCATCGGTAGCGGCGGCATGTCCACGAACAGGAACTCACTGTCGCAGATCTTGATCCGGTCGTTGTTCTTCAGCTGCACCCGGGCGTTGATGTCCTGGTTATTCACCCGGGTGCCGTTGCGGCTTTTCAGGTCTTCGATGTAGTGTTTGCCGGCGATGCGCCGGATCATGGCGTGCTCCCGGCTGACCGACGGGAGGTTGATGATGACGCCGCAGTCGGCGTTCCGGCCGAGGACGACCTTGTCGGCGTCCAGCGAGACGGACGCTCCCTGGTTGGTGCCTTTGAGGATGAGCAGGTTCGCCATCTGGTCTCCTTCGCGGCACGTCTTGCGGCGCGTCGTAGTCGGAGTCGAAGAGCGTAAGACGTTTATCAATCGGTGAATTCTACCGGACAGGAGGGCGGGATTCAAGAAGGCAGACAGCAGGCAACTAAAGCCACGGACGGCGTCCCGCGGGCCAGGTTCCCAGCACCACGCCCACGGGACGTGATCCGTGGCCTTTACCTGCCTACTGCCTGCCCTCGGCGCCGGGCATGGCGTCGCCCTTGAAGACGCGCAGGCTGCGCAGGGCCATGAGGATCTCCGTGAAGTCGCGCGGCCGATCCTCGCGCTTCTTGGCAAGCATGCGCAGGACGAGCGCCGCGAACTCGTCGGTCACGTCGGGAACGTGGACCTGCGGCGAGACCGGCTTCTCAATGATGTGCTTGGTGAGCAGCTCCTGGTTGCTGGCGGCCCGGAACGGCGGCTTGCCGGCAAGCAGTTCGTAGACCGTCGCCCCGTAACTGTACACGTCTGCCCGGGCGTCGAGGAACTCGCCGCGAATCTGCTCCGGCGACATGTAGCTGCGCGTCCCCTGCACCAGACCCTTGCGCTTGAACAGACGCGCGAAGAACGTCGGCTTCTGGATGCGCTGGGCCAGCGCCAGGTCGATGACGCGCAGCTCGCCGGCGTTGTTGACGAGCAGGTTGTCCGGCTTGATGTCGCGGTGGAGCCACCCCTTCTCGTTCATGTACCCCAGGCCGGTGGCTCCCTGGCGGAAAATACTGTGGGCGCGCTCACGGACGAAGTCAAGCTGCTTGCGCACGACGCGCAGCTTGAGGCTGCCGGACGGGAAGAACTCCATGACGAAGTACGGGTTGTCGATATTCTTGTTGAGCGTGACGATGCGGATGATGTTCGGGTGGACGAGTTTCTGCCCGACCTCGGCCTCGTGGATGAGCATGCGGCGCGCTTCGCTGTCCTTGATCTTCTCCGGCAGCAGGAGCTTCATGGCGAAGTGGCGGTGGCTGCTCACCTCCACCACCTCCCAGACCTGGCTGGTCTGCCCGCTCATCATCAGGTTCTGCAGGCGGTAGCCGCCGATGATCTCTTCCGCCACAGGCCACCTCCGGCCGCCGTGCCCAGGCGACCAAAGCAAGCCCACAGGGCGCAGCCCGTGGGCCGCGCCCCAGCTGGGCCTGCTTCGGTCGCCTGGGCACCCTGTCAACCGCTCACCAGTATTCCTCGAAATGAATGTTCCCCTTGACCTTCTGCGCCGGCAGGTCGATCTGGAAGCCGCGCTGCGCGAGGAGTTCGACCACGCCAGTAGGCTTCGGGTGGACGAGTTGGCCCGTCTCGCGGTCCTTGCTCGGCACGCCGATCATTTTCGGGTTGCCGCACAGGTAGACGTGGGTTTGCGCCGGGTCGAGGGGGACGCCAAGCCGCTCCTCCAGCTGGCCGCTGGTAATAAGGTCTTGAATGTAGACCTTGTGCCCCACCGTATCGGCTTCCCGCGTGGTCAGGCTCAGGTAGGTGTAATTGGGGTAGCGGCGCATCAGCTCCTGGTGGATGTCCACGTACGCGAGGTCGCGCCGATAGCGCACGCAGCACGCCGACAGGATGCGCCCGGCGTGGCCGCGCCGGAGCAGTTCCCAGAGCATGTAGTTGTGCGGCGCCTCGCCGGTCCCGGTCCCGAGGAAGACGACCGCGTCGGTCGGCCGGACCGGGTCGAGGGTGAAGTGGCCGGTGATCTTCTCACCCAGGTACAGCCGACCGCCCTCCTGAAGCTGGAACAGTCGCGGTGTCAGAGCGGGCGGTTTCTCCTTGTCCGACTCGCGCACGAGGACGATGTAGAACTCCAACCAGTCCACGGCCCGGCGGTCGAGCAGATTGCCCTGCTCGTCCAGGACGGAGCAGCCGATGGAGTAGGCGCGGCGAACGATCTTCTGCTCGTCGTTCGCGGACAGATGCTCCTCCTGGCAGCCGGCGACGCGCGGCTCCCAGTTGCCCAGGCCGAGCGTGCTGTACTGCCCCGGCTTGTGGGACGGCAACGGGAAGTCCGGGCGAATGCGCATGACCGCCAGATCCGGGTTGGCCCGGCGCTGCCAGACGAGGGTGGCGTTGTACTTCTTCCGCAGCTCCGCGATCTGCTCGGGCGCGAGGCCAGCGCCCGCCGCCGTCGCCGACTTGTCCGCACTCATCAGGTTCCCCTTTCCCCTGGTCTGCCGGCCAGGGCGAGAGCGTCCGTGCCCGCCGGCCTGGGAGGGTCGGCGCCGCTGAGCCCGCGGGTATTAGACCGATTCGAGCGCCCGCTTTGTGGCCGCGGGAGGCGCGGGGCGAGCGCGCCGCCCACGCGGTCAACTGAGCTTGCGCACCGCCTCGCGCAGCACGTCGAGGCAGGCGCGGATGTCGGGTGACGGGTTTTTCGGGTTGGCCTCGTACTCGATACTGAGCCAGCCGCCGAACTTCACCTCGCGCAGGGCGCGCAGGACGGCCGCCACGTCGAGCGTGCCCTTGCCGAAGATGACGTCGGTGTGGCGTTTGTTGTCGTGGTCCTTCAGGTGCAGGCCGAAGTTGCGCGCCCCCATCAGGCGCACCTGGGCGGCCGGGTCGAGCTTGCGGTTGAACGGCGGCTGCGCGCTGCGGATCAGGTGGCCGGTGTCCAGGCACGAGCCGATGCGCCGGTCGTGGCTCTTGACTGCCCCGAGGATCGTTTCGGCCGAGTACCAGCGGTGGAGTTGCTTGCCGGCCGGACCGTGCGGGTGGATGGCGATGCCGATGTTGAACTCGCCGACGAGCTTGTCGAGGCTGTCGAAACTGTCCGGATCCGGGTCGGCGCTGAAGTATTGCACGCCCAGAGCGCGGCCGAACTCGAACAGGCGGCGGTTGGCGTCGTGATCCTTCGTGAAGCGCTCGACGCCGAACGCGATCGGGGTGACGTTGTAGTCCTTGCACAGGCGCTGGGCGGCGCGAATCTGCTCGGGGGTGCTCTTCGTTGGGACGTGGCCGCGGAAGAACTCGGCGTAGCGCAGGCCCAGGTCGCGCGTCTGGCGGAGCGCCTGTTCGAGGTTGAAGTTGCGGAAGCTGTAGCTCTGCACGCCGACCCGGAAGCCGCCGAACGGGTCGCGTGGATCGCCAGCGTGGAGGACGGTCGGGGCGGCGGCGACACCGAGGGCGGCGGCGCCGGCCGTCTGGAGGAAGCCGCGGCGGGACAGTTCAGCCGTGTGCGGGGAGGTCATCGGGCCATCTCCTACGGGAACGTGGGGGGAGGGTCGCAGGGCGTGCTATTGGCCTAACGCCCGGCCGCAGCGCCGTCAAGGGGGCGGCCTGTGCGCTTCGTGGCCGCAAGGGTGCGAGGGCGCGAGGGCCGGCGAGGTGGAATTTGCTTGACTGCGGAACGAGGGCGCGGCAGGATCTCCCCTGCCGGCCCATGTCCGTCAGTTCTCGTGGACTCGTTGCCCATGCCCAAGCAAACTCTCACCTGCACATGCGGTCACAGCTGGATTGCCCACACCCCGGGACCGCCGCCCACAGACCTGGCTTCCATCTGCCCGGTCTGCACCGTCACCAACCAGCGCACCATCGAGCACCCGTCCGCCCCGGATACGGCGTCGCCGTTGGGTGGGGACGCCGGGTCGCACCTTGCGCCGGGCCAGATCCTCGAAGGGTTCGAGATCCTTGAGGAGATCAACCGCGGTGGTATGGGCGTGATCTACAAGGCGAAGCAGCAGGGCCTTAACCGCCTTGTCGCCCTCAAGGTCATCACGCCCGAGCGCGTCGGCCACCCCGATGCCATGAAGCGGTTCTGCCGCGAAGTGCAGGCGGCCGCCCTCCTCAGCCACCCGAACATCGTCACCGTCTACCACACCGACCTCGACGGCCCGTGGCCGTACCTCGCGATGGAGTACGTCGCCGGCATCGACCTGCACAAACTGGTCAAACGCGCCGGCCCGCTGCCCGTCGCCGACGCCTGCCTGTACATCCGGCAGACGGCGCTGGGCCTGCAGCACGCCCACGAGCAGGGACTGGTCCACCGCGACATCAAGCCCGGCAACCTGATGGTCACGCCGTCCCCGCTGGAGATGTCGGCGGGCAAGACGATGCGGCCGCCGCGCGTGAAGATCCTCGACATGGGGCTGGCGCGGGTGACCCAGCCGCTCGACGGAGCGGAGGCGGCCAGCCTCACCCAGGCCGGCGAGTTCCTCGGCACGCCCGATTACATCGCCCCCGAACAGGCCGAGGACTCGCGCCAGGCCGACATCCGATCCGACCTCTACAGCCTGGGCGGCACCCTCTACTTCCTCCTCACCGGCGAGGTGCCGTTCCCGGGCGCGACGCTGGTGCAGAAGCTGCGCCGGCAGCTGACCGAACCGCCGCCGTCCGCCGCCGCGTGCCGGGCCGACGTCCCGGCCGGCGTGGACGAGCTGGCCCGGCGGCTGATGGCGCGTGACCCGGCCGAGCGGTTCCAGACCCCGCAGGATCTGATCGACGCGCTGGAAACCCTCGGCCGCCGCCCCGACGCCACCGCACGTCCCGCCGCCCCGGCCCGCGCCGGCGCCCCTCCGGCCGCACCGGCTGCGGCCCCCGCCAGGGCGGACGCGCCATCGTCGCACAGCCCGGCCGCCCTGGCCCGCGCTCACGTCGGCGGCGTGCAGGCTCTGTCGCTGAGCGCCGACGGACAGTTCCTCTTCTCCGGCGGCCTGGACGAAACGCTCCGCGTGTGGGAGACCGGGCGGCTGCGGCAGGTGCAGGTCGTCGAGGGCGACGTCGGGCCGATTGAGGATGTCTGCGTCGCGCCAGGCGGCAAGTGGGGCGCGTCGTGCTCGATGCGGTTGCTCCGGTCGGACATGGTGGTGCAGCTGTGGGATCTCGGCACCGGCCGTGAGCGTCGTCGCCTCAAGGGGCCGGGCGCGACGGTCTGCTGTCTCGCCATCGCCGCCGACAGCAAGGCGGTCGCGGCCGGCAGCACCGATCGCCAGGTGTATGTCTGGGTCATGGAGCAGGGCGGCGGGCGCACCCTCTGCCTGAAAGGGCACACCGACCAGGTCAACGGCGTCGCCTTCACGCCCACCGGGGAGAGCGTCCTGTCGGCGGGCTACGATGGCACGGTGCGCCTGTGGGACATCAAGACCGGGGTGGCGAAGGGCACGATGAGCGGGCAGGTCGGCCGGATCGAGGCGCTGGCCCTCGGCGGGTTGAGCAAGCGCATCGCCGTCGGCGGGGACGGGTTGCGGGTCCGGCAGGCGAACGGCGCCTCGGTGCTGTTCGACGGCCACCGCGGCACGGTCCTGGCGGTCGCGTTCTCGGCGGAGGGGCAGGTCCTGCTCTCCGGCGGCAGCGACGGGACGGTGCGCCTGTGGCGGGCTGACAGCGGGGAGGAGTTGCGTTGCCTGGAGGGCCACACCGACCAGGTGACCGCGGTAGCGCTCAGCCCCGACGGCCGGACCGGCTACTCCGGCAGCGCCGACGGCACCATCCGCCGCTGGCCGCTGGGTGTTTGAGCGAGTTCACGAACTTGCCCGCGTGGCGCCAGCAGTCCATAAGGACTACCGGAGCAAACGCGACGAGCCGGAAGCGTCATGGGGTTTGGTCCGCTCGTCCTTGGCTGTTCCATGAATGGGTGATGGGCCGGCGCTCACGCGGGCGACTCGTCGAGCGCCTCGTAGGCGAGATCCTCCGCGAGCTTCTCGGCCTGCTCGGGCGTCAGCGGACCGACGCGCACCTCGCGCCCGGCCAGCCAGAAGCAGAGCCAGCCGTCGCGCGCGCCGACCTCGACCTCGC
>JADLBT010000422.1 GCA_020847555.1 Gemmataceae bacterium
ATCATGGTGGCGCGCGGCGACCTGGGGGTCGAGATCCCGCTGGAGCGCGTGCCCCGCGTGCAGAAGCAGCTGATCGCCGCGGCCCGGGCGGCCGGCAAGCCGGTCATCACCGCCACCGACATGCTCGACTCGATGCGTGCCAACCCGCGGCCGACCCGGGCCGAGGCGAGCGACGTCGCCAACGCCGTCTACGACGGAACCGACGCCGTCATGCTCTCGGGCGAGACGGCCGTCGGTCAGTATCCGGTCGAGGCGGTCGCGTACATGGGCCGGATCGTGTGCGAGGCCGAGGCCGATCGCGGCGGAACCGCCCAGTGCGAGCTGTCAACCCCGCGTGGCAGCGTCGAGGACCACACCGCGCACCTGGCGTGTACCCTGGCCCGCGAGGTGAACGCGCAGGCCATCGTCGCCCCAACGAGGTCGGGGCGGACGCCGCGCCTCGTGGCGCGCCACCGACCGGAGACGCCGCTCATTGCCCCGTCGGCACACGCGCCGACCCGGCGCCAGCTGGCCCTGGTCTGGGGCGTGCAGCCGGTGCCCCTCGACGGACCGCGGGGCACCGAGGACCGGCTGGAGGCGGCGGTGCGAGCGGCATACGAACACGGAGCCGTGCAGCCCGGCGACCGGGTCGTTGTTCTGGCAGGCCACCCGATCGAGGGCGGGGTGAGCTACCCCACGATCCGTGTGGTGCGCGTCGGGGCCGGAGGGGAATCCGGCGAGCCCTGAGCCGCGCATGGCGGCTACACCGACGGAGGAGAGGGGGCAGAGCGGGCTCCGGAACGCCTCCCGGGCCGCAGCGTGAGGCGCGGGAAACACTCGGGCAGGAGGATACGGCAATGAACCAGAGCGCGGACGCACGGGCGGCGGAGATGCGAGCCATCCAGGTGCGGATGGAGGAACTGCGTCGCGAGCTGGACACGCTGGAAGCCCGGCTGACGGCGGTCGCGCACGGCGGCGCTGCGCCTCCGCCTCCGCGCCAGCTTCACATGGCATTTCGACTCGGCCCCGCCACACACGAGCCGCCCCTGTCCGTCTCGGTGGCCGGCAGTCCCGGTGCGGCGCGCAAGCCACCGACTCATCCGCAGGACCGCCTGGCTCAGTCTGCGCGAGGCACCTTCTTCTTCGCGCCCGCCGGGGGGGAGGGAACCGGCCGGCCGGTGGCCCTGTGGCTGCGGACGACCTCGCGACAAATCGCGGCCCTCGGGACGGCCCCCGACGTCGAGTTCCGGGCGGCCATCCTCAGCGGCCACGAGTGGGGCGCGGTGGTTGTCGTTGCGCTGGTCCGGCTCGGGCCGGAGGAGCCGGAGAACATTTACGAGGCGCTGCTCGATGCCTCCGACGAGGAGACGCGGGGCGAACTGGAGGCGCTGGCCGGGCAGGAGACGCTGGACCTGCGTCTCCACGGCGATGACGGCCAGCTGGAGCGCACCCTGCACGTTCCCAACGCCCTCCGACCTCTCGCGGCCGAGGCGGCGCGGATGAGCAGCGCCATGCGGCCCGGGTCGCCGGACCCGTTCCACGCGGCGCGCGCAGCGGTGTACCAGCAGTATCCCACGCCGCGCGCGCTCTGGCGTGCTTTCAAGGCGTAGATCCGCAGCGCTGCCATGAAACGGGAGTGTGGGGCGGGCATTCCGGCCTGCTGTTCCGGGGCAGGCCGGAATGACTGTCCCACCTCTCCCCTGTCTGCAATCAGGTAACGGAAGGAGCAACCAATGCGGCGTTTGACGCTGTGGGGCCTTGTCGCTGTCCTCGTCCTGCTCGGGCCACTGGGCACCCGAGCCGCGTGGGCGGGCCAGGCGAAAAAGCCGAACATCATCTTCATCCTTGCCGACGACCTCGGTTACGGCGATGTCGGCTGTTATGGCCAGAAGAAGATCGGCACGCCCAATCTCGACCGGCTGGCGACGCAGGGGATGCGCTTCACCCAGGTCTACGCCGGCAGTACCGTCTGTGCCCCGTCGCGCTGCGCCCTGATGACCGGCCAGCACACTGGGCACTGCACCATCCGCGGCAATGCCCTGGTGCCGCTCCGCCCCGAGGATGTCACCGTTGCGGAGGTGCTCAGGGCAGCCGGCTATGTCACCGGGCTAATCGGCAAGTGGGGGCTGGGCGAGCCGGAAACCTCGGGTCTGCCCAACCGGCAGGGGTTCGACTACTTCTTCGGCTACCTGAACCAGCACCACGCCCACAACTACTATCCGGATTATCTGTGGCGTAACGAGACGAGGGTTCTCTTCTCGGAGAAAGTCGTCAAGGGCGGGGTGGCGACGAGGCGGGCCGTCTACTCGCACGACCTGATCACACAGGAGGCTCTCGCGTTCATCGAGAAGCACAAGGCGCGGCCGTTCTTCCTCTACCTCGCCTACACCATCCCGCACGCCAACAACGAGGCCGGCAAGCAGGGCATGGAGGTGCCGAGCGACGCGCCGTACTCGAAGGAGCCGTGGCCGCAGGCGCAGAAGAACCACGCCGCCATGATCACGCGGATGGACCGGGACATCGGGAAACTCCTTGACCGGCTGCGCGAGTTGGGCCTGGGCGAGGACACCATCATCTTCTTCAGCAGCGACAACGGCCCGCACCGGGAGGGCGGCGGTGATCCGGACTTCTTCAACAGCTCCGGCCCGCTGCGCGGGTTCAAGCGGTCGATGCACGACGGCGGCATCCGGGTGCCGATGCTCGTGCGCTGGACCGGCAAGATCCCGGCCGGCAGAACGAGCGACCACGTCTGGGCGTTCTGGGATTTTCTGCCGACGGCCGCCGAGCTGGCCGGAGCGAAGGCGCCAAAGGAAATCGATGGGATCTCCGTCGTGCCGGTGCTGCTCGGCAAGGGCAAGCAGAAACAGCACGACTTTCTGTACTGGGAGTTCCACGAGAAGGCGTTCCAGCAGGCGGTGCGCACCGGCGACTGGAAGGCGATCCGCGCGAAGCAAGGGGCTCCGCTGCAGCTGTACAACCTGCGCGAGGACGTCGGCGAGCACACCGACGTTGCGGCCCAGCACCCGGGCGTGATCGCCCGCATCGAGGCGTACCTGAAGGGGGCGCGAACCGAGTCGCCGCACTGGCCCAAACGCCCGAAGAAGAAGTCGTGAGGCGAGCGGCATCTGTACTTTTCCCCTCTCCCCTTGTGGGAGAGGGGCGACTTATTCCTGCCGCTCGCCTGAGCGGGCCGGTTCTCCTGCAACTTGCGCCCTTGCCTGCTGTTTCGGGTATAATGGGCCTTACCGCCAGCAGGCCCGCACACCGGGCGGTGGCCTTCTCTGCACGCGGAGCGTGCGGGGAGGCGAAGCGGCTTCCAGAGAAATCGCCGTCCGGAGGAGAAGATATGATAGCGCCGAACCGGCCCGACGAACGGGTTCTGGTCCTGTTGCCCCTGGAGCAGGAGGGCGGCCTGATCTGTTCCGTGGTCGCGGCGGCGTGCCTGGGATGTCACGCCTGCCACAGCGGCGAGGATCTGGCCCGCGAACTCGCGGTCGGCGCCGGCGCGATTCTGGTGGCGGAGGAGGCGCTTACCGCGCCGACCATGAGCCTGCTCGCCGCGTTCCTCGGCGGGCAGCCGGCCTGGTCCGACCTGCCGGTGCTCGTCTTCCTCGGCACCGGGACGGAGGACTCGCGAGCCGGCCTGCGCATGCTCGACATGCTCGAACCGCTCGGGAACGTCACCACCCTGGAGCGTCCCGTGAGCGCCATCACGCTGGTCAGCGCGCTGCGCTCGGCCCTGCGGGATCGCCGCCGACAGTACCAGGTGCGGGATCTGCTGGCGGCGCAGGAGCAGCAACAGCGGCGCCGTGACGAGTTCCTCGGTCGGCTGGCCCACGAGCTGCGCACCCCGCTGGCGTCGATCCGTAACGCCGTCCTCGTCCTCGATCGGACCGGATCGCAGGCGAACATCGCGATCGAGCAGCGCGGTATCATTCGGCGGCAGGCCGACCGCGTGGCCCACCTGATCGACAAGGTGCTCGAGGTCCACCGCGCCGTCGAGGGGCGGATGACGCTGCGCCTGCAGCCGGTCGATCTGGCTGCCCTCGCCCGGCGCTGCCTGCAGGCGGTCCGCGACGTCGCCAGCTCCCGGCACGTCCGGCTGGCGGCGGACATCGGCCCCGACCCGGTCGTGATCGAGGGCGACCCGGACCGGCTCGAGCAGGCCCTTCTTGAGCTGCTCCACAACGCGATCCAGCACACGCCCGAGGGCAAGTCGGCCGGGGTGAGCGTCCAGCGCGAAGGGGGCCAGGCAGTGGTGCGGGTGCGCGACAGCGGGCCGGGTATCTCGTCCACCTGCCGGCCACACCTGTTCGATCTGTTCCTGCAGCCGGAGGAGGGCAAGTGCGGGCCGGGCCTGTGCGTCGGCCTGACGCTGGTCGGCCGGCTCGTCGAGCTGCACGGCGGGACGGTGGCGGCCGCCAGCGCCGCGACCGGGCCGGGGACGGAGTTCACCATCCGGCTGCCGGCCCGCGAGGGCGTCCAGCCGCACCCGGGCCGCGGTCCGCGGATCATGGCGGAACACGCTCCCTCGCGGCGCGTGCTGGTCATCGAGGACGACCCGGACGGCCGGCACACGGTCCGACTGCTGTTGCAGATCTGGGGCCATCGCGTCGAGACGGCGGCCGACGGTCGGCAGGGGCTCCAGAAGGCCCTGGCGACCAGGCCGGAGGTCGCGCTGATCGACATCGGGCTGCCGGGCGACGTGGACGGCTACGAGGTGGCACGCCGGCTGCGGGCCGCCCTGGGCCGGAGCATCCTCCTGGTGGCGACGACCGGCTACGGCCAGCCGCACGAGCGTGAACGGGCGCTGGAGGCCGGCTTCGACGCCCACCTCGTCAAGCCTTTGGAGCCGGAGGAACTGTCCCGGCTACTTGCGGAAGGGGCCGCGGCCGCGACCGTCAGCAAAGGTTGACAGCCGCCGCAGCCCGGCGCTGGCGCTCGCACCAGCCCGGCGCTGGCGCTCCGGGCTGGTAGGGCGGAACCTTTGCGCGTGATACGCACGCCTCCTCACCGCTGCAACAGCACGTCACCGAGGGCAGCGACCATGCGCGCGCACTCGTCCGCAGCGATCGACAGCGGCGGCTGAATGCGCACCACGTTCCCCAGCACGCCACCGACCCCGACGAGAATCCCGCGCTCGCGCATCGCTGCGCGCACCGCCCGCGCCTCCTGCGCCGCCGGCTCCTTCGTCGAGCGGTCGCGCACCAGCTCCAGCCCGATCATCAACCCGCGGCCGCGCACCTCGCCGATTAGCGGACACCGCTCCTGCAATCGGCGGCAGTGCTCCAGCAGCCACTCGCCCTGCCGCGCCGCGTTCGCGACCAGTCCTTCCTCCTCGATGACGGCAATATTCGCGAGGGCGGCGGCGCATGAGATCGGGTTGCCGCCGAAGGTGGACAGGTGATCGCCCGGCTTCATCGCCTCGGACACCGGCTCGCGAGCGATGAACGCTCCCAGCGGGAACCCGGACGCGATGCCCTTCGCCAGCGCCAGGATGTCGGGGCTGCTGCCCGGCGAGTACTCGACCGCGAACATCCTCCCGGTGCGGCCGAATCCTGTCTGCACCTCGTCGGCGATGAACAGGGCGCCGCGGTCGTGGAAGATGCGGGCGGCGATGTCGAGGTACTCCGGCGGCGGCACGATGATGCCGCCCTCTCCCAGCACCGGCTCGGCGAGGAACGCGGCCACGTCACCGGACGTCTGCAGCGCGATCGCGTCCTTCAGTGCCTCGGCGCAGGCGACCCCGCACGACGGATAGGCGAGGCCCAGTGGACACCGATAGCAGTAGGGCGCCGGGCCGAATGCGACCCCGGACAGGTACGGACCGTTGTTGCGCTTGCGGCTGGCGTTGCCGGTCAGCGAGAGCGTGCCGACCGTGCGGCCGTGGAACCCGTAGGCCAGGGCAACCACCTCGCGGTGCCCGGTCGCCTGCTTCGCCAGGCGCATGGCCCCCTCGATCGCCTCCGCCCCGGAACTGCTGAAGAAGCTCTTCTTCAGACCGCCGGGGGTGAGCGCCGCCAGACGCTCGGCAAGGTGCCCGACCACCGGCACCTGATAGACGTAGGAGCAGCAGTGGACGAGCCGCTCCATCTGCTCCCGGGCGGCGGCGAGGACGCGCGGATGGTTGTGCCCGGCGTTCACCACCGAGATGCCCGAGAAGCAGTCGAGGTACGTCTTGCCGTCGTCGGCCGTCACGGTCCGCCCGCGGGCGCTGACGACCACAAGGGGCTCGACCCCCTGCGCGACGACAGGCAGGAGGAACTGGGCGTACTGCTCGCGTGTGTCCATTACGACCAACCCTCCCGTGGCGCCTCGGCGCCGAACCAGCGCTCGGTGACGACCTTCTTGCGCGTGTAGAACGCGACGGCGTCGGGGCCGTGGGCGTTCAGGTCGCCGTAGAGCGACTCCTTCCAGCCGCCGAACGAGAAGAACGCCATCGGCGCCGGGACGCCAAGGTTGACGCCCAGCATACCCGCCTGGCTGCGCGCCCGAAACTCGCGCGCCGCCGCCCCCGAGCGCGTGAACAGCGACACCGAGTTACCGTACCGGCTGCGGTTCGTCAGCTCGATCGCCTCGCCCAGATCGCGCGCCCGCAGCACGCTCACGACCGGGCCGAAGATCTCCTCCCGCGCGACGAACATCTCCGGCTTCACCTCGTCGAACACCGTCGCGCCGACAAAGCAGCCGTGCGGCCGGTCGGGGACGTTGGCGCCGCGGCCGTCGAGCACCAGCCGCGCCCCCTCGCCCACGCCACGCTCAATCGCGTCGAGGATGCGCTGGCGCTGCTCCGGGCTGAGAACGGGCGAGAGAGTGGCGGCCTCGTCCAGACCGTCGCCCAGGCGCAGCGCGCGGGCCGCGCCGACGAACGCCGCGACGGTCGCGTCCTGCTGGGCGCGGTCGCCGACCGCGACGAGGACGCTCCCCGCCAGACAGCGCTGGCCGGCGCACCCGTAGCAGGCGCCGATCATGGCGGCGATGCTGCGCGGCAGGTCCGCATCGGGCAGGACGATCAGATGGTTCTTGGCGCCGCCGAGCGCCTGAACGCGCTTGCCGTGGGTGGCGGCGGTGCGGTAGACCGACGCAGCCACGGCGGACGAGCCGACGAAGGAGACAGCCTGCACGTGCGGGTCGGCGAGCAGGCGCTCGCTCACCTCCTTGCCGCCCTGCACGACGCTGACGACACCGTCGGGCAGGCCGGCCTCGTGGAACAGTTCCATCAGCCGCGTCCCGGTGAGCGGCGCCTTCTCGGCGGGCTTGAGGACGAACGGGTTGCCGCAGGCGACGGCCAGCGGTGCCATCCACAGAGGGATCATCGCCGGGAAGTTGAACGGCGGGATGCCGACGACGACGCCGACAGGTTCGAGAATGACGTAGCTGTCGAGGTTGCGGGCGATGTCGGGCAGGGTGCGTCCCATCAGCAGGCTGGGGACGCCGCACGCGAACTCGACCACGTCGATGCCGCGCCGGAGCGAGCCGCGCGCCTCGCTCAGCAGCTTGCCGTTCTCGCGCACGATCAGGCGCGCCAGCTCGTCGAAGCGTTCCTCGAGCAATTCCCGGAAGCGGAACAGGGCGCGGGCTCGGTCCGGCGGCGGGGTGGCGCGCCACGCGGGGAACGCCCGCGCCGCGGCGGCACACGCCTCGTCCACCTGGGCCGCCGACGCCTCGCGCACTGCGGCGATCACCTCGCGCGTGTCGGCGGGGTTGAGGAGACGGCGCGTCTGCGGCCCTTCCCCCGCGACGGGCCGGCCGCCAATCAGGTTCAGGCCCGGTTCGGGGGGCCGCGCCTTTCCATCGCCCCGCGTCGGCCGGTCGGCTTCGCGCTGCTGTGTCATGGCGCTGATGTCTCCGCGTGTGGTTGGGGAATGCCCCGAGGGCTCGAGCGTCATGCTACCGTCTGAACCGCGCCCGGGCCAGGGGATCGCGGCACCGGCGCTCGCACCAGCCCGGCGCAGGTTATCCGTCGAGGATCGGCTTCCCCTCCAGGCCGTCGAGCAGTTCCAGAAGCCGACGTTTGCGGCGGTTGTCCTCGCGCAGCCTGGCGAGGTAGGTCGTCCACTCGCCGGCGCGGCCGAGTTTCCGGAGCAGGTCGCGCTGCTTGCGCAGGCAGGGCAGGGCGGACTCGTACGCGGAGGGGCTCGTCCTGGCGATGTGCCCTTCCGCGAGACGCCGGTAGATCTCCAGGGCACGCTCCGGATGGGTCTTCACCACAGCGTCGGCGATCTTGCCCGAGTAGACGTCCATGCCGTGGAAGGCGTGGCCGGCCCTGCCGCGTTCCTTGTTCATGAGGTCGTACCAGCGCAACACGTCGTCGGGCCGATCCTC
>JADLBT010000423.1 GCA_020847555.1 Gemmataceae bacterium
CGAGCGAGGCGCGCGAGCGGGCGCGCTGGCGCGCCATCGTCGGCGCGGTCCTCGACGACGTCCGCGACCCGGACGCCTGCTTCGCGGAACTGTACCACCACTTCGGTCGCCCCGAGGCGTGGCGCTGCGAGTCCGGGGCCGGCGCGGTCCTGGAGGCGCTGGCCCCGCGCGGGTACGTCCTCGGCCTGGCGTCGAACTACGACCACCGGCTGCGGTCCGTCGCGGCCGGGTTGCCGGAGTTGTGCCCGGTGGTGCCTCACCTGGTCCTCAGTTCGGAGGTGGGGTGGCGGAAGCCGGCGGCGCCGTTCTTCGCGGCGGCTGCGGAACGGATGGGCCAGTCGCCGGAGCACATGCTGCTCGTCGGGGATGACCGGGTCAACGACTTCGAGGGCGCCCGCGCCGCGGGGTGGCGCGCGCTGCTGTTCGATCCACAGGGCGAGGCGCCGGCAATCGGCGCGCGCGTGCCAGGGCTGACGGACCTGCTGGAAGTACTCCCGGGACCGGGGTGATGCCGGTCACCAGCCGGGAGTGCGCGCGCCGGGCGCCTTCAAGCGTCCCTCGCTGGCGCTCCGGGCTGGCAGGGCGGACCCCCTTGCCCTTGTGCGAGAGAGCGCGTAAGGTCAGAGCGTCCCCAGCACTCGACCCTTCCCTCGCAGAAAGGTGCCGTGTCATGCATGCAATCCCTCGACCGGCCGGATGGGGCGCGGTCGTCTGCCTGGCGCTGCTGCTGGGCACGCTGTTACCCGCCCAGGATTTCAAGGCTCCGCCCGGCAAGGCGCCGGACGCCGCCACTCTCAAGACCATCCGCGAGAAGACGACGAAGCTCGCCCAGACTCTGCAGGCGCTGCGGCGCCAGGGCCTTGCCGGCCCGCTGCTGACCGACGTCGAGGTGTACGAACGGGCCGCCACCGCCATCGTCCGGCACAACGAGTTCTTCCACCCCGATTCGGCCGCGTGGACGCTCGACGTCCTCGATCGCGGGCTGGCCCGGGCAAAGGCGGTCGCCGCCGACACGCTGCCGTGGCTCAAGAGTACCGGCACGACGGTGGTCCGCGGCTATCGGTCGCGCATCGACGATTCGGTCCAGCCCTACGCCGTCACCCTGCCGGCCGAGTACGGCAAGGACACGAACCGGCGATGGCGCGTGGACGTCGTCCTGCACGGCCGCGACAAGACGTTGACGGAGGTCAAGTTCCTCCGCCAGCACGGCGACAAGGCCGCTCCGAAGGACCAGCCGTTCGTCCGCCTCGACATCTACGGCCGCGGCAACAACGCCTACCGCTGGGCCGGCGAGGTGGACGTCTTCGAGGCGATCGAAAACTTCCTGGCGACTGAACGGGCCGTCGGCCGGGACCGGCTGCTAGACGCGAATCGGTGGGTGCTGCGCGGCTTCTCGATGGGCGGGGCCGGCACCTGGCACCTCGGTTTGCACCGGCCGAGCAACTGGTGCGTCCTTGGCCCCGGGGCCGGGTTCACCACCACCCACGGGTACGTGCGCAATCTGCCGCCGACGCTCCCGGACTGGCAGGAGAAGTGCCTGCGCCTCTACGACGCGGTCGCCTACGCCGAGAACGTGGCAGCCGTGCCGGTGGTTTCATACGGCGGGTCGGAGGATCCCCAGCTCCAGGCCACCCGCAACATCGCGGCCCGCCTGAAGGGGACCGACCTGGCGGACCGGCTACAGATCCTCGTCGCTCCGGGCCTGGGCCACAAGTTCCCGCCGGAGTGGCAGAAGAAGGCGGAGGCCGCCTACGCTCCTCACATCAAGAAGGGCCGCGAGGAGTATCCCAAACGGGTGCGCTTCGTGACGTATACCCTCAAGTATCCGTCGTCCGACTGGGTGCGCCTCCTGGGGCTGGAGCGCCACTACGAGAAGGCGCTGGTCGATGCGGAGAAGACCGAGGAGGGGTTCACGGTCAAAACGGCGAACGTCCGGACGCTCCGCCTGACCGTCCCACGCGGGGTACTGCACGACGTGACGGTACGCATCGACGGGCAGGAGCTGACGGCCCGCCCGTGGGGGCCGCGGACCGGCCAGCACAGCGTCTACCTGCGTCGCCAGCACGGGCGCTGGGAGGTGGTACTGCCGCAGCGGCTCGTAACCGAGCAGACGCAGCGGCCGCAGAAAACGACCGGACTGCAGGGGCCGATCGACGACGCCTTCACCGACGCCTTCCTGTGCGTGCGCGGGACCGGCAAGCCGTGGCACGACGCGACCGAGCGCCACGCCGAGGCGAGCCTGCGCCGATTCCGAGACGAGTGGAGCAAGTACCTCCGCGGCGAGGTGCCGGTCAAGGACGACACCGACGTGACCACCGAGGACATCGCCGACAAGAGCCTGATCCTGTTCGGCGACCCGTCGTCCAACTCCCTGATCGGGCACGTTCTCGACGGGCTGCCGCTGAAGTGGACGAAGGACACGCTCGCCCTGGGCGGCACGACGTACCGGGCGGCGGACCACCTGCCGGTGCTGATCTACCCGAGCCCGGTGAACGCGACGCGCTACGTCGTGCTCAACTCCGGCCACACGTTCCACGCCTCGGACTTCCAGGGGACGAACGCCCTGCTCTATCCACGTCTGGGCGACTATGCGGTCCTCCGCCTCGCTGGCGGGACCGCCAACCCGCTCCAGGTCGAGGTCGCGACAGCCGGGCTGTTCGACGAGTACTGGCGGATCCCCACGGGCGGGAAGTAAGATAACCGGAGAGTGAGGCGTGAGGCGTGAGGCGTGAGGCGGATGAAAAGCCCACGGGTGGCGCCCCGTGGGCTTTTCATCCGCTCTGCTCTCCCCGGGCCCTGACGAGGACGTTCCGTGCAGCAGTGTCCGACCTGCGGCAGGCAAGTGGAGCCGGGGACGCGGTTCTGCCCCAACGACGGCACACCGCTGACCGAGACCGCCACCCAGGCGACCGCCCCGACGGCGTCGGGACCGGCCCACCCGAAGAGCGCACAGCTGCAGCTGCCGATCGTGGTCGGTGGACGCTACCGGCTGCTCGAACTGCGCGGCGGCGGCGGGATGGCGAAGGTCTACCGGGCCACCGACCTGACCCTCGACCGGGACGTCGCCGTCAAGATGATCAACCCCGAGCTGCGCAGCGAGCCGGAGTTCGACGCCCGGTTCCAGCGCGAGGCCCGCATCGCCAGCCAGCTCCAGGATCCGCACATCGTCGTCGTCCACGACTTCGGCATCGACCCGGAACACGGCCCGTTCCTGGTGATGGAATACCTGCAAGGCATGACGCTGCGCGAGCGGCTGCAGGCAGAGGGTCCGCTGCCGGTCCGGGCCGGCATCCAGCTCAGCGCGCAGCTGCTGCTCGCGCTCATTCACGCCCACGAGAAGGGCATCGTCCACCGCGACATCAAGCCGGACAACATCTTCTTCCTGAACCAGAGCGGAGTGCGGCTGCACGTGCGCATCCTCGATTTTGGCATCGCCCGCATCTACCGCGGGGAGGACCAGGCGGCCGACCAGCCGCTGACGCAGCCCGGCTCCGTGATGGGCACCCCGCGCTACATGTCGCCGGAACAACTCGCCGGCCAGCCGGTAGACGCGCGCTCGGATCTGTGCAGCACCGCGCGGGTGATCCACGAGGCGCTGACCGGCAAGCTGCCGCACGTCTCCGGCAAGTCGTTCGCCGAGCTGTGCCCGGACGCCCCGCCCGGACTGCAGGACGTGCTGGAGCAGTGCCTGCGTCCGAACCCGAACGAGCGGCCGGCGAGCGCGGTGGAGGTATACCTGCGACTGCAGGAACTGGGCAAGGCGAGCGGGATCCTGCTGCTGCCGCCCGGGGCGATGCAGAAACTGCTGGCGGCCAGGAGCCAGGGGAACGCCGAACCGACGGTGGCGTATGTTCCGCCCGGCAGCAGCGTCCGGCGCGTGCTGGCCTTCGGTCTCGGGGGGCTGGCGCTCGTGGCGGCGGGCGTCGCCGTGTGGTTCTTCTTCCTGCGCGGGTGAACCGCGCCCGACGCCCCATTTTCTCGTGCAGGGGGAATGGGGGTGGTGTGGAACGGGATCGTGCAAAGCCCACGGGTCACGGCCCGTGGGCCGAGTGTCCGGCACTTCGTCCACGGGACGGTATCCGTGGGCTTTGCACACCAGCCCTCTTACCCTTGCACTACGAAATCCGCACTCGTCGTCCCTCGACCCGCAACCGCCCCTCCGCGAACAGCCGTACCGCCTCCGGATACGCCTCGTTCTCCTGCTCGTGGACCCGGGCGGCGAGCGTCTCGGGCGTGTCGTCGTCGAGAACCGGGACCGGCCGCTGCAAGATGATCGGCCCGTGGTCGTACTGGTTGTCGGCGAAGTGGACCGTGCAGCCGCTCACCTTCGCGCCATAGGCGAGTACCGCCTCGTGGACGCGCGCCCCGGAGTACCCGTGACCGCAGAATGCCGGGATCAGCGCCGGGTGGACGTTCATGACCCGGCCGAGGTAGTCGTCGGGGATCAGGATCAGCTGGAGGAACCCGGCGAGGCAGACGAGAGCGGCATCCGCCTGGCGGCACAGATCGAAGATGCGTGTGCTGAACTCCTCGCGTGAGGCGCACGCCTTGCGCTCGACCACCGCGGCCGGAATGCCGGCTCGGCGAGCACGCTCCAGGCCGAAGGCGTCCGCCTTGCTGGAGACGACCTGCACGACCTGCGCGGCCAGCCGGTCGCTGGCGATGCAGTCGAGGAAGTTCTGCAAGGTCGTGCCGCCGCCGCTAACCAGCACGGCCAGGCGGATCCGGGGGCCAGTCACGCGCGCTCCGGGTTGGTTACACGTTAAAGATGTGACGGGCGTTCTCGCGCAGGAGCAGACGCGCCAGATCCACCGCCTGGGTCAGGCTGCACAACCCCGGGCGGACGTAGTCGTCGGCCAGCACGCACGCCAGCAGGCGCCGGTACATGTTGTACTTCGGCAGGATGAACTCCAGCTTGTAGGCGTCGCTGTAATAGCCGATCTGCTTCGTCTTCGGCACCGCCTGCAGCCGTGCCCGCAGATCGTTCTCGATGTATGCCGGGATGTTCGAGTACCACCAGTGCCCGTTGGTGACGACATTCGGGAAGATCCAGCTGTAGCTGACCAGTTCCTGGTTCTGCCCGCTCGACAGGACCGAGAGCGGAAACGTCACCTCCGGGAACGAGTTGAACAGCTCGGCGAACTGGATCAGCGAGGTGCGCTGGTCGAACAGATCCTGCCCCTGGTAGACGCCGCGCCAGTAGACGCGCCGATTGACGCCGATCATCAGGTCGAACGGCAGCTTGAACGTCCGGCAGTGCTCCGCCAGCGTCCAGAACACGTCGCACGCCACCATCGCCTGGGCCGGGCTGGGGGGCGCCGTCGCCGTTCCGTGGGCGACCCACTCCTTGTAAGCCGCCTCGGCGCTGACCGGATCGACCTGGACGGGGGCGAACGTCGGGGGCAGGGAGATGGCGCACGCCTTCGCCCCGCGGCCGGTGAAGTGCTCGAACAGGGCGGCCACGGCCTGGCGCAGCAGGGTCGGGTTGGTGACCTCGACTCCCGTCGCCTTCGCCAGCCGCTGCCGCACCTCCGGCCTGTGCAGGTGGAACACCAGCTCGTCGGTGCGCAGGCACGGGACGTAGCGCTTCGTGTCGAACCCCGTGAGCGGATCGTCGAAGTCGTTGGTGAGAAAGATCTGCTCGACACCGCTGAGGCGGAGTACCTGGTCCTCCCAGTCCGGCTGGGCCATCCGCTCGGCCGCCCGGTCCCACAGCGCGTCGCAGTCGCCGGCCGTCACCCGGTCGCCCGCGAACCCAAAGAACGCGCGGGCGATCTCGACGAACCAGCTGTACTGGGCGGTGTTGTCGAACCGATCCATGTGACGCAGGATGGCGCGCACGCGCTCGCGCGGCTCGACCTCCGGTCCGAGCGGCGTCTGATCCATCCCGGCGGAGTGGGCGAGTTCGGTGTAGTAGTGGTAGCCGAGGATGTCGTCGAGGGTGCGCGACGCCGGCTGCAGCGGGTTGATGTGCGAATGCGGGTCGAGCAGCGGGATGGCGGCGATCGCGCCGTAGAGATCCTCTGCCAGTCGGTCGTGGAGCATGGTGAACCCGGGGCTTGGGCCTGACGGATCGTGTCGTTCCGCCGTCCGCGCGTCCTGGCGATGGCGCGCGGCGCACGGACCACTTCAGAATCGGATGCGGCGCCGTTACAGCAGTTCTTACTACTTTTCGCGAAACTGGGAACCCTCGTCGCCGTCCAGATCGGCCGACGGCGGCGGACCGCTGCCGGAGCCTACCGGCGCAGGCTGTAAGGCACCTCCAGTCCGTGCGCCTCCATCAGCGCGGCGTCGGCCAGAACCTCCGCTCCCGGTCCCGCCGCCGCGACCTTGCCGCCGTCCAGGACGAGAACGCGCCCACACGTTTCCAGCACCAGTTCCAGGTCGTGCGAGGCGATGATGCGCGTCCCCGGCAGCCGTCCCAGCAGGCCGATCAGCTCGCGCCGCCCGCGCGGGTCGAGGTACATCGACGGCTCGTCCAGCAGCAGCACCTCCGGCCGCATCGCCAGCACGCCCGCAACCGCCACGCGCCGCTTCTCCCCGCCCGACAGGTGGAACGGCACCCGTTGCTCCATGTCGTGCAGGCCGACGGCCGCCAGCGCCTCGGCCACGCGGCGGCGCACCTCGTCGGCGGGCAGACGCAGGTTCATCGGCCCGAACGCCACGTCGTCGAAGACGGTCGCGTTGAAAATCTGGTCGTCGCTGTTCTGGAAGACGATGCCGACCCGTTCCGGCAGCCGGCGTCGGTCGGCCGTCAGCGCCGGGTCGAGTCCGGCGAGCCGCGCCATCCCCGGCGCGAGCGCCAGCACGCCGCTCAGGGCGAGGAACAGCGTCGTCTTGCCGGCCCCGTTGGGACCGACCAGCCCCACCGACTCGCCGGCCTCGACCGCCAACGACACGCCCGCCAGGGCCGGCAGACCGCCGGGGTAGGCGTAGGTCAGGCTCTGGACAAGGATGGTGGGTTCGCCCGACAAGGCGGGATCCTCACGACCGGGCGAGATCCCAGAACAGCAGCCCGCCCGCCCAGGCCGCGATCAGGAGAAACGCCAGCACGTCCGCCGGGCGCGTGCGGAAATCCACCAGGGAACGGAATCGGCCGTCGAACCCACGGCACCGCATCGCCTGCCCGACCCGCTCGGCCCGCTCGGAACTGCGGACCAGAAGGGCGCCAGCGACGTGGCCGACGGTGCGGTAGCTGTGCAGATTAGGCCGGTTGCGGTAGCCGCGAACGCGCAGCGCCGTCCGCAACCGACCGATCTCCTCGCTCAGCAGGAACAGGTAGCGGTAGGTCAGTCCCACCAGCTGCACCACCAGCCCCGGGACACGCAGGGCGTGGGCCGCCTTGAGCGTTACCTCCCACGGGGCCGTCGCCCACAGCACCAGCACCAGAGTGACCACCCCGACCGCCTTGACCGTGATCAGCCCCGCCAGCCTTACCCCGTGCGGCGACACCTCCACCGGGCCGACCTGCCACGGCGTCTCGCCAGCGTGGGGCGTGAACGGGAGGAAGACGACGAACAGCGCCAGGAAGACGCTCAGCACGGTCAGCCGGGCGAGATACCAGCGCAGCGGCAGGCGGGCGAGCGCGGCCAGCACCCAGGCGCCGGCCAGGGCGGTGAGGGCGGGGCCGAGGCCGCGCAGGGCGGCGACGATCCCGGCGGCGGGAAGAAGGGCGGCCAGTTTCCAGCGCGGATCGAGGCGGCTGACGGGTGAGGGAGGAACGCCGGGAAGGTCGAAGGCCAGGGTCATCGGATCGTACAGGTGGACGCTTTCGGATGGCGAGGCGCGGCCGACAGCGCGGGGCGAGCCCGGCGGCCTACCTCCTGCAATCTACAACCTGTAACCCCAAAAGGAAGCCCCCGCCGGGGAGCGGCGGGGGCCGAGGATCGCTTGTGGCGGGTCGGGCTCAACGGCGGTACTGCGCCGACGCGGCGCCCCGGGGCATCTCGGAGCGGAGTTCCTTCTCGGCCTCGAGCCAGTCCTGCTGGTCGTGGCCGTGGGTGCAGCCGCGTTTGCACCACTTCTCATACGCCCGCCGCGCGATCTTCTCCTGCGGGATCGTGGTGGTGCTGGTCGAGGCGGTTTGCTGGGGTGTGGCGACTCTGGACATGTCTGTCCCTCCTTGAGAAGGTTTGCCTGTCGAACCCATTCCCCACACCGGCTCATTGCACCACACCGGGGTGCCGCTCGCAAGGATTTTCCGCGAGGACCCGCGTCGGCGCCCGGCGGGGCAACGGGGCGAAGCCCCTCCCCCTTGCCTCTGCCCTGGCCCCCGGGTGGCCGGGTCAGCCCTTCTTCCAGGTCCGCTCGATGAAGGTGGTATCGACGCGCCCCTCGCGGAACGCTCTTTCCTTGAGGATGTCGCGGTGGAGGGGGATGGTCGTCTTGACGCCCTCGACGAGGAACTCGGCCAGTGCCCGCCGCATGCAGGCGATGGCCTCGGCGCGCGTCGGCTGATGGACGAGGAGTTTCGCGAGCAGGGAATCGTAGTTCGGCGGCACCCGGTAGCCGGGGACGACGTGGGTGTCGAGACGCACCCCAGGGCCGCCGGGCACCTGCCAGCGCGTGACGGTTCCGGGGCAGGGGCGGAAGTCGGCGTTCGGATCCTCGGCGTTGATGCGGCACTCGATGGCCGATCCGCGCTGCGGCACCTGGTCCTGTGTCAGGCGCAGCGGCTCCCCGGCGGCGATGTGGATCTGCGCGCGCACCAGATCGACCCCGGTCACCAACTCCGTCACCGGATGCTCGACCTGAATGCGGGCGTTGACCTCGATGAAGTAGAAGCGGTCGTTCTTATCGACCAGGAACTCGCACGTCCCGGCCGAGTAGTAGCCAGCCTGCTTCGCCAGGCGCACCGCCGCCTGGCACATGCGTTCGCGCACCTCAGGCGGCAGGTTCGGCGCCGGCGACTCCTCGAGAAGCTTCTGGTGGCGGCGCTGCAGCGAGCACTCGCGCTCCCACAGATGGATGACGTTGCCGTGACGGTCGGCGAGCAACTGCACCTCGATGTGGCGCGGCTGCTCGATGTACTTCTCCAGGTAGACGCTGCCGTCCTTGAACGCCTTCTCCGCCTCCTGGCGGGCGGCCTTGAAGCCGGCCTGCAGGTTGATGTCATTGTACGCGACGCGCATGCCGCGGCCGCCGCCGCCGGCCGCTGCCTTGATCAGCACCGGGTAGCCGATCTCGTGGGCCAGCCGCAGGGCTTCCTTCTCGTCGTCGATCAGCCCTTCGCTGCCGGGAACGACCGGGACGCCGGCCTGCTGGGCGAGCTTGCGCGCCTCGTTCTTGTTGCCGAGCAGGCGCATCGCCTCCTGCGGCGGGCCGATGAACTCGATGTTGCAGGCCCGGCAGACCTCGGCGAAGTGCGGGTTCTCGGACAGGAAGCCGTACCCGGGGTGGATGGCCTGAACGTTGGCGACCTCGGCGGCGCTGATCAGGTGGGCGATTTTGAGGTAGCTCTCGGCAGCCGGGGCCGGACCGATGCAGATCGCCTGGTCGGCCAGGGCGAGATAGGGGGCGCCGCGGTCCGCCTCGCTGTAGACCGCGACGACCTCGATGTCCAGGTCGCGGCACGCGCGGATGACGCGCAGGGCGATCTCCCCGCGGTTGGCTACGAGAATGCGTTGAAACATCGGCAGGTATCCGGGGGAGGGTGACGGGTGACAGGGCGTTCCAAAGCCCACGGGACGTTACCCGTGGGCCAGGTCTCCAGCACTTGGCCCACGGGACGCCACCCGCGGGCTTTATGTGGCCACCTTGTCACCCTGTCACTTCTTCGCGGCCGTCAGTTGCTCGGTGTACTGCTGCTGCAACGCGGTCGCGGACGCCACCAGGCGCTCCCAGTTCTTCTCGACGTAGACCGGCGGGCCGCCCTTGTCGGCGACGGCCACGGCGACCTGTCCGGTGGGGACCATGTCGATGGCGTCCCACGGGCACCACTTGGCGCACAGATCGCAGCCGATGCAGCGCTCCAGGTCGATATCGACGAAGCTCTGCAGCGGCGGCAGGTTCTCGCCCGGCACCTTGTAGATGCAATCGACCGGGCAGACCTCGATGCACGCCTCGCAGCCGGTGCAGTTGTCCGCGTTGACGACGGCGAGTTCCTTTGGCAGCTTCTTCCGGGCCTTGCCGGCACCTTTGGCCATGACCACCTCTCCCAGAACCCACAGGTTGCTCCCCGCGGGTGCAGTTGCCCAGTACCCCTCCCACGAGGCGCAACCCGTGGGCTTTTTGCATGCCCTCATTCTACATCGGCGCCGGCGGGCGACCAACCACAGCCGGCAGTCAGGCCGGGATGCCGGGGCGCGCGCACGGCTCGTCCGGCGCCACCGGCCTGGTCGAGTCGAACAGCAGCCACAGGAACGTCGCCAGCACGCACACCGCCCCGAAGATGAGGAAGTTCACCATCCACCCGGGCCGGGCCGAGTCGGCGAGGATGTGGGCGGACCCGACCATCCGTCCGGCGGCCGTGCCGAGGGCCGCGTCCGGGCTGGCGAGGGCACCGACCCCGCTCACCACCTGGACGGCCGCGTCCGGGCGGGCGGGGATGGTGTACTGGTCGAGGATCCAGCCGGTGGCGACGCCAGCGACAGCCCCGCCGAGGTTGCCGATCGTGTTCATGCACCCGGCGACGATGCCGGAGTACCGCTTGCCGATGTCCAGGCAGCTCGCCCACGCCGAGCCCATCGTCATGTCGTTCCAGAAGGCGGCGAGAGTGACGGCGACGATGAACACCCACGGGTGGCTGGCGAACGCGCACACGAAGAAGCAGACGGCGCACAGCCCGTGGCCGACCATGCCGAACAGGCGCCGGCCCCACTTCCGGTTGCCGGTCCGGCGAATGAAGCGATCCGTCATCACCCCGCCGACCAGGCAGGCGATCGACCCGACGAGCAGCGGGGCGCCGGCCATGAAACTGAACACCCAGAACTCGGCGCTCCACTTCGCGCCCGGCGTGATGCCGTAGTAGTCCCTCAGGTAGCCCGGCAGGTAGGTGATGTTGAAGTACCAGCTGTAGGCGGCGCAGAAGTACATCGCGCAGAGGATCCACAGGTTGGCGCTGGTCAGCAGCCGCCGCCACGGCACCCGGACGCGGGTGGTGGGGGGCGGCCCGTCCTCGCCCTGGATCAGCGCGATCTCCGCCTGGTTGACGCTGGCCTTCTGTTCGGGCCGGTCGCGGAACCACCACCAGAACGCGACGCACCACAGCGCGCCGATGCTGCCGAAGATCCAGAACGTGTGCCGCCAGCCGACCGTCGCCTGGCTGCCGTCGCGCGACTCCGTCAGCAGGGCCAGAACGATCAGCGGGGTGATGCCGCCCGCGAAGAGGCCGGCCATCCAGACCGCCCCCTTGGCCGACCCGCGCTCGGTGACCGGGAACCAGTTGTGGAACGCCCGGGCGATGTTCGGGTACGCGCCGGCCTCGCCGACGCCGAACAGGAAGCGCACGCCGAGCATGGCGGCGAACGCGAACCACGGCCACTGGTCGCTGGGGTAAATCAGGCCGGTCAGGGCAGTGAACACCGACCACCAGACGACGATGCGGATGAGCGTTCTGCGCGGCCCGAACACGTCGCCAAGCCACCCGGTCGGCACCTCGAACACCGCGTAGGCCAGCGCGAACGCGGAGAAGAGCATGCCCTTCTGGGTATCGCTCAGGTTGAACTCGGCCTGGATGTAGGGAGCGACCGTGCCGAAGCAGACGCGGTCGAGGTAGGTGATCATCGACAGCGAGCAGGCGAACCCGAGCACGCCGTAGCGGACGCGCGTCGGAGCCTCGGCCTCGGGCGCGACGACGGGAGCGGGAAGGTCGGTCTTCATGTGGCTCGCGGCTCACAGAGAGAGGGATGATCTGGGCGCGGAAAACCAGCTCGGAGCGCCAGCGCCGGGCGCCTTGGAGCGCCCGGCGCTGGCGCTGCGGGCTGGTAGCGCTAGCGCTTCCCGAAGCAGAACAGGTGGGTCTGCCCGCGGACGAACAGCCGATTGTCGGCAATCGCGGGCGTGGCCCGGATCAGATCCCCGACCGGATTCTGCGCGATCAGCTGGAACCGCGGTTCGGCCGCGAGGACGAAGACGTTCCCCGCCTCGCTGCACACGTAGATCTTTCCGTCGATCAGCACCAGCGAGGAGGAGAACGTGCCGTCGTTGAGGCGCTCGAACCAGACACGCTTGCCGGTTTTGGCGTGGTAGCAGCCGGCCAGTCCCTTGTCGTTGACGAAGTACAGGTAGCCGTCGCGGGCCACCATGGTCGGCACGTAGGGGAAGTCCTTCTTGTTCTCCCACGCCAGCGTCACCCTGGTGCGCGGGCCGACGCCGTCGAGCTTGAGCGCGATCATGTGGCGGTCGCCGCCGCCGTCGCCGCTGGTCGCGAACAGCATGCCGTCGTGGTAGACAGCGGACGCGGTGGTGCGCAGCGGCATCTTGCCGCTGAACTTCCACTTGTAGTCCCAGTTCACGCGCCCCGAGTGCGGCTCGTAACTGGTGATCGCCATCGTGCTGACGACGAGCAACTCGGGCCGGTGACCGTTGCGCTCGAGCAGGAACGGCGCGGAGTAGCAGGCCCGGTACGCAGGCCGGGAGTGCTGCCAGACCGTCTTGCCGGTCCTGGCGTCGAAGGCGTGGAACGTCGAGGTGCCGTCCTGGTCGTTGGCGAAGTAGACCTTGTCCTGATAGACGACGGGCGAGGCGCCGGCCCCGTGCTGGCTCTTGAACGGACCGAGGTCGCGCTCCCAGACGTCCGCGCCGTCCACGGTGTAGGCGCGGACCTGAATCCCCACGCCGTCCCAGAAGGCGGCGTAGACGCGCTCGCCGTCGGTCGCGGGCGTGGCCGAGGCGTGACTGCTCTCGCGGCGGAACTTCACGAATTTGCCGGGCGCGGCGCGCGTCCACAGCACCTTGCCGTCCCGGGCGTTGATGCACAGCAGGGCGCGGCCCTTGCCGTCGCGTGGGGCGTCCTGGAGGAACAGGCGGTCGTTCCAGACGACCGGCGAGGAGTTGCCGACCCCGGGCACCTCGAGCTGCCACAGGCTGGCGGACGGACTGCCCCACTTGACCGGGATTTCCTTGTCGGCGGCAACCCCGGTGCCGTTGGGTCCGCGGAAGCGCGGCCAGTTGTCGGCCACCAGGGCCGACGACGCGAGGAGCAGGAGGGCAAGCGGTAGGGCCGTCCGCAGCAGGGTGGGTCTTGACACGGCGATCGTTCCTCGGGGCAGGTGGTGAGGAGGGCAACCAAAGTAGCGATTATCGCACAACAGGCGCCCGGGTCAAGCATTCGGTCACAAACCTGCGGATTCCGTCCGTTCCGCCGCGCGCCCGGCGCCCGTGCTCTACCCTGTTCCGGCCGCCGCTCCTAAGCTGCAGATATGTCTCGTCTGGAAACGCCGACCGCCGTTCCGCCGCAGCCCGTGCCCCCCGCCAGCGTCCAGCCCGGCGGCGGGTTCTGCATGGGGATCGAACTCGCCTGGGGCCGCCTCCGCCGCGCCTGCCTCCGCCGTTGCCGCCCGGGATACGTGTACCGCATGCAGGCCAAACGGCAGGGCGACTGCCCCGGCTGTCCGAACGACATCATCGACCCGCGCGATCTCAAGTTCTGTCGCAACGTTTGCGGGTTCTCGTTCCGGCCCGAGGACGACCCCTTCCGGTGGCGCGGCCGGCTCGGCCTCGCCCGGGCCGGGCTCGCCGAGGTGGTGATCTTCACCGCTCTGCTTGGCCTCGCTGCCGCTGCCCTGGGGCTCGCCGGCTGGCTGGTTCACCCGGCGTTCTGGTGGGCCATCGTCATCCCGGCGGTTCTCTGGCTGGAGGTGCTGTGGTTCTTCCGCGACCCGGAACGCGCCACCCCCGCCGACCCCGACGCCCTGATCAGTCCCGCCGACGGGACGGTGACCCACGTCGGAGAGGTCGAGGACAGCACCTTCCCCGGCGGGCGGGCGTTCCGGATCAGCATCTTCCTGTCGATCTTCAACGTTCACGTGAACCGCATCCCGCGGGCCGGGCGGGTGGTCGGCCTGGGGTACATCCCCGGCGCCTTCCTCGACGCCCGCAACCCCGAGTCAGCCGTCCGCAACGAGCAGTTGTGGATCGACCTGGAGGAGCCGACCGGCCGGTTGGTGCGCGTGAAGCAGATCTCCGGGGCGATCGCCCGCCGTATCGTCTGCTGGCTCAAACGCGGCGAGGAGGTACGGTCCGGCGAGCGCCTCGGCATGATCAAGTTCGGCTCGCGCACGGAGGTATTGGTCCCGCCCTCCGAGAAACTCCAGGCGCTGGTCAAGGTCGGTGACAAGGTCAAGGGCGGCAGCACCATCCTGCTCCATTTCACTCACTGACCGGCCGGGAAAGCTTCGGCCTACCGAACCAAACGCCGTAGCGCTAGCGGACCAAACGCCCTGACGCCAACGAGCCGGAAGCGTCCGCGACGGCTTTGTCAAAGCTACCGTCGCTGACACTTCCGGCTCGTCGCGTTTGGTCCGGGAGTCCCTGGAGGGGCTGGGAAAGACCCGCGTTGACGCTTCGGGCTCGGACGGCGTCGGGACGCGCGCTGCTCCAGCGGGGGTCACTTGGCCTGGCCGAGCCAGATCGGGCTGCCCGGCGCGGTCGATGCCGGCGTCGAGGCTGGTCGCTGTATCGGCGTTTGCACTGCGGTCGGTGCGGCTGCTGACGTGGGATTGGTCCTTCGCGGAACGATGTCAACCGGCTTCTGCCCG
>JADLBT010000424.1 GCA_020847555.1 Gemmataceae bacterium
GGAAATGCTGCTGGACGAAGGAGTTGGGGCCGTCGGCAAGCGGAAACATGAGGAACCTCCTGGGGGTTCCTCATGCGCTAGCCGCCAGCCCCTCGTTGTCAAGAGCGACTTGTGTAGAACATTAAGCGCTTACGCTTCGGGCTCGGACGGTGCCTCGTCGGTTTCGAGGACGGCGAGGTGCAGGGCGCTGGCGGGGCAGACCAGGACGCACAGCGAGCAGCTGATACAGTCGGCGGGGCGCGGTAACCACGGCACGCGCCCGGCCATCTCCAGGCACTCGGTCGGGCAGACCCGAACGCAGTCTCCACACCCGGTACACGCGGCCTCGTTCAGAACGGGTAGCTCGGGTGGCGGCATCAGCGCACCCCGGGCGGCTCGTCGGCCGACCGCATCAACCCCTCGACCAGTTCCGGCAGGTGCTCGCGCGGTTGCGGCGGGAGCAGGACGTAGCGGGCTCCCAGATCCCAGGCCAGTCCGCCCACAGCGGCGCTGTCCGCGTCACCCACCACCACCACGCCGCTGTCGGGACAGAGACGCGAAACCCGTTCGAGGAGCGTGAACTCGCGCTCCAGGTCGCGGCCGATGCGCAGCACCAGCGCCCCGCCGCCGCGCTGCAGCAGACGCAGGCAGGCGCCGGCGTGACGTACCTCGCGCAGCGACCAGCCGTGGGCGTCGGCGCGCTCGCGGAGCAGGTCCGTCAGTCGGCTGTCGTGCTCGTAAATCACGACCTGCGCCCGCCGCATACAACCCCCTCACGCCTCTGCGTCCTTCTTCTTCCCCTCGATCCCCAGGGCTTTCATGCGCTGGTACAGCTGCGGCCGCCAGATCGCGAGCACCTCGGCGGCGCGCGTCAGGTTGCTGCCGGTCTGCCGCAGCGCCAGCTCGATCAGGCGGCGCTCGACGCGCTCCAGCAGCGACTTTAGCGGGAGCAGCCGGTCCGGCGGCGGGGCCGGGTGGCGCAGGTAGAACGGCAGATCGCCGGCCTCGATCTGTTCGCCCCTGGTTTGCGCCCGCGTCCCGGCGAGCACTTTGTACAGCTCGCGCAGGTTCCCGGGCCAGGTGTACCGCCGCACGATGTCCCACGCCTCCGGGCTCAGGGCCGCGCCCGGGGCGGATGCGCCGCCGTTGAGGCGGGCCAGCATCTGCCGGACCAGCCAGGGCAGGTCGTCCGGCCGGTCGCGGAGCGGAGCCAGGAGGATCGCGAACGGGCTCAGCGCGCAGTACAGCTCCTCCAGCAGGCCGCCGGTCCGCACCGCGCCGAGCGGCGGGATGCTGCAGCCGGCGAGGAGCCGCGGCCGGCGCCCGGTGGGGGCAGGTGTGGCCAGGAACTGGCACAGGCGGGCCTGCAGTTCCCGTGGCAGGCGGGCCGGCTCGCGCAGGTAGATCGTGCCGACCTGGGCGCGCCAGCACAGGCCGGGATCGCCGAACAGGACCGAGGCGAGGGCCGCCTCCGGCAGGCGGGCACAATCGACCAGCGCGAAGGTGCGCGCGGCGGCGCGGCCGTGCTGGTGGACCACCCGCGCCAGCCAGTGCTTGCCGGTGCCCGCCTCGCCGACCAGCAGCACCGGACCGTCCAGACGCGCCGCCAGGCGCAGCTGTTCCATCAGCCGGCGCTGGGCCGGCAGGTCGGCGGGCAGGCGGTCGAGCGCGTACCAGTGCGCCGCCTGCTCGCGCAGAGCGACGAGCTTCGGCGGGAGCGGCGCGCTGCCGGGGGCGGCCGGCCGGGGCGCGGAGACGATGCGGCCAAGCAGGCCGAGGCGGCCGTGCGGCCCCGCGAACGGAAGGTACGTCACGTCCCACCAGTCGGGCGGGCCGGCCGTTCGAGGGATGGCCCGCCGGACGCGGGCCGGCTGGCCGCGGCGCGCCTCCGGCGGCGGGACGAGGGCGGTGAGCAGAGCTTCAACCGAAGCGGGCGGCGGGTCGCGGCGGCGGACGCAGCGGACCCCGCGGAGTTGCCCGAGCGCGAACCCGGTCAGCCGCTCGAACGCGGCGTTGACGAACAGCAGCACGCGGCGGCGGTTGAGCAGGAAGAGGGGGTCGGCGGCGCGCTCGAGAAATGCCTGCCAGCGCGGCTCGGCGGTGGGCGGCATACCCTGCGGAGACGGCGGTTCTCGGGGGGTGTCGGTCATGGTAGGCGCGCCGCGGCCCCGCGCAAGGGGTGCGTCAGACGAACGTGGCCAGGATGTACAGCACCAGCCCGATGAAGAACAGGAAGCCCGCCATGCGCAGGCCCCAGCGGAACGCCTCGTGCAGGATCGGCCCCAGCTCGTCGTAGCGCGTGGCGCTGTACACCAGGCTGATGACGACGATCAGGATCGGCAAATGGTAGTAAATGTCGGCCATGATAGCGGGGCTCAGGCGGGAGCCTGCTGTTCCTCGTGGGACGTCTGGTGGTCGGTCTGGGCTCGGGCGGACGGACGCGTGCCGGTGCCAAACGCCGGGCCGGCGAAGGCGTCGTAGATGACCAGGATGTTGAGCACGCCGGCAATCACCGTGTACATCCACCCGAGGTCCGGCCTCTTGTCGGACTCCTGCAGCTGGCGGTTCAGCTGGTCCTCGTCCGGCTGGCGCATGTACGTCCCGAACACCGGGTGGGGCGGCTGGCCGCGCCGCCACTCGCGCAGCGCCTCTTCCAGCGCCGTCTGGATGGCGAAGGGGGCCGGCGGCTCGCCGCCGGGGCGCTCCTGCTGGAGTTTCGCCTCGATCTCCGCCTCGGTCGGCCGGCTGAGGTGCTGAACGATGGCCGGCCAGGCGGCGACGCCGATCCAGAACTGTCCGGCGAATCGGGCTCGGTCCGTTACCGTGTCGAGAAAGCGCGGGGGTCGGCCGTCGCGGGGCGGGGGCGCGTCCGGGATGAAGACGTTCTGCCAGTGGCCGAGATACATGCCGTAGAAGAACAGACCGTACAGGCACACCAGGAACAGCACGCCCTTGCCGACTCGCCCCTGCAGGATCTGCCCCAGGCCAGGAACCAGATAGCTCAGGAAGGCCGCCAGTGGGGAAAACCTCTGCGGGCTCGCGTTGGATTCGGTGGCCATGTCGATGACTCTCGGCGGTCAGCGGTCAGCAGTGGTTTGGTTCCCAAACCC
>JADLBT010000425.1 GCA_020847555.1 Gemmataceae bacterium
CCGGAGGCGGCGCAGTCCGGGTTTGCCTGGGTATAATGCGCGGAGCTGAACAGCGGGTGCGGGTCGCGGCCCTCGGCCGCCCCGGTGGTCAGGTAGTGGGCCAGCGGGTTCAGCCCGGATGCCGCCACGTCGGGGTAGCGCTCCAGGTAGAACGACGTGTCGAACAGCGGGTGCGGGTCATAGCCCTGTGCGGCCCCAACCGCGCAGTAGTGCAGCAGGGGGTTGGTGCCGCTGGCGGCCGCGTCCGGGTAGCGGTCCAGGTAGTATGAGGTATCGAACAACGGGTGCGGATCCCGGCCTTCCCGGGCACCGGCGAGGACGTAGTGCAGCGCCGGGTCGGTGAACCTGGAATTGAGGTCGGGGCTGTGCTGGAGGTAGAACCCCGCCTCGAACAAGCCGGTATCCCGCACCGCACGCCCCTGTTTCCGGGCACCGGGCGCCAGAAAGCGCAACCGCCGCCGGAGGGCGTGCAACAGGCCGGTGACCCGCAAGCGTGCCCGGAGCAGTCGCCGAAACCGCTTCCCCGCGCCCCAAATCGGGCGCGTAAGGTGCCACGACCACGAGCCGAGGACCGTGTCGAGGGTGCGGGCGGTTTCCACCCGGTGGGCCTCCAGCCGCCGGAGTTCCTCCTCGCGCCCGGCCAGCTGCCCTTGCAGCCACTGAACGCCCTGCTCCCGCCGGCCGATCTCGGCCTCGACCTGGCGGATGTAGCCGTTCTTGCCGTCGATCTCCCCCCACAGCGAGCGAATGACCTCGTCCCGGGAGTCGATCTCCTGGTCGAGGCGTCGCTGCAGGGCGCGGAGGCGCTCCTCCTGGGCGGCGGCCTGCTCCTCCATCCGTCCGATCTGCCGATCCCGTGCGGTGAGCCGGCGCTCCAGGCGGGCGATGAGTTCCTCGCGGGCGAGCAGCACGGCCTCGGCGCGGAGCGAGTTCTCGTCCGGTTCAGGCGCGCCGCCCCGCGAGGAGACGAGGTCTTCCATGTCCGAGTCTTCCCTGATCTGGGGACGGGGTGAGACGTGGTTCCCCTCACCTGGGCGCGGGCCGGCGCCTCGTGAAGCAGAACCACTGCCGGGGCAAAGGAGGATTGTCGCGGTGCGGTGCGAGGGTACTTCAGAGCAGACAGGGAGTCAACGGCAAGGGCGGGGGAGGTCGTGCAGCCTGACGAGCGGACGAGCGCTCCGCGCCCCGCCGGCCGGACGCGGTCCGTGGCCCCAGATTCGTCTCAGGTGGGCGTCAATGCGGTCGGGGGGGTAGGTGGTGTGCCGCTTCAGGAACTCCTGCCAACCCCACAGATCCCTGATCCGCTGGCCGTTGTCGCGCAGCAGGTCGATCTTCAGGAACGGGCAGCCGAACTGACCGACCGCGGCGCGCCAGCAGTAGTGGGTCTGGTTCACCTCCGCATGGTCGATCGCTTCGCGGTGCGGGTGAAGGGGCCAGTGGCGCAGGACGAAGGCGCGGACCTTCCGGAACTCGCACGCGGCCGCCGTCCGGAATCCGGCGGCAATCAGCCGCCGCGTCAGCCCGATCTCGTATTCCAGAATCACCTGGTCCCGTTCGGCGTCGAAGCGTACCTGGCTCCAGAACGCCGAGAACAGCGGCGCGGCGAGCAGTCGGCGGCGGAAGACCAGGAAGTAGCTCTGGAGGTGATACCCGCCCTGCTCGGAGTCCGTGATTCCCCACACGTCGGGGTCGGCCCGGTCCATCCGTGCGAAGAGGGCGCCGAGGTCGCGCAGCGGGCCGTAGACGCTGTCGTTGGCGAGGACCACCTCGTCGCGACCGTCGAGGGCGCCCGCGCGGACCAGGCCGACGCGGAACCCGCCGAAGTCCCTGCCCACGTTCTCGCGGAAGATGATGCGCGAGCAGAGCGGTGTGATCGCGTCGAGGCTCGGCTGCGACAGTTCGCGGCAGGCGGTCACGAACACCACCTCCGCCAGACGGGCCAGCTCGGCGAGGTAGAACCGCACGTAGTCGTCCACGACGTTATCCGGGTCGTGGTGCGCGAAGATGCACAGCCGCCGCGCCCCAGCGTTTACCGCCCGGCCGGCGACCTCCCTGCGGACGGCCGGTTCCGTGTACGCGATGCTCTCGGGCGACAGATGGGGGGCGCTCGACATCGTCACTCCTCCCGAAACCGGGCTTGGCATGCGCAACACTGGACCCACGGGGCACTACCCGTGGGCTTTACAACACTCCACTGCACACCAGGTCGCCTGTCCCTGCGTCAACAGGGCACGTCGAGGCCGTGGTCCTCGCGGCGGCGCGTCAGATTCGGGTTGTAATACGGGTCGGACGCGAGCGCCGTCCCCCAGCGCTGCTGCATGTACCGCGTCTCGCGCGGGTCCGGTTGTCCCGGACCCTGGGGCTCATGGATGTACAGGCGGGCGTGCGGGGTGTAGACGATGCGCCGCCCTTGCTCCCGCAAGCGCAGGCACAGGTCCACATCCTGGTAGGCGCCGGGCAGGTGAATTTCCTCGAACCCGCCGACCTCCCGGAACAGGGCCGTGCGGATCATCAGGCAGGCGCCGCTGACCGCGCTGCAGTTCCGGACGACGTGCGGGAGGTGGTGGCAGTCCGCATCGCCCTCCATGCCCGGGAAGAAGCGGAACACGTGGCCGACCACGCCGCAGACGCCGAGCGTCAGCCCGGCGTGCTGAATCGTGTCATCGACGTGGAGCAACTTGCCCCCGACGGCCCCGACCTCGGTCCGCTGCGCCTGTTCGAGCAGCGCCGTCAGCCAGTCGCGGTCGAGCACCGCAGTCGCCTCGTTCAGGAACAGCAGGTACTCTCCCGTAGCGTACCGAGCGCCGCGGTTGCTGAGGGCCGAGCGGTTGGCCGGCTCGGCGCGGCAGTCCACGTACTGGCAGACCGGCCAGCGCTGGCGCACTTTCTCGTGGAATTGCCGCACCAGGTCGCCGGACGAATGATCGACCAGGATCAGCTCGAAATCCCGGTATGCGGTCGTTTCAAGGATGCCGTGGGCGCACTCCGCGAGCCGGTCCACGTTGCCGCCAGTCGGCAGGACGATGGACACCAGTGGTGTGCCGTGGAGGACGTAACGGACGCGGCGGCAGCCCAGGAGGTTCTCCTCCGTGACCGTCGCGGCGATGCCCCGGCGGGCGAGGTGGTCGGCGAGGGCGCGATGGCCGGCCTC
>JADLBT010000426.1 GCA_020847555.1 Gemmataceae bacterium
GATCACCGACGACCTGAAAGGGATCGCCTCCTCGGTGCGGCCGGGTGATCTGGTGATCTGCCGCAAGAACGCCCCGCTGGTGGGGCTGACGTACCGGCTGGTTCTTGCCGGCGTGCCCGCGGTGATGCGGGGCCGGGAGATCGGCCGCGGCCTGCTCGCCCTGATTACTCGGCTCAAGCCCGCCTCGCTCGCAGACCTGATCGACAGGTTGGAAGACTATCGCGAACGGGAGGTGC
This sequence comes from Gemmataceae bacterium, assembly GCA_020847555.1. The sequence goes on from JADLBT010000426.1 coordinate 237, forward strand.
GGAGACTGGTTCGCAAGAGCGCCCCGCAGTCCCAGCACGACAACCTCAACGACCGCTGCGACTGCCTGGGGCAGCTCGCGGCCCAGGTGACGAGTCTGGAGCAACTGGAAACGTTCATCGCGGAGAAGTTCGATGATGCGGCGAAGCCGGGCGCGTCCGTGGTTTTATCGTCCGTCCACCGGGCGAAGGGGCTGGAGGCTGACATGGTCTACGTCCTGGACCCGTCGTCCCTCCCGCTGCGGCGGAAGAACCCGAAGCCGTGGGAAACCCAGCAAGAGTTGAACCTTTGCTACGTGTGTGTCACGAGAGCGAAGAAGACCATCGTGTTCGAGGATCACGTTCCATCCATCTTTGGAGTACGCTAATGTCCGCACCCCACAATCCCTGGGAAAACCAGCAGCAGGGCAACGATTTCGGCGAGCTGGACTCCTACGGCAACGAGTACCGCCCGCAGTACGTCATCGCCACGAAAACCGACTCGCTACCCGACGGCCACTACGACTGCACGATCGTCTCGGCCTCAATGGATCGCATCAACGCGGACCTGGTCGTGCGCATCAACCTCCGCACACAGGACGGCAGCAGTGTCGAATGGCTGCACTGGCTGAACAAGCAGCCTGCGGTCAACGGCCTCTGCGCCGACCTCGCCTCGCTCGGCTTCGACTCGCACCTGTGGAACACGCCGAACCGCCCCCTCTCCCGCGAGATCCCCGCCGCGGTGGCGAAGCTCGCCGGGATCAAGTTCCGCGCCCTGAAGTCCAGCCGCCCGGACAACCGCCCCGGGAAGACCGGGAACGTGTTCCACGACTTCCGCGCCGTGGGCCGCATCGACGGACGCCCGATGCCGTCGCTGACCCCGCCCGTTCAGCCGACGGTGCCCAACGGCGTGCCGCCTGCGGCCCCCGTTGGTGCGGGAAGGGAAGAGGACATCCCTTTTTAGCCCTCTGATTACTCTCCAACTGGTCCCATTACCCGGAGACGTGCCGCCTGTCATACGGCTAAGGCGGGCACTCAAGACGCTGCTGCGCGCCTACGGCTGGCGGTGCGTCTCCGTGCAAGGAAGTCTCGATGAGCGAGCAGATGCTGACGAAGGCTGCTGAGATAGAGCGGGTTTTGCGGGTGTTCTGCGTGCCGGGGCAGGTGTTCTCCGTGCAGGCCCTGTACGGGCCCAAGAACGCGAAGTCGTTTGTCACGGGCGACATCGCGGAAGCCGTCCGGATCGTGATTCAATTCGACGAGACGCGGCCAATAGGCGTATACATCACGCCAAACCCGGTTCGCCCCGACTGGGCCGGGAAGGCGTTGTTCCCCAAGGACGAAAACATCGTTGAGCGGCGGTGGCTGCTCATCGACTGCGACCCGATCCGGCCTTCGGGCGTCTCGTCCACCGAGGCCGAAGCCGCGGCGTCCTGGCGAGTCCTCGACGCCTGCCGGGCACTCCTCGACGGCGCCGGCCTGGTCAACGCCGTGATCGGCTTTTCAGGCGGTGGTTGGCACCTGTGCTACCCGGTCCTGCTTCCCAACGACGCCGCAGCCAAGGAACTGATCCGCAGCGTTCTAAGGCACCTACAGGAGCAGTTCGGGGCGAAGGCGTCTAAGGAAGAAGATGCCGTACTCAAGGCCGGCGGCTTCCTTCCAACTCCAAAGGCGTCGGTGGACACGTCCTGCCATGACGCCAAACGAATCTGGCCCGTCTACGGGACGTGGAAGCGGAAAGGTCAGGACTCACCCGATCGGCCGCACCGCCTCACATACCTTGTCCCTGACCATGGCGCGTACCCGGAGCCTTGGAACCACGACGACGCGGAAGCGAACACCCTGGTACTGCGGGGCCTACCCGCCAAGTGGAAGCGTGAAGAGGAGTTGCGGCAAGGAACCGCAAACCTCAACATCGACACCTACGTACGTGCGGCTGTGCAGGCGGAACTACACGCGGTCGCAAACGCCCCGGTTGGGGAGAGAAACACCCAGCTCAACAAGTCCAGCTTCAGCCTGGGCACACTGGTCGGCGCGGGGGTGCTCTCGGCAGCCGACGCCGGAACGGCTCTGCTCAACGCCGCGATCGCGGTGGGCCTGTCCGCTGAGGAAGCACGGGCGACGATCCGCAGTGGCTTGAACGCCGGGACTCTCAAGCCCCGGGACCTCACTAACGTCGTCGGCCAGCAGCAGACGAAACCGCCGATCGACACCAACCAGACTCTGGTGGACCGCGCCTGCGACATCACGCCTCGCATCGTCGAGTGGGTGTGGCCCGGGGTCATCCCGCTCGGGAAGCTCACGACGTTCGCCGGCATCGGCGGGCTCGGGAAGACGTTCGTCCTCTGCGACATTACGGCCCGCATCACCACCGGCGCCGCCTGGCCGTTCTCGGGCGGCACCACCGCCCCCCGCGGGCAGGTGCTGTTCATCTCCGGCGAGGACGACCCCGACGACACCCTGGTCCCCCGCCTGATCGAAACCGGGGCGGACCTCAACCAGGTCACCTTCCTGAAGGCCGCCGTGCAGGACCGCTTCACCCTGGCCGACCTGGACGTCGTCAGGAAGGCCCTGGAGCAAACGGGAGCCGCCGTGAGACTGGTGGTGATCGACCCGCCCACGGCTTACCTGGGGGGCGTGGACGACCACAAGAACTCCGAGTTACGTGGCCTGCTCTCGCCCCTCGCCCACCTGGCCCACGAACACCGGCTCGCCATCGTCTTCAACACCCACGTCAACACCCAGGCCGGGAAAGTTGAGGCGATGATGCGCGTCATGGGGTCGGTCGCCTGGGTCAACGCCGTCCGGGCCGCGCACCTGTTCGTTCGAGACCCCGAAGAGCCGGAACGGCGGCTGTTCCTCCCCATGAAGATGAACCTCGCGAAGGAACGGAAAGGGCTGTCCTATGAGATCAGCACTTCCGGCATCCTCGCCCGCGTCAACTGGATCGGCGAGGTGGACGTCACGGCCGACGAGGCGGTCAACAGCAACGGGCACGGCACGACAAGGCAAAAGGCCGCCGCTGAATGGATCGTCGAGAGGTTCCGTGAAAAGAGAGTCTGGCACGCTCAGGATCTGTTCCGCGACGGGAAGGCGGACGGCATCAGCCGCAACGCCTTGTTCGAGGCCAAGCGGACGTTGAACCTACCCAAACCGCGGAAGGAGACCGCCCAGGATGGAACGGTCTCCTGGGTGTGGTGGGTTCCCGAAGACTGGCCCCTTCTGTCTACACCCCAAAACGGTGGGACGCTTGAGTCAAACAACGGCCACCACTGACCTTACAACCGTACGGCGACTTCGGGACAGTTGACATGCCGACACTTGAAGCAACCGTACAAGTGTCATGAACTGTACTGGTGGGGCGGGACGGTGGTAAGACGTTGGTGTGTAAGGGTTTAGTGGATCTGTTCCAAGTGTTCCAGTGTTTTCTTCGGGAAGGGCATCATGAGTGCCGTCAAGGCGATCGAGACGCACTACAAGGGCTACCGCTTCCGCTCTCGTCTGGAGGCACGCCGGGCGACGTGTCCTTCAGGAGTGGCACACCCTGGGCCGACCCAACTGCGTGGAGCAGTTCATCATCGCCAGGGCGAACGCCGGACCTGACGGGCGCAGCCGCCCGCTGTTCAACTGACCTGACCCCCTAACCCGGAACGCATTCCGCCCGACCCGTGCAAGGTGCGCGCATGGCTGAACCACGTGAAGACACTCCCCGACTCACCGACGCTGACCGGGAACGGTTTTGGGCGAAGGTGGATCGCCGCGGTCCTGACGAATGTTGGCCGTGGACACGCTACCTCAACGCGGATGGGTACGGAGTGTTCGGCCACGGTGGACGGGCTGCCGCAAGGACGCTACTCGCCAGTCGGGTGTGCTGGTTCATCACCCGCGGGGTGTGGCCTTCCGTTTGTGTGCTGCACGACTGTGATAACCCCCGGTGCTGCAACCCGGCACATCTCTTCCTCGGAACGCCTACTGACAACAACGCAGATATGAGGCGGAAGGGAAGGCAGGCGAAGGGCGACCGTCACGGCAGTCGGGTTCACCCGGAGCGCGTAGCCCGCGGCGATCGAAGCGGTTCCCGGCGACACCCTGAAAAACTTCCCCGCGGTGAAGCCAACCCCCAGGCCCGGCTCAACGCCGATGCCGTCCGGCAGATCAGGGGGCTGCGAGCGGGCGGAATGACGCAACAAGCCATCGCACACTGCTTCGGGGTCTCCCGAGCGGCAATCCGAAAGATCCTGAAGCGTCTGACGTGGAGGCACATCCCGTGAGTGTCTCTTCTACGCCTCAACTAGCTACTCCGGAAGAAGTCCTGCGATTCCTCGGCAGCGCTCGGGTCGTAGCGCTCGACCTCGAAACCACCGGACTCTCGGCTCTGACCGACCGCGTGCGACTCCTGGCGATGCACGACGGTAGGCGGAGCATTGTCATGGACTGCTTCGCCTACCCTCTCGGATCCGTACTCGATGCTCTCAAGGACAAGATTCTCGTCATCTTTAACGCGATGTTTGATCTGGGGTTCTTGTGGCAAGCGGGTCTGAAAGATTTACCTGAAACTGTGGACCTTTACGTTCTGGCTCAACTGTGCGTGGCCGGAGAGGGCGAACACGGATTCCCCTCGTTATCGCTGGCTTCATGTTGCTACCGGTGGCTGCAAGGGATGCTGCTGGACAAAGGCTGCCAACGCAGTGACTGGTCCGGTGTACTCAGCGCGGAGCAGATTGAATACGCCCACAGAGATGTCCAAGTAATGCACCCACTCATGCAGGCGCTGGACGCCGAGATAACGAAATCCGGATTGCAGCGATGCGCTGATATCGAGATGAGAGCCGTCCGAGCTTTCACCTGGTTAGCCCAGAGCGGCGTGCCGTTCGACGTCGAGGCGTGGACCAGCCTCGCACGGAAAGCCGCCTCGGAGGTGCAGCGGCTGGAAGCCCAGCTCGACGCGGGCGCTCCGGGGAAGGGCGAGGCGGGTCTGTTCGGCCACCAGGAGAAGTGGAACTGGAACAGCCCCGACCAGGTCACCGAGGTGTTTGAGCGGCTCGGCTTTTCGATCTCGACAACCGCCGACGCCCAGCTCGCCCTGATCGACGACCCGATCGCCGTCCTGCTCCGCCAGCACCGCGAACAGGCTCAGCTCGTGAAGATGTACGGCGGTAACTGGCTGGCCGGTGCGATGATCCGCGACGGTCGCGTCTACCCCGGCTGGCGGCAGATCGGGGCCGCGACCGGCCGGTCTGCCTGCGCTCACCCCAACATGA
>JADLBT010000427.1 GCA_020847555.1 Gemmataceae bacterium
GCGACGTCCGGCGTCGGCACCAGGCACGTCTCCCGCCGGCCGAACAGCCGGTAGCGGTTCAGGGCGACCCGATCGTACAGCCAGTCCCGCAGGAACGCCGGCACCACCACCCCCACCGCCAGCCACCCCCACGGCCAGACGAGGTGGCGCACCACCCGCAGAAACGCCGTCGATTTTGTGTATGCCCGCTCGCCCTCGACGAACACCATCGTGTCGAAGTGGTTGGTCGGCAGTCCGGCCCACGCCAGGATCGCCCGCCCGGCGTCGGACTGCATCGACGCGAACCGGAGCCGCCGCCTGCGATCCCGCGCCAGCAGGAACGGCACCCACGCGCTGCACACCCGACACACCCCGTCGAACAGCACCACGCGGCCGTCAGCCTCGACCCCGCACGGCAGGTTCGCGTGTCGGCTCATGCCCCACCCTGCCGCTGGCGGAGGCTGTGGTTGTTCCATGAAATGAGTCCCTGTCGGTTGGCCGACCCGGGTAGCGGGCGTCAGGATCCTGGAGAAATGCGGCTGCCGCGCGGCGGGCCAGGCACGGGGAAGGATACCAACACACTCCGGCGCCTGCAACCGGCCGCGCGTGTCTCCGCTCCATCCTCTCCGTATAATCCCCGTACTCCTGCCCCGAACCCCGCCCCTCACCCCGGAGGCCCGCCATGCGGTCGTTGCCCCTCCTCGTCATCCTCGGCAGCGTCTTCTTCCTCCCGTCCGCCCCCGCCGGCGCCCCCCAGCGCGACTGGGAGCCGGTCAAACTGGTCGGCCGCGCCGCCGATTACTGGCACGAGCGGTACTGGCGCGCCTACTACTGGGCCGAGGACTTCGCGTTCCTCCTGAAGGAGGACGGCACGGGCAAGACGTGGCGCGTCATCTCGCGCGAGCCGACACCCGCCTACGGGTGGCGCATGGGACCGACGTACACCGGGCTCAAGGTGGACTGGAAGGCGAAGCCGCGCGTCAAGGTGATCGGCGTCAAGGCCATCGACCGCATCCCGCCGAAGCTGCGGGATTTCAAGCTCGACGAGCCGAACCTCGCGACCGCCCTGCTCCTGTTCGTGGAGACGAAGCCCGGCGCGTGGCAGGAGTTCTACGTTAACAACTGGTTCCACGTCTGGGGTCCGCGCGCCGACGGCCGGATCCACGCCCACTACGCCGGCAAGGGGCCGCCTTATGAGGTCTACGGTTTCGCCCGCGCCCAGGCGGCGCCGTTCGACAGAAAGTCGCAGGAGATCATCGACCAACACAAGGACAACCCGTCGCTGATGTTCCACGGGCGGGTGAAGCGGAACAAGGCGCTGCCGTTCGGGTACGAGCTGGAGCTGATCGACCTGATCGGCCGCAACGTCAAGTCGGGCGGCGCGACCGTGCTGCACGGCGACGCGCGGTCGATCCCGCGCCTCGACAACCGCAAACCCTGAGGTCATGGTCCTGCTCCATCAAAGCCCACGGGCCACGGCTCGTGGGCTTTCCTGATGCCCCCTGAGGAACCTCGCATGCGTCTCGTTTGTCTCAGTGCCCTGCTCGCGCTGATGCCCACCCTCGTCCCCGGCGCCCAGCCCGCCGGACCGCGCTTCACGGACGTCAGCGCCTCGTCCGGACTGAAGATCCAGGGCAGCACAGGTGTCGGCGGCACCAATCCGCACGCTGTCGCGGTCGAGGACTTCGACGGCGACGGCCTGCTCGACGTCATCATCCCCACCTTCGGGAAACCGCACGTCTACTATTTCCGCAACCTCGGCAATCTGCGCTTTCGCGACGTGACGAAGGATTCCGGCCTGGAGGTCTTCGCGGGCGCCGGCACCGGGGCGGCCGTTGCCGACTTCGATCGCGACGGCAAGCCCGACGTCTACCTGACGTCGGTGCGCGGCGGGGCGAGCCGGCTGTTCCGCAATCGCGGCGACGGCACCTTCACCGACGTCAGCGCCAGGGCGGGTACGCTGGTGAAGGCGCCGGCCCGCTCCTGCGCCTGGAGCGACATCGACGGCGACGGCTGGCCAGATCTGTTCGTTTGCTGTCCGACCGGACCGAATGCCCTCTTCCGCAACAACCGCAACGGCACCTTCACGAACCGCGCGAAGGAGGCGGGGGTCGAGCTGGCGGACCGCCACAGCCTCGGCTGCTGCTTCGGCGACGTGGACGGCGACGGCAGGGATGATCTGTTCGTCAGCAGCTATCAGTCGCAGGTGAGCGCTCTGTTGAAAAACCGCGGCGGCGGGAAGTTCCGCGACGTCACCGGCACGGCCGGCCTGGGTCGGCGGGCGTCGTCGGTCGGCTGCGTCCTCGCCGACGTTTTCAACCGCGGGACGCTTGATCTGTACGTCACCACCGACTCCTGGCTGTCCGGCGCCAACTACACCGAGCCGCAGCTCCTGAAGATGAAGCACACCGTCGCGCCCAACGTGCTCTTCCGCGGCGACGGCAAGGGGACGTTCACCGCGCTCGACGTGCCGCCGTCGCACCTGAAGACGCTGGGGCACGACGCGGTTATCGAGGATTTCGATCACGACGGGCTGGCGGACATCTACGTCGGCGTCGATGCGGAGAGCGGCAAGCGGTGGGCGACCAGCAAGGGCGGTAACCCCCTGTGGAGCCGGCTCGACGGCAAGACCTGGCGCGACGTGGCCAGGGCGTGGGGCGCCAACCACGAGGCGAACTGCGTCTGCACCGCCGCCGCCGATCTCGACAATGACGGCGACCTTGACCTGCTGCTAGTAAACTTTTACAGCCAGCCCGTCCTGTACCGCAACGAGACGAACGACAGGCACTGGCTGCGCGTCCGGGCGGTCGGAACAAGAAGCAACCGCGACGGCATCGGGGCGCAGGTCAGTGTCTGCACCGCCGACGCGGCGCGGCGGCTGGTCGGGTTCCGGCACGTTCAGTCCGGTGCGGGCTATGGGCGATCGTCCCCTCTGGAGGCGCACATCGGGCTGGGAAAGACGCGGGCGGCACTGTACCGGGTCGAGGTGTTCTTTCCCGCCACCGGAGTGCGCGTGATCCGCGAGCGCGTTTCCCCCGGGCAGCGGCTCGTCGTGCGCGAGGAGGAGCGCTGAAGCTCCAGCGCCGATCCGAGTCCGAGGCGTCAGCGCGGGACGAGCCGGCAACCAGCGAGACATGGGAATCTCTCCGCGTGACAGGGGAGCGGGACGCAACTATACTCGGCGTAAGCGTGGGCCGCGTCCAGCCCTGCCCGTCCCCCCCCGACAGGACCATCAGCCGAGAAAGGAACCGTACCGATGAAGCTCTCGCGCCGCCCCGCCGTCCTCGTCGTCCTGACTGTGTTGCTCGGCGGACTGCTGCTCGCGCCGTGGGGAGCCGGCTCCGGCCAGGAGACGAAGAAGAGAAAGCAGCCAGCCCCGCCGAAGGTTTACAACAGCGGCATCGTCTGGGAAGAGCCGAAGGCGATCGACCCGGGTTCGCCCACCCGCGCGCCGGCGGATGCTGTCGTCCTGTTCGACGGCAAGAGTCTCGACGCCTGGAAGGGCGGGGAGCGCTGGAAGATCGAGAACGGCGAGGCGATCTCCGGCGGAGCAATGTTCAGCAAGCAGGGGTTCGGCGACTGCCAGCTCCACCTCGAGTGGGCGTCCCCGAGGGAGATTCGCGGCAAGGGGCAGGGGCGCGGCAACCACGGCGTCAAGCTGATGAGCCGGTACGAGGTACAGATCCTCGACTCGTTTGCGAACACGACCTACCTGGACGGGATGTGCGGTGCCGTCTACAAGCAGCGCCCGCCGCTCGTCAACGCCAGCCGCCGGCCGGGCGAGTGGCAGACGTATGACATCCTCTTCACCGCCCCGCGGTTCGACTCGGCCGGCACGCTGGTCAAGCCGGCGTACATCACGGTGCTGCACAACGGCGTACTCGTCCACAACCACGTCGCGATCCTCGGCACGACCGCCTACGATCGGCCGCCGAGGTACACCGCGCACCCGGACAGGCTGCCGATCATGCTGGCCCACCACGGCCAGCCGGTCCGGTTTCGGAACATCTGGGTTCGCGAGATCCAGGAGCTGGACGGCAAGCGGAAGGACAATCCGCGCTGAGGGGGGGCGCCAGCGCGACGTGGATCGGCATATTACGGTAGGAGAAAGTGGTTCATGGCGTTCTATCCTGTCCTTCGTCCACGGAGCGCATCATGATCATCGACCTGATCGACATGGAAGACCCCGTCCTGGGGCAACACCGGCGGAACAGGCTGAGGGAACGCGGCGCGCGGTCGCGCGTGCTAATCATGTACGGCATGTCGAACGGGGTGGGCCAGATGGTCACGGACATCACGCAGATCGCCCCGCTCGGCGCGCTGGACGTGCTGCGCATCTGGTCTCACGGCCGATCCGGCGGGCAGACGGTCTCGGGCGGCCACGCTGGCGAGGAGGGCCGGCGGCTGCACTGGACGGGGATCTCGCTGGCCAACCTCGACGCCTTGCGGGACACGCTGGCGCGTCTGCGGCCTTACTTCGCGCCGGGCGCGCGGGTCGAGCTGCGTGGCTGCAACGTCGCCGACGGGTCGGACGGCGAGACATTCCTGCAGCGCCTGGCCGACATCTGGGGCGTCACCGTGCAGGCCGGTATCCTCGAACAGTACTCCTACTGGAACGGCCCGGTCTACCAGGCCTCGGCGGACGGAGCAATGAGTTGCGTCGTGGGCAGGGAGCCCCCGCCGTAAGACCTTAATGTTCTACACAAGTCGCTCTTGACAACGAGGGGCTGGCGGCTAGCGCATGAGGAACCCCCAGGAGGTTCCTCATGTTTCCGCTTGCCGACGGCCCCAACTCCTTCGTCCAGCAGCATTTCC
>JADLBT010000428.1 GCA_020847555.1 Gemmataceae bacterium
CTCCTTTGCACTCCTGGCGCCTTTGCGCGCAACACGCTTCCCTCAAAGCATGTCCAGCGGATCGACGTCCACCGTCAGCTCGACGTGGCTCGGCGTCCGCGCGCCAGGCAGGACCGCGCGCAGCAATTGGTGCAGCGTGGCGGGGCTCGGCGACTGAAGCTGGAAATGGAACCGATAGTAGCCCTTCAACCGGAACACCGGCGCCTCCGCCGGGCCGAGGACACGCACCTCCAGCAGCGCCCCGTCCGGCCCCTTCAGTCGCTCCAGCGCCGTGCGGAAGCCGACTGCCAGTCGGTCCGCGAAATCGCCCGCCTCCTGCTGAGCGCGGCTGCGCACGATCAGCCGGGCCATGCGCTGGTACGGCGGGTACTTGTGCGCCTTGCGGTGGGCCGTCTCGATCGCGACGAAGCGCAGGTAGTCGTGGGTCGCTGCCAGCGCGATCGACGGGTGCTCCGGGTTGTACGTCTGCACCAGCACGCGCCCGCCGCGCGGCCCGCGTCCCGCTCGCCCGGACACCTGGGCGAGCAGCTGGAACGTTCGCTCGGCGGCGCGGAAGTCCGGCAGGTGCAGCCCCATGTCGGCGTTCACCACGCCGACCAGCGTGACGTTCGGGAAGTCGAGCCCCTTCGCGATCATTTGCGTGCCCAGCAGGATGTGGACCTCGCCGCGACGGAACTGGGCGAGCAGCCTGGCGTGGCTGCCGGGGCGGCGCATCGTGTCGCTGTCCATGCGGCGTACCGTAAAACCCTGAAAGCGCTCCTGAATCTCCGCCTCCAGCTTCTCGGTCCCGAGCCCCTGGTAGCGCACCGGCACCTGGCCGCACTTCGGGCACAGCTTCGGCGGCCCCTGCTCGTAGCCGCAGTGGTGGCAGAGCATCACGTCGCGTTCACGGTGGAACGTCAGGGCCAGGTCGCAGAACTTGCACGACGCGACATGCCCGCAGCCGGGGCAGTGGATGTGGGTTGAGAAGCCGCGGCGGTTGAGCAGCAGGATCACCTGGCCGCCGCCACCGAGCGCGTGCCGCATGGCCGATTCCAGCCCCGGACTCAGCGCGCGGAATGGCCCGTTGTGCGGCCGGTCGTGACGCAGGTCGATCAGACCCACCTGCGGCAGCGGCCGGTCGAGGACGCGGCTGGGGAGGGTCAGGCGCGTGTACTGGCCGCGCTCGGCGTTGTGCCACGTCTCCAGGCTCGGCGTCGCCGACCCGAGGATGATCGGGATGCCTTCCAGTCGCGCACGCATCACGGCCACGTCGCGCGCGTGGTAGCGCGGCGTCGCCTCCTGCTTGAACGTGCTCTCGTGCTCCTCGTCGATGACGATCAGCCCGAGGCGGCGCGACGGCGCAAACACGGCGCTGCGTGCCCCGACGACGACCTGCACCTGCCCGCCGGCGATGCGCCGCCAGTGAGTCCCGCGCTCGGCGTTGCCGAGGTGGCTGTGCAGCACCGCCACCTCGCCGCACCGGCCGCGGAAGCACTGGATGGTCTGCGGCGTCAGGCTGATCTCCGGCACCAGGACGAGCGCCTCCTTGCCCTGGCGCACCACCTCTTCGATGGCGCGCAGGTACAGCTCGGTCTTGCCGCTGCCGGTCACGCCGTAGAGCAGGAACGCCTGGAACCCGCCCTGACGGAGGGCCGGCTCCAGGACCGCCCAGGCACGCTGCTGGTCGGCGTTGAGTTCGACGCGCGCCGCCTCGGCCGGTTCGGGAAGCGCGTGGCCCGCGGCCGGGTCGAACGACTCGATGCGGCGCACCAGCCGGCGCGCGACACCCTTCTCGACCAGCCCCTCGATCGGGCGCGTGCCGCACTTCGCGAGCTTCGCCAGACGCCGCAGTTCCACCGGCTTACCCTGCTGACGCAGCGCGTCGAGCGCCGCCGACTGCCTGGGAGTGAGCCTGGGCGGCGGCTGCGGCAGGTCGGCCTCGGGGATCGCGTCGAGGAAGACGGTCGCGCGCGTGCCCGACTGGTCCTTCGCGCCAGCCGGGACAACGGCGTTGAGGATCTGGCCCCAGCCGCACAGGTAGTAGTCCGCCATCCAGCGCGTCAGTCGCATCAGGTTCGGCGAGAGAAGCGGTTCGTCATCGAGGACACGCACCAGTTCCTTGACGGCGCGGCCGGGCGCCGTCGTGCCCAGGTGAACGCAGTAGCCGACGGTCGTGCGGTCACCCTTGCCGAAGGGAACCTGGACGCGCTTGCCGACGGCGATGTCGTCGCGCAGCCGCTGCGGGACCGCGTAGCTGTAGGCGTGGTCGAGCGGCCGGTCGAAGACGACTTCGGCGAAAAGATCGGCGGTCTGGTCCGCGGAGGCGCCGAGTTCCTCGAACAGTTCCGGGTGGGTAATCTGGCTCACGGCTCGGTCCTGGGTCAAAGACGGGGCATCAGGTGCAGTGTGCATAATTATACCTTACCCTCGCGCCCCCCCGGCCGCGATGTTGGTAGGTCGGCCGCAAACCGGCGCGGGACTGGACAAGCTCTGCGGTTTTTGCCAGGCGTGGCGCCGACAGGGCGAAGAATGGGTTCGTACGTACAACGAAGGCGGAGCGAGAACCTTTCCCCCGGCCTCCTTCCCTGTGAGGGGAGGGGGTGAACCAGGGTTCCGGCACCTGATCGTCTTCCCGGCGCTCGTACTCGTCTTCTCCTTCCTTCCCTGGCAGGGAAGGGGGGCCGGAGAGGTTAGGTTTTCGCCGCGAAGATCCCTCCCCCCTGCCCCCTTCCCCGAAACGGAGAGGGGGAGAAAGGTAGAAGCGTCTGATCGTATTCCCGGCGCTTCAACCTTGGTTCTCCCCCCGCAACAGGTAACGTCCTCACTCATCAGTTCGCAAGTCGTTACAGATTATTTTATTGCGACGAATCGCATCAGCGGTTAGTTCGGCCCGATCAATCTTGAATGTCCCGGAACGAACCTGAGTTTATGTATCGCCCAGCCGCTTAAACCCCCTTATGGGACAGTCACTCACTCGGCGTAGAGCAAGTACTGCCGGCGCAACTCGATGAAGCGCTCCAGTGGGCCGCGCCAACCGGCTTCCAGCTCGCGCCAGCCGGTTCCGTCCCGGACCCCTTCCCACGTCACGCGGTGTGCGAGCAGCACGTCGAAGCGGTCCACCTTCCAGTCGTCGGGATAGAGTCGCCGCAGGGTACACGCGATCGCCAGTCCGGTTTGCACCGGGCGGAAGGCGGCCCAGTCATCGACGAAGACCTGCACCCCGTCGCACTCCTTGCCCTTGTGGACGCTTGAGGTCGGCGTCAGCCGCGCCGGGACGAAGCGCACGCCGGGGAGCCGCTCATCCGCCAACGCTGCGGCCAGCTTGCGCCCATCGAGCCACGGCGCCCCGAACCACTCGAACGGCCGCTCGGTCCCGCGGCCGACGCTCACGTTCGTCGTTTCCAGCAGGCCGATGCCCGGGTACAGCAGTGCGGCGCCGAGGCTGCGCAGGTTCGGCGACGGGTTCACCCAGGTCAGTCCCGTGCGGTCGTACAGGTCGCTGCGCTGCCAGCCCTCCATGCGCACCACCTCCACCTCCGCTCCGATCCCGCGCTCCTTGTTGAACAGCAGGGCCAGTTCGCCGACCGTCAGCCCGTGGCGCACCGGCAGGGCGTGATAGCCGACGAACGACTCGCGGCCGGCGTCGAGCACCGGCCCCGCCACCGCGACCCCGCCGATCGGGTTCGGCCGGTCGAGCACCACCACCTTGACCTTGTGCTCGGCGGCCGCCTCCAGCACCAGGCCGAGGGTGCTGATGTAGGTGTAGAAGCGACAACCCGCATCCTGAATATCGAAGACGAGGGTGTCGATGCCCCGCAGCGTCTCGGCCGTCGGACGACGCCGCTTGCCGTACAGGCTGTAGATCGGCAGCCCCGTCGGCGCGTCCTTCGTGTCGGACACGCGCTCGTCCACCGCCCCGCGGATGCCGTGCTCGGGACTGAACAGGGCGACCAGTTTGATGCCCGGGGCCGCGTGCAGCAGGTCGATGGCGGAGCGTCCCTCGGCGTCGCGGCCGGTGTGGTTGGTTACCAGCCCGATCCGGCGCCCCTTCAGCCGCGCGAACCCCTCGCGCGCCAGCACGTCCAGCCCGGTCCGCACCCCGGGGCGCTTCGGGTCTACGGGCTTCAGGATGGCAGTCGCCGCAATCGTGGCCACCTGGCCGCGCAGCTTCGTCACGTTGCCCTTGCCGTCGGGATGGACGCGGTTGCTGAGGAAGATCACGGCCGTCTCGCTGCGCGGGTGGATCCAGATCGACGTGCCGGTGAACCCGGTGTGGCCGAAACTCTCCCCCGCCGGGAACACCGTGCCGCGATTCGAGGAGTAGCCGGTACGCACGTCCCACCCGTAAGTACGCTGCCCCTTCGGGACCGGGTGCGGCTTCGTCATCAGCCGGACCGTCGCCGGGCTGAGGATCCGCCGTTTGCCGTACTCTCCGCCGTTAATGAGCATCTGGGCGTAAACGGCCAGATCGTCGGCGGTCGAGAACAGGCCGGCGTGCCCCGCGACGCCGCCGAGCAGGGCGGCGCGCGGGTCGTGGACCGCGCCGACGAGCCACTTCCCATCCCGCTGCTGCGTCGGGGCGCACCTCGCCTTGAGCTTGCCCTCTGGCCGGAAACCCGTCTCGTTCATCCCGAGCGGGGCGAAGACGTGCTTGTGCGTGAACTGGTCCAGGGGCAGCCCGCTCACCTTCTCGACCACCTCGCCGAGGAGGATGTAGTTGACGTCGCTATAGGTGAAGCGCTTGCCCGGCTCGGTGACGGGCTTGAGCGCGTACAGGCGCTTGATGGCCTCGGCGCGGCCGTTGCGATAGTCGGACAGCGGATTGTCGGCGACGAAGCCGCTGGTGTGCAGGAGCAGCTGGGCGAGGGTGATGCCGTCCGTCTCCTTGCGCCGGAAGGCCGGCAGGTGCTGGGCGAGCCGGTCGGTCGGGCGCAGCTTGCCCTGCTCGATCAGCAGTACGATTGAGGTTGCGGTCGCGATCGGCTTGGTCAGCGAGGCCAGGTCGAAGACGATCTCGGGCGTCATCGCGACCTTCGCCGGCTCCCGGCTGCGCAGCCCGTATGCCTTGCGGAAGATGACCCGCCCGCGGTGGACGATCACGACCACCGCCCCCGGCAACTGGCCGCGGTCGATGGCCTGGCGCACGGCCTCGTCGATCTGCGCCAGTTTCTCCGCCGACACCCCGAGCGTTTCGGGCGCGGCGACCGGGAGCGGCGTCTCCGCCGCCCGGGGCGCAAGGGGCAGGCCGAGGCAGAGGGCCGCAGCGACGGGCCAGCAGAGGCGACGGAACGGGGAGTGATGTCGGTGCATGGTGTATCCGGGGAGAGGGGATGTCGGCCGGTCGGGGCTTCAGTCAAGGTTGTCGAGAAATTCCTGCATCTCGCCAGCGGTGTGCGCGTCGCCGCGGCGGAGCGCGACCGCGATCCCAGCCTTGAGGAGTTCGCGCGCCTCGTCGGTCCTGCCGAGGCGCTGGAGGGTGCGGCCTCCCATGTGGTACGCCGGCGGGTAGTCGGGAATGTGCGCCAGCAGTTCGCGGAAGCAGTGTACCGCCTCCTCGTCGTTGCCGGCGCTGGCGTACTCCATCGCCAGCATGTAGCGCAACTCGGGATCGTCCGGATCGTCGGCGATCATGGCCGCGATCTGCTCGATGCGCGTTTTCGCCGTCATGCTGCGTGCCTCCTCTCGGGGTAGTGGCGCGGCGGGTGTCGCGGTCATTCTCGTGCGTTGTGTGAAAAGCCCACGGGCGCCCCCCGTGGGCTTTTCACACAACTCTCCTGCCCCTGCACCACGTTCCATGGCTGCTGTAGGTATTTAGGGCCGGACAGAAGGCGGGACAATGCCCGCAAGACCGGCGTGGCCGGCGCAGTCTCGCGCCCCTGCCCCGGCGGCAGCACGCATCCCAGCCTCACGAGCCGTACCCCCGGCACCACAGGAGCGGGGAACCTGGCGAACCTGGTGAGGGCCGCTTCAGCGCCGTCCCCACCCCGTCCGAAATTCTGCATTGTGCGTTGCCAGCAGTCCGCAACCCGTCGCCCGACCCGACTCCCACATGCGCGGGGGTCGAGTCCGCGGCAGGTGTGCGGACCGGAGCGACGGCTAGCGAACCACGGACACCGGATCGACTGACACGCGCCGAGGGTTTCATGAGATCGCGCAACCTTCTGCTTCTGCTTCCGGCTACCCTGTGCCTGATTCTCGTGAGCCGGCCGGCAGTCCCCGCCCAGGAACCGGCCCCGCTGATGGAGGCCCCGGGGCGGGACGCTCACGCCCGGTTCCTCGCCCGCCGTACCCCGATCGTCGCCCTCGTCGAGCGCGTCAAGGGAGCGGTCGTGAACATCCACAGCGAGCGCACCGTCCGGGCGCCCGGGTCCGCCGAGGCGCTCGCCTCCGCCCCGGCCCAGAGCCGCATCAATGGGATGGGCACTGGCCTCGTCATCGACCCGCGCGGGTACATCGTTACCAACCACCATGTCGTCGAGGACGTCAACGTCATTCGTGTCCGGCTGGCGGACGGGTCGTCGGTCAGCGCCATCGTCCTGGCGCGCAGCCACGAGAACGACCTCGCCTTGCTCAAGATCGACGTCAAGACCGCCCTGCCGACGATGCCGCTGGGGACCGCCCAGGATCTGATGGTCGGCGAGACGGTGGTGGCGGTCGGCAACCCGTATGGCTACGAACACACGGTCAGCCAGGGCATCGTCAGCGCGATCAAGCGCGACGTCAGCCTGAACAAGGAGATGTCGTACAAGGCGCTGATCCAGACGGACGCGAGTATCAACCCGGGCAACTCCGGCGGCCCGCTGCTGAACATTCACGGTGAGCTGATCGGCATCAACGTTGCCATCCGGGCCGGCGCCCAGGGCATCGGCTTCGCCATCCCGGTCGA
>JADLBT010000429.1 GCA_020847555.1 Gemmataceae bacterium
AACGCTAAAGCTCACCCGCCGGGGCCGCCGGAGAGACGCCACGCCACGGAGGACCAAGGACGCGGCCCCGGTCGGGTGCAGCGGTTGGTTCGGCCCGGCCGAGAGCCGAGGACCACCATGCCTCACCGGTCGCGCCCGGGTCTGATTCCCCTCGCATGGGGGCCGCGCTCGCCCGGCTCGATCTCGGTTCGTCCACTCCCCGGCTGATCCCAGGGGGCGCGCCTCAGCGTCGAGGAAAACATCGCGTGGACAGCCAGCGTTATCAAGGACGCGAAGAAGAATACCGTAACCGTGCCCAGCCCCTTCCAGGCAACGACGTTGTTTAGGCCTTCCCAGATCAGCACGATGGATAACAACGTGCCTACGACGATGCATACAATGCAGACAGTGTAGCAGACCTTACTGAGATTCACCATTGTTTCCTCCTGAGCGTCAGTGTGCCTTACCCACCCCACCAGAGTCGGACTGCTGTGGGCCGCATACCCCTAGGAGTCGGACGAGCTACACGCCACCGATATCGCTCGCAGTATGAGGCACGCCCAGCACCACTGATGTCACGCGGCAACACGTGCGCTGCAATCAACGCCGGCCGAACGTAACAGCTCACCCGCCGGGGCCGCCGGCGAACCGTCACCTCGGGAGGAACCCGCAAGCGGCCCCGGTCGGGTGCAGCGGTTGGTTCGGCCCGGCCGTTGATTCTCCACCCACACTCCAAACGTTTCTTCGCCGAGCCGTAGCAGCCCGCGCTCACGCCGCGGAGGAACCGGAATGCGGCCTCGGTCTGCTGCAGCGACCTTGTTCGGCCTGGAAATCTTCCCTTGTTCTCGAAGAATCACGAAGCCATTTCTTACCTGTTTCCTAAGGGAGATTCTCTAGAATCGCGGACTGCGTCTTGTAGGTATCGCAGTGGCGGCGAAACTCGTCGCGGTTGAGGACTCTATCAACGTACACCTCGGCGGTTACCGGACACGCCAGGTCATGGTACGCTTCGCTGAAGACAATTTCGGGCCCCAATTGCTTGCCGAACAGACGGCCGAAGAACCCGAGGGTAGCGGGCACCGCGCCCGTCGCTCGTTGATGCACGACTCGCGGCGCGGTAGCGAAGTAGATGCGAAGGGGCTTGCTCGACCAACCGAGGAAGACCCAGACTTTGGTCTTGCAGCGCTGACGATCATAAAAGACCGGGACCATCATACGGGCATCCTGACTCAGGTCATCATCATTTCTCAGGTTCCCGGCCCACTGTCTGAACCGCCCGGAATCGACTTTGGGTCCGTTCCCCGAGCCGACCTCCAAAGTACCCTCAGCGGTCAGACCAAGCTGGCGGCTGACGGTCGCGTGAGCGCCGTAGAACAGGGACTCCATTTCGTCGAGTTCCTCAGCGAGGTTGGGCCTCGCGGAACCTGCGGGCGTGAGCCGGTGCAGTTGCCGGAGCGCGTCGCCGCCGAAGGTCTCTGCAAGCACCTGGCGGATGAATTGGTAAGACAGGGCACGTCGCAGATAGAACGTCGCCAGCGGCTCCGCGCTCAACTCCGGCCTGACGTAGATCTTTCTCCTTCTTTCAGGAGGGGGTGCGGCACACATGAGGGCGCCTATTTCCAGTTGCTTGACGTGGGTTTCGCGGGTCAGGGCATAGACCCCCTTGAAAAGCTCCAACAGGTGCTCGCGGTAGCGTTTGTCGAGTCGAAGGCGCTTTGCCTCGGGCATCTTTTCAGGTATGGCCAAGGGCTCGATGCCCCAGATCTGGTAATCGTACCAGCCGGACTGCGCCTTGGGCTTGAGCTGGAGGGCGCCGGTGCGGATGCGCGCGATTAGTTCCTCCATCAGATTAAAACCTTCGGGAATCTCGCGATCGCCGAACAGGCTCATGATCAGATCGGTTTCGTGCGCCCGCGAAGGTGGGAAGAAAAAGACTTCCCTGGGAGGAGTCTGTGGCCTGGCTTTCTCCCTTTCAGCAAGGAACGGGCGCAGGTCAGGCTTCCGGGACGGGAACGGATTCGTAAGCTTGCTGACTAAGCCGAGATAGGTCACGTAGCTGCTACACAGCTTGTCATCCGATTGCAGCGCATGGACGATGGCCTTGATCGCTGCTTCGCCGCGCAGCGGATTCTGGAGCATACGATCCTGCTGGAAAATGGCCTCGAGCGCCTGAGCCCAGGTATAAAAGCCGATGGGCTTGGAACGAAGCTCGTCCCGGAGAAACTCAGCCACCGTGTCCTGGACGGCTACTTTGATGGACTGCGGAATGGCGAGCTTCAGGCCGCCAAGTTCGCAGGCACTGAAGAGAACTGCAAGGGCTTTCGTGGCATCCGCGGATGTCAGCTCGGCCAAACTCCGCGCGAGGGTTGTGAGCAAGAACACCTTGCCGGGATAGGTGCCCGCTCCGTTCTGGGCGGCTTCCTCCACCGCCGCGTAGAGGCCGTCATCGAACTGCTTGGCCTTCATGGCCAGGGCGGCGGCCGAGACGAACGCACCCGAGCCGGACCCGGGGAGGCGCTCTCTCGCCAGCGTAGGAAAAAGCAAACTTTCCTGGGCCGGCCGCCATCCGTGGTCCTCGGGGATTTCGAGCCCCAACACTTGCCGGCTCAGATCGAGCCGGATGCGAGAGCCCCCGTCTGTGAATTCCCTGATGTGTTCCATCCGTTTTCCCCAACGACCGACTCCGCGGAGTGGCCGAACGCCAGCGTTCAGCTGCCCCGGCCGCCGAGGGGCTGAACCCGCGAAACCAGCCGACGCGGCCGGGGTCAGCTGCAACGCATCGTTAGGTCACACTCATACAGGTCGCCTCCTCTGCCGACGCCCCCGGGAGTAACCGAGCGCGGCGAGAGCACCGAGGCTAACCAGCACCAGACTGTTTGGCTCGGGAACTGCTGCTTGGTCTCTCAGGGTAATCCCGGCACTCAACGAGGTGGTGTCAAAGAAGAAATTGCCATTGCTTCCAACGCCGACCTTGAAATCGATGGCGTCCCCCGCGGAGAGCATCAGGCTCGTCATGAACGAAGGGCCGGAGCCGAAGGCGGTTACCACCCCGTCGAACAAGGAGAGGTTGTTGAGCAGCACATGAACATCGGTCGTGGTCGGACCAACGAAATCCAACCCGGTGAATGACGACTCCAGGAGGTAGTCTCCCGCCACCGGGGCGACGAAGCGGACGACACTGAACTGGCCGTTCGACCCCGGATGGAAGCCGAGTTGACCGGGTTGAAAAGTGATCGTCCCCACGGTCACCGGGCTCGCTGAGGGGTTGTGGCTGACGGAAGGGTTCATGAAGTTGCCGGACCCGGCGTTCCAACTCTCGATCTGGCTGAACTGCCGCACGGTGTTGGTGTACAGCAGAAACGGCGAGGTCAGCGTGGCGGACTGGCCATAGCTCCAGACGCCGTTGGGGTTCTGCGTCGGTGAGAAGTCAGCTGCGGCATCGAAGATGATGTCGGCACGCGCCGGTGACACGGCCCCGCAAAGGCAGCCCACGGCGACGAGAACTCGAACGAAGCGCTTCATGATTCTTCCCTTCGGACAACGTAGTCATCAAGCGGCCGAACGACCAAGTTCAGCCGCCGGGCCGGCAGGTTTGACTTCACGCCTCGCCCGACCGTCCTGCCGGCCCGGTCGGCTGCAACGGCTGGTTCGGCGCGGCCCGGGCCCCCAGGCAGCGCGCCC
>JADLBT010000430.1 GCA_020847555.1 Gemmataceae bacterium
CATTGATCCTCGAAGATCCAGGACGTGTGAGTGGACAGGGTCGGGGCGATCTGACCGTCCCAGAGATCCTGCGGGTCCAGGCCGGCCGCGAGACTCTCCTGGAACGGGAAGACGTAGCGAAACCAGAAGCGCAGGAACGGGTCCAGGAGGCGGTACTGGCCGGGCGCCCGAGGCTCCGCGCCATACGAGAGCACTCGTTCCACCAGGTGCATCTCCCGCAGGGTCTGCGGAAGCGCCCACATCGCGGTCTTGCCTGCGCGGTTGGATGCCGAGGCGATGTCGCCGTTGTTCATCTGGCGGGAACCCGCGAGCACCTCCAGAATGGCGAAGTGGTTCTCGGTGTGGCGCAGCTCCTGCTCGAGTACGTCCCGGGGATCGTCGAAGAGCGGGCCGTTGGGGTTCAGCACGTGGGCGCACACCTGCTCACGCAGGCTTCCTCCCGCGCCCAGCAGCGCCAATGTGCGGGGCATGCCCCCGCAGATGGCGTAGCGCTCGAGCCGAGCCTGTGGATCATCCTCCTCGATGAATGCCCGGCACTCACCGAGGGTCATGGGCGCGACCCGCAGCGGTCGCAGCCGGCCGTGCAGGCCGGAGCGGGCAGCGAGCATGTTCTCCATCACCGAGAGATGCGAGCCGCAGAGCACGAGTTTGAGCTTGGAGGCATCACGCTCCTCGAGCGCCGCTTGAACGGAGGTGAGCATCGCCTCACGCTCCGACTCGGATCCCGGCAGCAGGTCGGGGAACTCATCGATGATCACGAGCCGCTGCTCATCGGCAGCGAGTTGCAGCAGCACGCGGAAGAGGCCGGGCACGTCGGCAGTGGCGGGCGTGATCCCGCCGAAATGCGAGGTCAGCTC
Organism: Gemmataceae bacterium; assembly: GCA_020847555.1. The sequence continues at coordinate 858 of JADLBT010000430.1, forward strand.
ACGGGCGAACCGTGCCAACTGCGCACCGGCGGGCAGTCGCTCTCCGACGAGGATCACCGCCGGCTTTCCATGGGCGAAACGGCGGAGGAGCCAGGATTTCCCGACCCGCCGCCGGCCGTTTTTCCGCCTGAACCCCACCCGGCGGCGTCCGTCGCCACTCCCGCATCGCAAGACCTCCAACAGCGTTGGTGTTGCGACGTCAACTGGAATCCGCCGCGTCGTTCCCAAACTTCCTCGGCCAAACCGAGTTCCTGCTGCGCAAGACGCGCCGCACACGACTGCGATGAGATGAAGCCGGGGGCCCGGGCCCGCCCCTGATGCGCGACGACCCAAGGGGCAAAGGGAGGGAGAATCGGCCGGAAAATGAACTCCCAGACCCCAAAAGGGCTAGAACGTCGGCGAAATCAAACTTCGCCTGTGAAAAATGGGCCCAAAGTGAACAACCGCCGGTCGGACCTGATCGCCAGCCTCCCGGACTTCTTCATCTCCGACGCCGAGATCCTGAAGCGCCACCACGTTGGTGCGACCCTTCAGGTCGATGCCATCGAGCATCAACACCGCCAGGCGGACATCCTGGCGGGCGCCGGGCCATCAGCTCGCCGAGGGCCTCGCGGATACGCTCGATGAAGGTGCGCGAGATGGCCGACTTCCGACACGCCCCGGCCCGCGGCCTGCACCTTTGGCGCCGACCGGCTCGCCGGTGCGCGGGGAGCGCCGGCACCAGACGCCGGCGAGCATCTTCTCCACGACGATCCGGCTCAAGCGGATCGCGGTCGGCCAAGTGGCGGTAGACCGACAGCGCGACCTCGCCCGAGCCGCCGGTGGCTCGCACCCGCGGGCGCTCGATGGGCAGCCGCCACTTCGCCGAGGGTGACCTCGCCGGCCTCATGGCCGTGGCGGACGGCGGCCCGCTCAGGGTCGTGGCGGCCCTTCGGGCCGACGACCCCGGTGACTTCCGCCTCCATCAGATCAGCCAACACACCGAGCCCGACCCCGACCGACAGGGCCATCAGACCCTCCCCGGGCGGCGCCCACCAGCTCGCCCAGCGCCTCCTGCACCCCCGAGCGGCAGCGCCCGCTCCACGCTCGTGACCGCCTGCTCGGCCGGTAGCTTGTCCTTCACGGTGGTCCTCCTTCGATCTCGGCGGATCACTCCGAAGGCTCCCAGCAGGAGCAGACGGAGCGGAGGACCGCCGCCCTTCACGTTCTACGGGCCACGGAACAACCTCGGCGTCGTTCCCAGCCAGGGCTGGCTCGGCAAGAACGGTCGTCAGGCGAAAGCGGAACAGACCAAGTACCAGGCCGTCCTCACGTCAAATCCGTCGCCGCCGCACCCGCCTGCGGCTTGCGCCGGTCCCGCAGCGACACGCCGGCAACGCCCTCGGCGCCCACCTGCAGCCCAGCCGGTCACCGCAGCGCCCTGACCGGCGCCGCCCGGCTCCCCCTCACCCCCTCGTAGCGCTTCTCATACCCCTCCTCAGACCGGGTGTGAGCGGCGCTGCGCCCATTTCGGGCCCGGAGGCCGCTCCGGCGTGCCTCGCGGCGCTCTGCGGCGCCTCAGGGGCGATCCGTCGGCCGTTTCCGGCCCGAGAACGAGTTCAGGGAGAGCTCCAAGGCGGACCTTGAAACTCTCCCTGAAACCACCGAGGTGGACCCGGCCGGCACTGCCCCGGCGTCCGAAAGTCCTTGCATGTCAGCTTCTCCGAGCGCAGCCGCCGGGAAGATCTCGCGAGAGGCGGCCCCGTCGGCCCGCCGTCCCCTCGCCAGGCGCTCCTGAGATCTCACCCGCCGACCGAACACCGTTGCCGGACGGGCCAGGGCCACTGGCTGACACCGGTGATCTCCCCCGTGACCCGGAGGGAGGCCGATGGCTCTCAATTACTGCTGATTAGGCAGCGAGAGCGAGCTTGGGAGAAGTCTCCGCAGCTACTTTGTTGTCCCGGTTGGTAACGCGGTCCACCGGGTCCGCGGCTCGCTGACCGACACCCTCCGACTCCGTCGAAACTGGATCGGGCCCAGATGGACTCCAGGGTAGCACCGGAGCCCCGAATCGCCAGATCGTGGGTTGAGCGTTCCTCGTTGCGGGTCGATACCCATGATGCCGCGCCCCGGATGGCCGGCGCCTCCCGAACCCACGCCAGCAAGGACGCCCATGGGACGCCGCCGACTCGCCCGCCTGTTGTGCGTCGCGCTCGCCGCGACGGCCACCGCCCCGCTCACCGCGAACGCCGCGGTGGAGACCTGGCCCGCGACGGCGGCCGACAAGGTCTTCCCGGACAGCGCGCGACCCGCGGCCCCGGCGGCCGGCGTCGAGATCGCCGCGGCCCGCGACGAGTACGAGGGCGCGCAGGTCGCGATCCGCAGCGACGCGGCCCTGAAGGTGACCCCCGTGGTGTCCGACCTCACCGGCCCCGGGACGATCCCGGCGTCGGCGATCCGGGTGTTCCGGGTCGGGTACGTGCAGCTGAGCAGGCCCAGCACCGGCGTCGACAGCCTCCACGGATCCGGGAGGTACCCGGACCCCCTGTTCCCCGTGCAGGGCCCCGTGAGCATCCCGGCCGGCGAGACCACCAGCCTGTACGTGCTCGTCCACGTCCCCTCCGGCGCCGCCGCCGGCGTCCACACGGGCAGCATCGACCTGGGCCCCGCCGGCACCGTCCCGATCAGCGTGGACGTCGCGCCGGTCACCGCCAACCGCAGCGACTACAGGGTCACCGCCCGCCTGTCGGTGCTGAGCCTCGCCGAGGTGCTCGGCACCACCCAGGACGACCCGGCGTTCATCCGCGGCGTCTACGACAGCCTCCTGCCGATGCTCGCCGAGCACGGCGTCAGCCCCGGCCGGCCGCCCGTCGCCTACCCGGACATCACCGACACCTGGTCGATGACCTGGAGCGGGAACTCCGCCACCCGCCTCGACCGGTTCCTCGCGACGCCGTTCCCGACCCTCGAGGTGCCGTTCCTGCCGAACTACCCGGACGTGGGCGGCGAGGACCGCACCTACCAGCAGGACGGCAAGCGCAGGACCGCCGCGCAGAGCATCGCCACCCGCTTCGGGGCGGCGAGCATCGCCCGCGGCTACGCGCTGGTCGTGGACGAGCCGCGCACGGACGAGTACCCCGTCGTCGTCCGCGGCGCCCGGCAGCTGCACGCCGCGAGCCCGTCGATCCCGGCGATGATCACCGAGGCGCCCACCAAGGAGGCCTGGAAAGCGCTGAGCGGCTCCGTCGACATCTGGACCACGCCGCTGTGGGACCACTACAAGGACCCTGCGGCCTCGAGGAAGGTCCTGGACGCCGGCAAGACCCTGTGGTGGTACACGTACGGCAGCGACACCCAGCGGTTCACCCCGAACGTGCTCATCGACAAGCCCACCACCGAGCCCCGCGTGATGGGCTGGCTCGCGGAGGGGGCGGGCATCCAGGGCTTCTTCTACTGGGGCCTGAACAACTGGAAGGACAGGGCCGGCGAGACCCAGGTCGTCCGCGGGCCGAACGGCGACCCCTGGTACCTGAGCCACACCAAGCTCGACGTCGAGTGCGGTGGCGGCAGGACCAAGCGCGCCGTCGGCGGTAACGGGGAGGCCAGCCTCATCTGGCCGGGTCCCACGCCGTCCCAGCCGGCGTACGGGTCGCTGCGCCTGGAGGCCCTGCGCGACGGCGTCGAGGACCACTCCCTGCTGAGCGCCCTCAGGCGTACGGACCCGGCGTTCCACGACCGGGTCCTCGCGGGCCTCGTGAGCCCGTACACGGGCGCCTCCGACGGCCAGAACGCCTGCCTGGACGCGTCCCGCCCCGGGTACCTGCCGGTGGTGGAGACCGACCCGGAGGCCATCGACTCCGCCCGCCGCGCGGTGCTCGACCGCCTGTCCGGCAGGCCGCTGCCCACCATCCGCGGCCGCGTCATGTTCGCCGGCGCCGCCGCAAAGTCCGGCACGGCGAAGGGCCTGGGCCTCGGGGGCAGGGGCGTGCCGAGCGCCACCGTCCGGTTCGCGGGGTTCGAGACCACCACCGACCGCAACGGCAACTGGACGCTCGAGAACGTCCCGAACACCCCGGGCGTGCTGCGCGTGAGCCGTGACCCGGTGGGGAAGGTCGACCCGGTCGAGGTCCCCGTGACCACGGCCGACCTCGCCGCCGGCACCGTCAGCGTGCCCGCCCTGCCGAGCCCCGTGGGCCGCCCCGTGACGGGGCTGGGCCTCGGCGCGTTCCGCGCGGCGATGAAGCCCGCGACGGTACGCTCGGCGAAGGGCGGGGTGCTGACCATGCGCCTCGCCAACGCCTACCGGCCGAACGGCGAGTCGAGGTTCGCCGCCGGCGGCGCCACCCCCTCGGTGCAGGCCACCTACCCGCGGATCGCCAAGACCAAGGCCGCCCGCGACTGGCGCGGCTACCGGTACCTGGACCTCACCGTGGAGGTCCTGAAGGACGCCGCCCCCGGCCAGCGCTGGTACCTCATCGTCACCCCCGGCGGGCACTTCGCCAACGGCCGGAACCTGGCGATCGGCCGCAGGGTGCAGCACGTCCGGATCGACCTGAGGGCCGCCCACCCGGAGAAGGG
>JADLBT010000431.1 GCA_020847555.1 Gemmataceae bacterium
CACGCCCTGCGACCACCAGAACAGGTAGCTCTGGTGGTCGTTGCTGATCCAGGCGTGGACGACGGCCCCGACCGGGACGCTGTCGTTGCCGTTCACCTCGTAGGCCGGGCCGGAGGTCGTCGTGCCGACGCGCGCCACCCCGCTCCCGGGGGCGAGGAAGGTGCCATCCCCCTCGTCCACCAGCTGTCGCCACGAGTACGGGTTGGTGCCGCCGGTGATCTCGATCCACCCGGACCACGGCTCCTGGTCGAGGGCGATGGGGCCGGTCGGGGTGTTGTGGATGCCGATCCAGCGGTTGGCGCTGACGCGGTCGTGCTTCTCCACGGCGCGCGCCTGCCGGGCCAGCTCGCCGGCCGACGTCTGGCGCTTGACGGCCGGGCTGTTGGTGCGCCGGGTGGGCTGGAACGGTTTCGCTGGCATCAGACCGGCTCCGGGTCGAACAGGCGGTCGAAGTTCTTCTTGAGGTAAATCCCCTTCGTCGCCGTCGCCTTGTCCACGACGCGCTCGAACTTCTGCGTCCGGGCGCGGTACAGGTGGTTCCACCCGGCCCGCGTCACCCCGTCGTCGAGGATGCCGTTATCCCGCTGGGCGAACTGGTAGATGACGTTGAACCGCCAGTTGCCCAGCAGGTCCTTGACCGGCTCCAGCTTCGCCCCGGTGAACAGCAGCGTCTCCGGGGCGTGGTTGCGCAGGTAGCGCGGGTAATACGCTGCCTCGTCGTCGAAGGCATTCTGATTGACCGTCCCGCGCAGCTCCCGGATGGCGGTCGCCGGGGGGCGGTCGAGGAAGTGCCAGGTGTAGGTGAGCGTCCCCGTGTTGAAAATCTTCGGCGGCGGCTCGAACAGGTCCTCGGCAACGCCGGGCGGGTCGGTGACGGTCTGCCAGCGGTACGCGCCGCCCGGCATCGGCAGGGACTCGGCCGCGTAGTCAATCTCCCGGGTCACGAACCGGAGCAGTTCCGGCACTCGGTAGCGCCCGACCGGCTGGTCAAGGGTGACGTCGTACGGCACGGCCTGGTAGTGGCAGGCAAGGATCAGCTCGTTGTAGCGCGGGCCGTTCACGGGGATGCTGCGCCCGCCGGCCGCGCCGACGTTGAGCGCCCCCGTGGTCCCGGGCATGAGCCCCTGGACGAACTCCACGTCGGTGCAAAACATCTGCCAGCCGATGGTGTCGGGCGCCTGCCGCCGGAGCGTGCCGTGCCGCCCGACCGACTCACAGTTGCCGAGCATGTCCCGGAGGAATTGCGGCAGGAGGGCGGCGGCGATCTTCCGCACCCGCGTCTCCCGCGACTCGTTGTTGCGCTGGGTGTACCCGAACGTGTACCCCGGGCTCAGCTCGTCGAACGGCACCCCGCCGACGGTCCGGTGGATCCCGACGTCCGGTATCACCACGCTGCCGACGCGCGTCCCTATCCGCCCCTCCTCACGGCCCGACCGGGGCCGGCGCCGGCGCCTGCCCCTCGGCGATTGCCAGCGCGGCCGCCCGGACCAGCCCGCCGCGGCCGTTCTCCCGCAGGCTGTCGCGGATCTGCTCCAGCACCGTCAGCTGCCGCTCCCGCGTCGTCTGCCCGGGGTCCTTCAGCGCGGCCAGCTGGAAGCGCTTGAAGGCATCGGCGACGCCCTCGAACCCCTTCCCGGCCGCCTGCACCTCGTTGCGGTTCTGCCCCGGGCGCTCGCGCCGGGCGGCCGGCTCCTCCACCTCCGGGGCGGCGTCGATGATGCCGAGGAACTCCAGCGCCGCCCGCACCCCGCGCACCACGGCGGCGATGCCCTGGACGATGGCCCGGACGACGCTCGCGACGGCCTCAAAGGCGGGCACCAGCGCCTCCACCAGCGGCGGCAGGGCCTCGCCCAGCGCGGCGATGATCGGGGCGAACAGCCGGCCGATCTCCGTCACCAGCCCGGCGACGGCCTCGAGCGCCGGGCGGAACGCGCCGAACAGCTGGCCGAGGGCCGACCGCCCCTCCTCCGTCCCCGCGACCATGGCGCCGAGGGCCGCCACGACGGCCACAATCGGGTGGGCGCTGAGGACGGTGAAGGCGGCGCCGACGCCCTTCAGCCCGGAGATGACGCGCGGCAGGATCGTGGCGACGCCGAGGGCGCCGACAGTCAGCATCACCCATTTGCCGATGGCGTTCTGCTGCTCGCCGCTGAGGTTCTTGAACCAGCTCACGACGTTCGTGAGCGTGTCGATCACCTTCTGAATCGCGGGCAGAAAGAGGTTCGTTACCTCGCGCGAGAGCTGGCTCATCCGCGCGGACAGCTGCTCGCCGGCGCTGGTCCCGGCCAGCCCGGACCGGACGAACCCGAGGATGGTCCCGCTCGCCGCGGCGAACGCGGCGGTGACGACCTGCCCGACCTTCGCCGACGCGGCGGCCACCTTCTGGGCCTGGGCGTCGGCGCTCTTGAGGCTCCCCTCGACGCGCTTGACGGCCGCGTCGGCGTCGGCGTACCCCTCCGGCTTGATGACCACGGCCCATTCGGCGAGTGTGCTTATCGGTCACTCCTCCAGGCCGTGGAACCGGCGCAGCTCCCCGTAGCTCGCAAACTCCGGCTCCCCCTTCTTCCGCCGGGCCGCGTTGGCGATGGCTAGTGCGCGTTCCGGCGTCATCTCCTCCCCGCCCTGCGCGACGGCGCCGACGGGCGGGCGGGCGACGGTCAGCGCCCACAGCACGGGCAGGGGCTGGTCGAGGGTGACGCTCGGGGGCCAGCAGGTCGGCTCCTGCAGCAGCGCGCGGCACAGGTCGAGCCAGTCCGGGGCGCGGTCGCTCACCCAGACTGGCCACCCCTGTTTGGGGCGAGGGCCTCCAGCCCGCTCTCCCGGTGCAGGTCCACCAGCAGCGCGGCCGCGTTGTCCTCGGTGACGTGCTTGCGCACGTCCGCCAGGGACAGGGACGGGGCGTGCTTGCGGGCCAGGACCCAGAGGGCAAAGGCGCAGTGGTCGGGCTGCTCCAGCAGGGCGCCGGCCGCCTCGTCGGTCAG
>JADLBT010000432.1 GCA_020847555.1 Gemmataceae bacterium
GACAGGCAAATGTCCTCCTGGCAGAGGTCGAGCCGACAGGTGGCGCGAGCCTCCTCCAGATACCACGGGAACGGGTTGCAGCGGCCGCGCAGGTTAACGACGGTGCGGATGCCGTGCGACTCGACCATCTCCGCCAGCGCCTGCGGGGACGGCTGGGCGCAGCGGTACACGCGGCCGGGCAGGACGGTGTGGAAGTTTGCGCCGACCAGGACGGAACCGACCTCCTGGAGTACCGCAAGGGCCGCCAGCGCAACAGCCGCAGTCCCGGCGCGCTTCGCCCACCTGCCGGCCGCGGAGGGGCGCGGGGCCGACGGCGGGACTGGCTCTGCCGTATCCATGCAGTTTACCCATCCTCTTTCCGTGGGCGAGTCGGCCTGTGCGCCGCCTGCACAGGTCGTGGGGCGGCGGGCATGATGCCAAATGCGGGGGCGCGTGACTAGGCCGATTTCGGCCGCGCCCTTACCATGAAACAGGAGGGTAGACGTGGGCGCACCGGGCGCCGCGCTCCGCCCCCGAGTCGAAGGAGTCCGCGATGAGCGCACCTCCCACGCCGGCCGTCCCGCCCGAGTACAACGTGACGGGAATTGACTACGGCGACCGCGCCCACTTCCGCTACCGCGGTCCGCTGCTCGACGTCCACGCGCACGTCACGATCACCCGCCCCGGTGACCCGAAGAACGGCCCGCCCACCGGCGAGGGGCCCGGCGCCAGCATCGCCCAGGCGGAGATCATGCTCGGCGCGGCCCGGGAATTCGGCATCGTCCGCACGTACTCGATGTGCCTGCCCGACGACATCCCGGTACTGCGCGAGCGGTTCGGAGCCCTCCTCGGGTTCAACGGTCCGATCTCGAAGAAGACGGCCGACGCACCGGACGACGAGGCGTACCGCCTGCTCGACCGCTACCTCGAACTGGGGGTGGAGATCATCAAGTTCTGGGCGGCCCCGCGCGGCCGCGAGCGCGGCCTGTTCGTGGACGCCCCGTGGCGGCGCGAGGCGGCGCGGCGGGCGCGGGCGGCCGGCGTGCGGGTAGTGATGGTCCATGTTGCCGACCCGGACGCCTGGTTCCGCACGGTGTATGCCGATGCGGCGAAGTACGGCACCAAGGCGGACCAGTACGCCGGCTTGGAGCGCCTGCTGGAGGAGTTCCCCGACCTGACCTGGATCGGCGCCCACATGGGCGGGGACTGCGAGCACCCCGACCACCTCGAAGCGCTGCTCGAGCGCTACCCGCACCTGTACCTCGACACCAGCGCGACCAAGTGGGTGGTGCGCGCGGTGTCGCCGCGAGCACACGCCATTCGCGCTCTGATTTGTCGCCACCCGGACCGCTTCCTGTTCGGGTCCGACCTCGTCACCCGGCATGACCTGCCGCGCGACCACTACGTCAGCCGCTACTGGTGCCAGCGGACGCTGTGGGAAAGCGCGTGGGAAGGTTCCAGTCCGATCGCCGATTCGGATTACAGACCGGCCGCGAGCGCGGCGCCGACGCCGCTGCGCGGGCTGGCGCTGCCGGACGACGTGCTGCATCAGGTGTACCACGACAACGCGCAGCGCCTTCTCTCGCGGCCTGGCTGACTCTCCGTCCGGCAGCGAATTCACGCATCTGCCGCTGACCGCCGCGTAACTGGTTCGCGCGGGATCTCACGCCACGACGAGTGCGGCAGGTCGGCTAGCCGTGCCTGCCCCCTGCATCTGGGGACCGAAATCCGGGCGGGTGCTCACGCTTCCGGATCGATACCCAGCTCGCGCAACCGCTTGGCCAGGCGCTCGGCGCGCTGGTGCTCCTGCTCGGCGCGCTGGCGCTCCTGCTCGGCGCGCTGCCGCTCCTGCTCGGCCCGTTCGTGCCCGGTCGGGAGCAGTTGGCCATCGCGGTCATACCAGCGCGCCCAGGGGAGGTCCACGTTTTGATGCAGACCCTTCCAGATCCCCAGCTCCAGCCCCATCGGGGCGATCGGAAAATGGCCGCGCTCGTTGGGGGGCATGGGCTCGAAGTGGTCCAGCACGAACCGATACATCTCGATGCGCCCCGGGTCCGGTTCGTAGATCCCGTAGAACGCGGGCCGGATCATGTGCTCGTAGATCCAGAACTTGCCGGTATTCGGCGTCCGGTCCCGCTCCTCCGCGCCGCTGCCGGAGACAAACTCCAGCACGATGAGCGGCGCCCCCGGTTCGTCCCACATTACGTAGGACCGGCGCAACTGCCCGTCTCGCAGCGGCGGCACGTTCGGGACGAAGAACCAGTCCGGCGCAATTGCCTTGCCGTAGGGCGGCTCGCGCGCAAGGCGATAGTAGATGCCGCAGTCCTGCCCGATGCAGTAGTGACCGTCCGGGTACATCCGCTGTAGCCACGGTTGAAGGGGATCGCTCAGCAGGATCGCCTGCGGGTGCTCCTGGAAGTTATGCACGAACGTCCCGTCCTCGCAAGGCAGCTCCAGGTGATTGGGCCAGTGCCCCAGCCCGGGAGGCAGGTCCAGGTCGGGGATTGGGGTCATGAACACCTCCCAGCAGGTCAGCCAGCACAAACGCCCTGGTCCCACGAGCGGGACACGTCACTCGGGGTCATACGCCAGGTTCGGCGCCAGCCAGCGCTCGACCTCCTTGACCGGCAGTCCCTTCCGGCGGGCGTAGTCCTCGACCTGATCGCGCGTCACCAGGTCCACCGCGAAGTAGCGCGCCTGCGGGTGGGCGAAGTACAGTCCGCTGACCGACGCCGCCGGCCACATCGCGTAGCTCTCCGTCAGCTGCACGCCGGCCGCGTTGGCCGCGTCGAGCAACTGCCATAGCTGCCGCTTCTCCGTGTGATCCGGGCTCGACGGGTAGCCGGCCGCCGGCCGGATGCCGCGGTACTTCTCCTCGATCAGGTCGCCCTTCGACAGCCGCTCGTCGCGGCCGTAGCTCCAGTCGCGGCGGGCACGCTCGTGCAGCAACTCGGCGAATGCCTCGGCGAGCCGGTCGGCCAGCGCCTCGGCCATGATCGCGTTGTAGTCGTCGTGGTCGGCCTTGAACCGCTTCACCAGCTCCTCGGCCCCGACGCCCGCCGTCAGGGCGAACGCGCCGACGTGGTCGTTGATGCCGGACCCGATCGGCGCGACGTAGTCGGCGAGGCTGCGGAATGCCGTCTGCCCCTCGCGCTCCCACTGCTGCCGGAGCATGTGGAGGCGCAGCCGCTCCTGCGTCCGCGTCGCGTCGGTGTAGATGACGATGTCGTCGCCGTCCGCGTTCGCCGGGAAGAAGCCGTAGACGGCGTGCGCCCGCAGGAGATCCTCCGCCACGATCTTTTTCAGCAGCCAGTCGGCGGCCGCGAACAGGGACCGAGCCTCCTTGCCGACCGCCGGGTCGTCGAGGATCTGCGGGTACTTGCCCCGCATCTCCCACGCCATGAAGAACGGCGACCAGTCGATGTACGGAACGATCTCCGCCAGCGGGAAGTCGCGCAGCGCCCGCGCCCCGACAAACGCCGGCTGCGGCACGTCCGATGCCTGCCAGTCGATCGCGAACCGCCGCGCCATCGCGTCGGCGTAGGGCACCAGCTTGCGCTGGCGGCGGCGGGCGAACGCCTCGCGCTCCTTCAGCTGGAACGCGCGGTTCTCGCGGTCCAGCTCCGGCCGCGCCTCCGGCCGGTTCAGCCGGTCCACCACGCCGACGGCGCGCGACGCATCCTTGACGTGGACGACCGACCCATGATACGCCGGGGCGATCCGGATCGCCGTGTGCTTGGCGCTGGTCGTCGCCCCGCCGATCAGCAGCGGCAACTCGAACCCTTCGCGCTCCATCTCGCGCGCGACGTGGACCATCTCGTCCAGCGACGGGGTGATCAGCCCGCTCAGGCCGATCATGTCCGCCCCCTGCTCACGGGCGGTTTGCAGGATCTTCTCGCACGGCACCATGACGCCCAGGTCAACCACCTCGTAGTCGTTGCAGCCGAGGACGACGCCAACGATGTTCTTGCCGATGTCGTGGACGTCGCCCTTGACGGTCGCCACGACGACCTTACCGCGGGCCTTGCGGTCGGCGCCGCCGGTGGCCGCCTTCTCCGCCTCCAGGAACGGCAGCAGGTACGCGACCGCCTTCTTCATCACCCGGGCCGACTTGACCACCTGCGGCAGGAACATCTTGCCGGCGCCGAACAGATCGCCGACGACGTTCATGCCGTCCATCAGCGGCCCCTCGATGATGTGCAGCGGCCGCTCGTACTTCTGCCGCGCCTCCTCGACGTCCGCGTCGATGAAGTCCACGATGCCCTGCACCAGCGCGTGCTTGAGCCGCTCCTCGACCGTCTTGCCCTGGCGCCAGTCGGCCTCGGCGACGACGCCCTTTTCCTTCTTCTTGACCTTCTCGGCGAAGGCGGTCAGGCGGTCGGCGGCGTCGGGCCGGCGGTTGAGCAGAACGTCCTCGACGTGCTCCAGCAGGTCTTTCGGAATCTCCTCGTACACCTGCAACTGGCCGGCGTTGACGATGCCCATGTCGAGCCCGGCCTGAATCGCGTGGTACAGGAACGCCGCGTTCATCGCCTCGCGGACGACGTCGTTGCCGCGGTAGCTGAACGACACGTTGCTGACGCCGCCGGACGTCTTCGCCCTGGGAAACAGCCGCTTCAGCTCGCGCACCGCCTCGATGAACTCGACGGCGTAGTTATTGTGCTCCTCGATGCCGGTGCCGACCGTCAGGATGTTGACGTCGAAGATGATGTCGCTGGGGTCGAAGCCGGCCTCCTCCGTGAGCAGGCGGTAGGCCCGCGCGCAGATCGCCACCTTGCGCTCCTTCGTCGCCGCCTGGCCGACCTCGTCGAACGCCATGACGACGACGGCCGCGCCGTACCGCTTGCACAGCCGCGCCTGGTGCAGGAACTTCTCCTCGCCCTCCTTCAGGCTGATCGAGTTGACGATCGGCTTGCCCTGGATGCACTGCAGCCCGGCCTCGATGATCTCCCATCGGGAGCTGTCCACCATGAGCGGGACGCGCGCCAGGTCGTCCTCGTCGGCGAGCAGGCGCAGGAAGTGCGTCATTGCCTCGACGCCGTCGATCAGGTCGGCGTCCATGTTCACGTCGAGGATGTTGGCCCCGTTCTGGACCTGCTCGCGCGCGACGGCGATGGCTGCCTCGTAGTTGCTCTCCTTGATCAGGCGCTTGAACTTCAGCGATCCGGTGATGTTGCACCGCTCGCCGATCATGACGAAGTTGGTTGCGGGCCGGACGACGAGCACCTCGTTGCCGCAGAAGTACGACCAGCTCGGCAGGTCGGGGATCTTGCGCGGGGTGACGCCGTCCACCGCCCGGGCGATGGCGGCGATCCACTCCGGGGTGGTGCCGCAGCACCCGCCGACCACGTTCACCCAGCCGTTGCGGGCGAACTCGCCGAGCATCCGCGCCGTCGCGTCCCGGCCGATACCGCGGAACCCGCCCATGCCGTCCGGCAGGCCGGCGTTGGGGTAGCATAGCAGCCGCTTGTTCGACAACCCGGCCAGGCTCTCCATCGCCGACCGGAGCAGATCGACGCCCACGCCGCAGTTGAATCCGACCGCCAGCGCGTCGAAGTGGGCGACGGAGACGTAAAACGCCTCGGGCGTTTGCGAGAACAGGGTGCGGCCGCCCGGGTGGTAGAGGGTGCCGGAAACGAGCACCGGCAGATCCAGGCGGTGCTCGGCGAGGTATTTATCAATCGCGAACAGGCACGCCTTGACGACGAGGATGTCGTTGCCCGTCTCGACCGCCAGCAGATCCACGCCGCCGGCGACGAGACCCTCAAGCTGGGCCGTGTAGGCGGTCACGAAATCGTCGAAGGACATGGAGCGCGTGCCCGGCGCGGCCTTGGGCTCGATGTAGAGCGTCTGGTTCGTCGGCCCGATGCTGCCGGCGACGAAGCGCGGCCGGTCGGCGTCGCGGCGCGTCCACTCGTCCGCAGCCGCGCGGGCCAACTCGGCCGCAGCCTTGTTGATCTCGAACACCCGATCCTGCAGGCCGAACTCGGCCAGACCGATCGGGGTGGCGTTGAAGGTACACGTCTCGACGATGTCGGCCCCGGCCTCCAGGTAGGCGCGGTGGATGTCGCCGATCAGCCCCGGCTGCGCCAGCACCAGTGCCTCGGTGCAGTTCTTCAGCGACACCGGATGATCGCCCAGTCGGGCGCCGTGATAGTCCGCCTCGACCAGTTGTTTCGCGTACAGCAGCGCGCCCATCGAGCCGTCGAGCAGCAGGATGCGCTGGGAGAGCAGCTCCTCCAGCTGCTCGCGGGTGCTCGTTTGTGCCGACACCAGCATGAATCGTCCCTCACTGGACAGAACGTCGTAATCTCTCGACCAGCATAGATTAAACGCTGGCGTAATTCCAGATCGAGGTATACCCGGGCCGGAGGGGCATCGCGCACGGAGAGGCAGATGAGAAAGGGAGTCGAGAAAGAGGCCGACCCGCGCAGTCCATTGCGCGGGTCGGTCCCCGTCGTGGTCTGTGGCGTCCCTGCCGGCGACCAACCAGCCTGGTCCGCTGAAGGCGGACGCGCGGCCGGGCTTCCTTGACCCACGTCCGTGAAGGCACGAGCCCCCCGTGGGGGGAAAGGCAGGCCACGGGCGAGTGGCGACTGCCCCGGTCAGCGAGACACCAGCGACTGAGGAGTGCCACTGAAGGAAACTGTGGGCAGCTCCTCGACCCTCGCCATCCGGTTGGCGCCTGCAGGGCACATCCTGACCCCGGGCGGGCACAACTCAGAAGCTGGTGTCTGGTCCGTGGTCCTCCCTGCCCCGCGCGGCGGGATTGCAAGGGAGGGTATGTGGGCGCAGTGGTTGTGAGAGAATAATCTGGTGAAGGAGCCGTTAGTTTCCGTGTCGGTGTGGGGAAACCGACCAAACGACTCGCGTCGGGGCTAATCTGGCGAGGGTGGGTTGATTAACCTCCATCTCGCCCGGCTGCTCTCTTCACGCCGCTCGGTCATCCTGGGCGTGAAGGATGTGAATATAGCTCACGAAGGAACAGATTACCCAGATTGGACAGTAAGTCAATCAGAAAAAGAGGTCGCCGAGGAGGGAACACCCGGACTGCCGGAAGCCGTTAGAAGACAAGCCTCAGCGGCGCCGGCACCGAGAAGTGAGGGGGCACTCACTTCCGCGCCCGTTCGGCCGCCGCTCTGCTTTCGGCGAAATGATCTGAAATAAGTCTGTTGCAAAATAAAGAGTTAGGAAGAAGCAGGCTGGACGGGACATTGACGAAGGGCCGTCACTTTTTTCGGCAAAGTTTTCCCGGCCGACGAGAGCGAATGAGCCACGAGACGCGGGTGATGTGTTGAGAAGGAAGCGCAAGGTGACGGCCAGCGCGCAGAAAAAAACCTCCACCTGTGCCGTGTCGGCGCTTTTGAGAACCCGCTATTCAGCGTGGGAGCCTCACGTTCGGATTACGGATCCCACTACAGGGGTGGGCTTGCATGCACCGAACAAATGTTAGTATTGGCTCCCGTGCGGGTACTCCATAGGTTCGTCAAAAGTGTCGCCCGATCACGAACACCGCAGAGGTTTTTGAAACCGCGAACGGTTTCACGATTTCACTGTACCATGGCGTCGCTGGCGAGGCAAGGTGCCAGCACGGAACTTCCGGCGCCGGCCCTCAAGCAGTGGTGGCCGTTCAGGAAGAGGTTGAAGAACCCGGTTGCGGCGACCCCAACGCGGGCGACGGTGGTGACGATATCCGCGTACCAGAAAACAGCGTTTGGGAACAAGCCGCCATACAGGTACAAACGGCGAGCGCAACGGCAAAGACCCGCAGGACCGGCTCACCTCGCCGAGAATCGGTACAACGTCGTTTGCGTGTACGTCTGCCCCGGCCGCAGGATCACCGACGGGAAGTTCGCGTGATGCACCGAATCGGGGAAGTGCTGCGCCTCCAGGCAGAAGCCGGCATGCTTGCGGTACGCCACCCCGCCGTGGCCCGTCAGCTTGCCGTCGAGGAAGTTGCTGGTGTAGAACTGCACGCCCGGCTCGGTCGTGTGCATCTCCATCACGCGGCCGGTCCTGGGTTCGTGGACGCGCGCCGCCAGTGCCAGCCCCTTGCCGCCGCCGCGCAGGACGTAGTTGTGATCGTACCCGCCGGGGTCGCCCTTGAGTTGGTCGATCCGCGCTCCGATCGGCGTCGGCGTGGTGAAGTCGAGCGGCGTTCCTTTCACCGGCGCGAGCTTGCCCGTCGGGATCAGCGTCTTGTCCACCGGCGTGTAGGCGTCGGCGGCGAGCATCATCTCGTGACCGAGGATCGTGCCATCCTTCGGGCCGAGCAGGTTGAAATACGTGTGCTGCGTCAGGTTCACCGGCGTCGGCTTGTCGGTGGTCGCCTGGTACTCGACCTTCAGTGCGTTGTCGTTGGTCAGGGTGTAGGTAACAACCGTCGTGAGAGTGCCCGGGTAGCCCTCCTCGCCGTCGGGGCTGACGTGGCGAAGTTGCAAGGCGGGACCGGCGGCAGTCTCCTTCGGCTCGGTCTTCCAGACGGCCTTGTCGAAGCCCTTCTTGCCGCCGTGCAGCGCGTTCGGGCCGTTGTTGGCGGCGAGCTTGTATTCCTTGCCGTCGAGGGTGAACTTCGCGCCGGCGATGCGGTTGCCGACGCGACCGACCAGGGCGCCGAAGTAAGGATGGCCCTTCAGGTAGTCGGCCAGGTTGTCGAACCCGAGAACGACGTTCTCCATCTTGCCGGTCCGATCGGGAGCGTGCAGTTCGGTGACGATGCCGCCGTAGGTCATGATCTTCGCCGTCATCCCGTTGGCGTTGGTCAGAGTGTACAGTTCCACCGCCGTACCGTCCGGCGTCTTGCCGAACGCCTGCTTCTTGATGCCCGCCTGCACCTTCGCCCCCCCTTTCGTCCCGGTCCGGTCGCTCGCCCGCAGCCCGACCAGGGCGCACAGGGCAGCGGCGACCACGCCCGCGAACACGGCATACCGTCGCATGGGTCAGCTCCTTGTTGCGTTGGAAACAGGTTCGCTACAGACCTGTTCCCCCTCCAACCTAGCCAATCCCTCCCCCCGAGACAATTCAGTCACCGCGGCCCCCCCGCACGCGACGCCGATTGCCCTTGTAAAGTTGCCCCCGCCAGGTATACACGCCGATTCGGCGCGTCAACAAACGAATCGGGAACGCTTTGTACCCGCCCGGCCGGGGAAGGCCGGAAAGGGCGCGGGGAATGCGCATGGACACGCTCGGGGCACACGGCGAACGGCGCGCAGCCCAGCAGGGCCGACGGTTCCTCGGCCTGCTGGCTCTGCCGCTTTGCCTTGCGCTGTCCGGCTGCTTCGGCGTGACGCAAAACCCGAGCTACTTCCCGTACCTGCTCCCGACCGGCGACATCATCCAGACCCACGCGAAACCCATCGGCCCGGGGTACTACGCCAACTTCGACCCGCACGCTGTCCACCTCGTCGTCCGCCCGCAGGACGCCGTCAACCCGGTCCGCACCCAGTACGTCATCGTCGCCACCGTCCTTGACGAGTGCGGCCAGCCGCGCCGCAAGCGCCGCGTCGAGTGGCTGGTCGAGGGTGTCGGCAACATCATCGAGGTGGACGAAAGCGGCGTCTTCCCCGGCCGCGGCTACAAGGTCAGCAACAAGTACGCCGTCAGCTACACCGACTACTGCGAACACCACATCACCCGCGGGAACGCGAACCCCAACGACGACTTTGTCATCCGTCCCGGTCAGACGTGGTGCGTCGTCAGCTCCGCCGTCGAGGGCGATACGCATGTGACGGCCTACGCCCCGGGTATCGCCGACTGGGAGAAGGGCCGCGTCGTCGTCACCGCCCGGTGGGTCGATGCGGCGTGGCAGTTCCCCGGCCCGGCGGTGGCGCAGGCCGGCACCGAACACGTCCTGACGACGCGCGTCTTCCGACCGACGGACCAGCAGCCGCTGACCAACTACCGCATCCGCTACCGCCTGCTCGGCGACGACCCGCCGGCCCTGTTCCTGCCCGGGCGCGCGAAGGAGGCGGTCGCCGTCAGCGACCAGTCCGGCAACGCCAGCGCCACCCTGGTGCAGCTCAGCCCCCGGCCCGGCGTCAACCGCATTGGCATCGAGGTGATCCGCCCGCCCGATCCGACCCTCCCGAGCGGCCCGAGCGTCATCCTCGCACGCGGCGAGACGACCGTCGAATGGCAGGCGCCGGCGGTGGCGCTCAACTTCGTCGGCCCGGCCGTCGCGGGCGTCGGTCAGGAGCTACCGTACACAATCACGATCCCCAATAGCGGCAAGATGGAGTCGCGGTCCATGACCGTCACCCTCCGGGTGCCGGAGGGGCTGCAATACGAGCGGGCGCGCCCGCCAGCGGTCGCTGTGGGCGGGGAACTCGTCTGGACGCTCGGCCGCTTGCCGGTCGGCCAGGCGCACTCTGTCGAGGTCGTCCTCAAGGCGAACCGCCTGGGCACCTTCACTCCCTGCGCGGCGGTGCAGACCGAGGAGGGGTTGCGCGAGGAGAAATGTCTGACGACCCAGATCACGCAGCCGGGACTCAAGGTCACCCTCACCGGGCCGGCCGCGGGCGTGGTCGGCCGGCCGGCAACGTTCCAGGCGACGATCGCGAACACGGGAGCGGCGCCGGTCACGAACGTGCTGGTGCAGGCAGCCTTCGACAAGGGTCTCGACCACGAGAAGTCGGGCAACTCGATGGACGCCCGCCTCGGCGACCTGAAGCCGTTCGAGCGGCGCGAGTTGCCGCCCCTGGTACTGACGCCCAGGCAGCTCGGCACCTTCACCGTGCGGGCGACAGCCAGGGCGGACGGCGGGCTGAGTGACCAGGCCGAGCAGGCAATCCAGGTGAAACAGGCCCAGCTTGGGGTGAGCGTGGTCGGGCCGCGGACGCGGCAGGTCGGACTGCCGGTTGAGTGGGAGATCCGCGTCCACAACCCCGGCGACGTGCCGGTGACCGGCGTGGTTCTGCGCAACCGGCTGCCGTCCGAGGTGCGCTTCCAGAGTTCGACGGAGGGCGGGCGGCCCGGCGACGGGGAGGTGACGTGGGATCTGGGCGTCCTCCAGCCCGGCGCGGAGAAGCGTGTCCGGGTGACGGCGACCTGCGAGCGACCGGCGCCGGCGGCAGTGAATCGGGCGGAGGCAACCGCGGACGGCGGGCTGAGGGCGACCGGCGAGGCCGTGATCGCCATCGTCGGGCAGGCGGCGTTCCGCTTCGAGTTAAAGGATATCGGCGACCCGGTACTGGTTGGACAGCGACTGACCTACCGGGTGCTGGTGACGAACACCGGCTCCGCGCCGGCGAACGGCGTCGAGGTGAAGGCGGTCGTGCCGGCTGAACTGGCGATTGTGCCCGGCGGGGCGAAGGGGCCGGGCGCGCCGACGGTCGAGAAACAGGTGGTGACCTTCGCGGCCGTGGACAACGTGGCGCCGCAGCAGGTGCTGGAATACACGATCGAGGTGCAGGGACTCAGGAAGGGCGATGTGCGCTTCCGGGCCGAGCTGCGCGCCCGGGGACTGGAGCCGCCGGTGGTTGAGGAGGAAAGCACGACGGTCTACGAGGCGCTTCCCGACAACGGGAACGGGGCGCAGCCGGTCCCCGCGGCGCCGCCCGCGGGAGTGGTGCCGGTGCCGGCCATCTCGCCGCGCGACCTGCCGTCGCGTCTCCCCGACGGCCCGCCGCCGCCGCCCCCGCCGCCCCCGCTGCGTCAACCGGGTGGTTGACGCAGCGGCCCGGCGCGATAGTATAGAGCAAATGATGGTAATCCCCTGCACACCCTCCCTTGACGCGGTCCAGCCAAACCTGCCCGAACTCTCCCAGTAACCCGCGTTACCGGACCTCACAAGACATGCACCCGCCACGGGAGGCGGTCGTATTCGCATCAGGGAAGACCACGGAGGTAAGACCCTCGCTTACGCTCCCACCAACCCGAAGCGCCAGCGCCGGGTTGGTGGGGCCGGAGCGGGGGGCACCAGACAAGGATTCAGTCGGAGCACCACTTGCCATGCTCGGGAAAGACCCATTGACAGACGCGCTCATCGACTTCATCAACCTGCGGAACGCGGTCATGATCGTGGGGGCATACGCCCTCGTGCTGGGGGCTTACCTGGTGGACGAGCTGGGGCTCCGCGATTTCCCGCGCTGGTACTCGCGGATGACCCTGTCGCTGTTCGCCGCCGCCTCGCCCGTCTTCCTGCTGCTGGCGATGGTCTTCACGTTCCTGTGGGGATTTCGCTGCTGCTGAGTTCCCGGGGCGGCCGTGAAACACGGACGGGCAGGGCGCCCGGTCGCCGCAGCGACCGACCGCCCTGCCCGTGGTTGCCCGCGGCGAGGAGCGGGACCGCTCATCGCCGCGAACTCGTTCGCCGCTCCATCAATAGGGCATGCTGCCCGGCGGAGCACGATAGTCGTCCGTCGGCCGGAACTCCATCGTATCGACACCCTCCGAACACGGCGTCTCGTCGTGGAACTTCTTCCAGAACGACTCCTTCGCCGGGGCCACACACGGCTCGCCGTCGATGACCTTGACCTTCCGGGTCCGGACCTTCTTCTTGACCGGCGCCTGCTTCGTCGGCTCGACCGGAGTAGCGCGGGAGTAGGAGTACGGGCAGCCCATGTACGGGCAATGCTGATGGTGGCAGGGGTACGGATTGACCGCGTTCGCCTGCGGCATCGACTCCTCGACGCCCTCTTCCTGCGGTTCGTCGTCGGCGCACGGGGACGGCATCGAGATCGCTTCCCACTCGATGGCGTCGGCGCACGGGGCCGGCATCGGGATCGCTTCCCACTCGATGGCGTCGGCGTGGACCAGGCCGGCCACCTTCAGCATCTGCCGGATCAGGCCGCACTTGCAGGGCGCGTCGCACTCCTCCTCGGCGGCCGGCGCGGGCAGCAGTTCGACGTCCACGCACGCCGCGATCGCCGGCTCGTCGGTCTCGACCGGGCACGGCATGTTGATGATCAGCGCCGGGTTGAACACGTCCACGGGGGCCGCGGCGCGCGGCTCGTCGCGGCAGCCGACGACCTCGACGCGGATCGGCTCCCACGGGGCGACCGCCTCGGCCTCCACCATCTCACCCGCGTCGGCGGGTTCGGGCTGCGCGACGGGCTCACAGGCGTCGGCCGCCTCGTGGGCGGCGCAGTGGCCCTCCACCACATCAGCCGGCTTGTGAACGTGGGTGACCACCTCGTCTTCCGCGCACTGGCCGGCGACGGCGCCGCAGGCCAGCCCGCCGTGGCGATGCGCGGCAGCGGCCGCCGCGCTCTGGCAGGCGGCGTTGTTGAGGAGGACGAACGGGTTACTCCGGATACCGAGGTGGGCGGCGACGTTGAAACAGCGGCCCCAGTACGAGTCGGGGTTTTTGGCGGCGTGGCTGGCGGTCATGTAGACTGCCGCAGCTCCGGCCACCATGACGGCCGCGCCGCACCAGACCAGTTTGCGCATGAAACGTCCCCTGTTCCTGAAAAAAGACCTGGACGGAACCAGCCGCCCCGCCGGGCCGAACGTGCCGCGGGGCCGGACACGACGTGGAGTTCTTCCCCACAGCCGGACGAGTTGTGGTTTGCCAACTGTGAGGGAGGCGGACTATAGCGACGTGCCCGGTGGGGTTCCAGAGCAGTTCGACAGGGAAAAGGTCGGCGCCCGGGGGGTCAGTCCGCGTCCGCTGACTCGGCGCGGTGGTCGTCGGTCACGACCCGGTCCACCGCCAGCCCCAGGGCGCGGAGCTTGTGGCGCAGCGTCGCCCGGTTCAGGCCGAGGAGTTCGCTGGCCTGCGTCTGATGCCCGCCGGTGTGGCGTAGCGCCCGGGCCAACAGCTGCCGTTCGACGACGCCGATCACGCGCTCGTAGACGCGCCCCTCGCCGCCCTGCAAGGCGGCGTCGATCAGCGCGTTGACGTCGAAGCTGCCCGTCTCCGGCGCGGCCGCCGCGAGAGCCACCTGGGGGGTAGTGGCGGCGCGCGTCCCGCCACGGACGTTGTCCGGGAGAAACTCCGGCAGCAGGATGTGGCCGGAGGTCTGGAGCATGGCCTGCTTGACCGCGCTCTGCAGTTCGCGCACGTTCCCCGGCCAGGCGTACTCCTCCAGCCGCTCCAGCGTCTCCGGGGCGAACCCGCGCAGGTCGAGGCCGAGTTCGCCGTTGTACCGGAACAGGAAGTAGTGGGCGAGTTCCGCCACGTCCCCGAGCCGCTCGCGCAGCGGCGGCACCCGAATCACGACCACGTTCAGGCGATAGTACAGATCCTTGCGGAAGCGGCCCCCGTCCACCAGCTTCGCCAGATCCTGGTTCGTCGCCGCCAGGATGCGCACCTGCGCCTGCACCAGCTCGTTGCCGCCGACGCGCTCGAACTGCTGGTCCTGCAGGACGCGCAGCATCTTCGCCTGGAGCGGCAGCGGCATGTCGCCGATCTCGTCCAGGAACAGCGTCCCGCCGTTGGCCTGCTCGAACTTGCCGATGCGCCGCCGCTCGGCGCCGGTGAAGGCGCCCTTCTCGTGGCCGAACAGCTCGCTTTCGAGCAGCGTTTCCGGGATGGCAGCGCAGTTGATCGCCAGGAACAACCCGTCGGCCCGGGTGCTGTGCTGGTACAGGGCGCGGGCGACCAGTTCCTTGCCGGTCCCACTCTCGCCCAGGATCAGGACGTTGACGTCCTGCGGGGCGATACGGCCGATCGCCTTGCACATCTCCTGCATCACCGGGCTGCGGCCGACGATCCGGTCCACCTGATCCTCGGTCGGCAGCACGGCCGGCACCTGGACCAGGCGCACCGTCTCCAGGGCGCGGTCGATCAGCTGGCTGAGGCGCTCGAGATCGACCGGCTTGACAAGGTAGTCGAACGCCCCGCCCTTCATCGTTTCGATGGCCGTCTCGGTCGTCCCGTGGGCGGTGATGAAGATCACCGGCC